>JBNLEN010000038.1:0-43050 GCA_050304975.1 Polyangiaceae bacterium
CGCGGCTTGCTCTCGGGCTTGGCCCAAATGGTGGAGCGCCAGCGGCCGAAGCCGCAAGAACTCTGTTTTGTTCGTGCCCCGCGCTGTTGTGGCTAGGTCCAGGTAGGCTTGGCCGACGACGTAGTTGCACCAGGCGCCATGATTGAGGTCCTTGATCTCGTCCCCGTCCGAGACGTACTTCAGAAACTCCTTGGCTGCGGGAATCGCCACCTCTTTTTGATGTTGTCCGAGCACCCAAATCACCGTTGGCCAGGCGGCTTTGAGCTCGCCATGATGGTGCATGAGCAGGTGCTCGAAGGCCCAACACGCGACGTCATACTGCGCCTCGCTGACGGCTTGGTGCATCATCGTGCTGAGCTCCATGTGGCTCCACTTGGCCATGTCGTCATAGCTGAAGGTCTGGCCGCCGACTTGGGCCCCTCCCATGCGCTTCTTGAACGCACCCCCGAGGCCGAGTCGCCCCCAATCCGCAAAGAAACCCGGACGCTGCTTGATCGACACGACTGGGCAGGATAGCAGAGGAGAGGGATGACGGACAGCCGCTTGCCCAGGGGGGCGATTCTAGTCGTTTTTGCCTTGATGGCTGCAGTGACCTGCGCCTGCGATCGCACGTCTGACGCCACCGGGACGGACCAGAGGCAGCTGACTGGCACGGAGATACAGAGTTTGTTTTCCGGCAAGACGGTGCATGGCCGACATCAACTCTGGAATTACGATTTCAGAAGCTACTACGAGAAGTCAGGCACTTTTCGCTCTCACCAACTGTCGCCAGGAAGCGAGCAACGGGTCATGCGCTCAGCTCGCTGGTGGGTGACGGACGATCAAATCTGTATTCACTGGCAAGACGAAGATCCGCCCGGCGATCTGTGTCGCCACATCTTCGTGGACCACCAGGGGAACTACACCAAGGTATTGAAGCTAAAAAATGGTCGACACAAGTTGATCGTGCGCTTTAAAAGCTTCGCCGAAGGAAATCCCGAAGGTCTATGAAGCACTTCCAGCAGGGCCCTGCACTGCAGCGGGTATCGAACCGGGCAGTAGGCAACCGGGTTGGATTGAGCTGTTTGGCATTATCATTGGCGTTCGGACTTGCTCTTGACGCGAGAGCGCAAGGCACGGCTCCGGAAGACTTCCCGGCGCAGGACCCTTCCGAAGAGCCCGCACCGCCGGTTGAAATTTCCGGTTCGTTCTTCTCTCGCTACGAACTGGGGCGCGGCTACTCGGACTTGGGCCTGTCGCACCCCCGCAGACAACGGGACGGGGACTACCTGGTTTACCGCGCGCGGTTTGGCGTGGACACGCGTCCGGTGGACCTAGGGTGGGGGCCTAAGGTGTCGGTGCGTTTCGTGCCACAAGCGTATGGCACCCACGCCACTCAAGGCAGTCCTGCTACGATTGGGGATGCGTATGACCTCGGCGTGTACGAAGCGTTCGTGCGCTTGCAAGGCAGCGAGCGGCGGCTGGATGTGGGCCGCTTCATGCTGCAATACGGCGATGGTTATGTGATCGGCGGGCTCAAATGGAATGAGGCGGGGCGCGGCTTTCAGGGGATGCGCTTGCGCCAGGATCTGGGTCAGCAGGCCTGGGTGGATGGCTTCGCCACCTTGGTCAACGAGGGCCAGGCGAACACGCAGGCGGTGCTGGACGGCGATCGCTGGTTTTATGGCGTGTATGCGGGGCTAGGACCGCTGCTGGGATCATTGGAATGGGACGTGTACCTGCTGGGGTTGAGTTCTTTCGAACAACAGCTGGACGTAGCGGATCCGAACGATCCAATGGCAATGCCGGATCTGCAAACCGTCGCGAGCTCCCATGAGTTCACCTTTGGCAGCCGCGCCAAGCAAACCTTGGGTAGCTTCGACTATGGCGTCGAAGCCGCGCTGCAATTCGGAACTTCCCCGGGCGCTCCAGGGGCGGATGCGCTCTCCAAATTGGCATTTCACGCCGATGCTGAGGTAGGGATCAAGCCAGTCAAGCCGCTGCGGGTTTCGCTAGGAGGCACCGTGGGCTCTGGCGATGACGATCCGAGCGATGAGCGGGATGGTGCTTACAACCAGCTATTTCCCACCGGCCACAAGTACTTGGGCCGAGCAGACGTAGTTCTATCGCGCTCCAATCTGCTCGCGGCGCGTGCCGAGCTGGCTTACAAGCCCGTCAAGCCGGTCACGGCTAAAGTGACGGGGCACCTGTTCATGACCATGGCGGATAACCCCAATGGGGAAACCCTGCGCGGCAGTGAGTTGGATGTCGTGGCCAGCTGGGACATGGGCGCTGGCGTCAAACTGTATGGCGCGTATGGCGTGTTTTTACCCAATCAGGACTTCTGGCAGACGCCCGGGGCGCCGGATATGTCGGAGACCGATCCGGTGCACTACTTTGAGCTCCAATTCGGCTACGAATTCTAGCTCGCCGCTGGTTCAGGTCCGAATTCTAGCTTGTCGCTCGCTCCGGTCCGTCGGTAGCTGGCGCCGCAGACTTAGTTAGGCGTCGAGGCGTTCTCGAAGCCAACGGTCAGCGCTAGACGGACGGCTGACTTTGATCAATTTTCCGTCGGATATGAACGCCTCGGCAGGCAGGGCTCGGCCATTATATTCGGAAGCCATCACGTAGCCGTAAGCACCGGCGTCACGGATAACGACGAAGGACGGCACGCTTTCCGAGATCTGGTGTTGGCCAAAATCATCGCTGCTTTCACAGACCGGTCCCACGGCGCGCCAAGGGTCGCCGCTGGGTGGCGCTTCCAAAGCTTCGATGCGATGTTTGGCCTGGTATAGCGCTGGTCTCAGCAGATCATTCATGCCCGCATCCAACATCAACCAACGCGCGTTGGTGGCAACCTTGCTTTGAGTCACGCGAGCTAGCACGACCCCGTAGGGCCCTACCAGACTTCGGCCGGGCTCAACGCACAAGCAGGTGCCTTCGAGTTGGAACTCGCGCAGCAGTTCGAGCGCCGCCTGAGCAAACTGTGGTGGACTAGCGGCGGGGGCCCCGCCGTAGTCGATGCCGAAGCCTCCGCCAAAGTTGACATATGACAACGCCTGGCCCGCCGCGCGGCGTTCGCGCGCGATCTCGCACACAACGCGCGCGGCTTCTAGGTAAGATTCTGGCTTGCGCAACATCGAGCCGACGTGGCTCGAGACGCCAGCCGCAGTCAGCCAAGCCGAGCTATCGATCTTGCTCCACGCTCGCGGTAGGTCGCTGCGTAGGATACCGAACTTGGCTTCATCGTGGCCTGTCGCGATGTGGGAGTGTGAGTCGATGGCCACGGAGGGATTGACCCGTGGGGTAACGGGTGCGGGTTTACCCAACGTCTGCGCTCTCGCTTCGACGCGCGCGAGCTCCTCCACGCTCTCCACTTGGAGCGCGCGGATGTCTGACGTAATCGCTAGATCGATCTCGTCGTTGGTCTTCGCGACCCCGCTCATCAAGACATTTTTGGGTGCGATCCCTGTCGCCAAGGCCAGCTTAAGTTCCGCACCGGAGACTACATCAGCACCTGCACCCGCCGCGGCTACTTGCCGCAGGACGCTAGCCGCGGAGTTGGCTTTCATCGCGTAGGCAACCAAGTTGTCGCTGCCCAAAGCCTCCACCAGCGCTCTTGCCGCGGCGGCTATCCCATCAAGATCATAGAGATAAAGAGGGGTGGTGAGTTCCGGGTGTGCGGCTGCCTCGGCGAGCGGGAAGCCGCCGAGCAGGGCTCGGCCACTGGGGTCACGTTCAAATCCAGCCATTGCCGCCCCCCTTTAGCACCAACTGCGGAGCAGCCAGACGGATCCCGCATCGGGGCTCTGACCCACGGTGGAAAGCTTGCTGGCCGGTCGGGCGCGCCGCGGTTGCGTTACAAGGGCGGGTTGTCGGGGTAAACCAATGCTTGTTGGGCGGTTTCTTGACCCAGCACCGAAGGGTTTAACAACCGTGCTGCCAGTGGTTCCGATATCGACCCAGCTGTCGAAATACGAGCTCATCGAGGAGATCGGGCATGGCGGTATGGCGACGGTGTTTCGGGCACGCGACCGGCGCTTGGATCGGGAGGTGGCGGTCAAGCTGATCCATCGTCACCTGCGCGAGAGTGAAGAGGTCGCGGCGAGATTCAACAGTGAAGCCAAGGCCGTGGCTAAGCTGCGGCATCCCAACATCGTCGAAGTTTTCGACGTTTCGGAGCCTGACGACGTCGAACGGTATCTGATTGTTGAGCTGATCCGTGGCGTCACGCTGCGGGACTTGCTCAAAGAGAACGGCGCGTTGCCCGTAGAACTCGCCGCTGAGATCGTGGTCGAGCTGACGAGCGCGCTGGAGCACGCGCACGCGCAAAACGTGATTCACCGCGACGTGAAGCCAGAGAACGTGTTGATCGAGCTGCCGCCGCCCGGCACGCGCGATAGCGCGGACGATGTGGACCGCGCGCGGGTCAAGCTGACGGACTTCGGCATCGCCAAACTCCTCGACGCGCAAGGGGTCACGTCTACGGGGCAGGTGCTCGGATCTCCAGCGCACATGGCGCCGGAGCAGATCGAAGGCAAAGTCGTGGACAGGCGCGCCGATGTGTTTTCGTTGGGCGTCCTGTTCTACGAGTGCGTCGTTGGGGCGTTGCCGTTTGCCGGCAATAACCCGGCCCAGGTGTTGCGCAATGTGTTGGACGGCAACTTTGAGCCACCGGTCAAGGCGCGTCCTTGCGTGGGCAGCCGCATCAGTGAAATCATCGTGCGGGCGCTCCAGCGTGAGCCGGAAGACAGGTTCGATTCGATCGAGGACATGCAGAAAGCACTGCGAGCTGAGCTCAAGCGCTTGGGCTTTGAGCATCCGCGGCGCGATATTACTGACTACCTGCGCGCCCAGGGCGAATACGTTAAAGCCTTTCCTGAGCGTATCGTCGAAGCCTTGGTCAAGGACGGGGTCAAGGCGCGAGCCGAGAGGAACATGTCTCTGGCTACGGCGCAGTTCAACCGTGCGCTGTCGTACAAGCCAGGCGATCCAGAACTGCTGACGCTCGTGTCCGGGATGCGGCGGCGACGCAGCGTTCAGCAGGGCCTGCTCATGGGGGCGGCGCTTTTGGGCTGCGCTGGTGCGGCGTATGGGGTGGTCTCGATCTGGCCCGAGCCGGAGCCGTTACAGGAACACGCGGCGCCGCAGCCGCGCGATATCCCCTCGCAACCTGCGTTGGTCACGCCTCCGCTCGAGCAAGCGAGCAAGCCGCAGGTGCCAGCAGCCGTCGCGCGACCGGTGGCGCCCAAACCCAAAGCGACCGCGCGCCGTAAGACCCCCAAGGGGGCCCCGCCGGTTGATGAGGAGCCTCAGACTCGAGACGTGTCCGTGCGTGTGACTGGCGCGCCCGGAGGGAGCGTTCGCATCGACGGCACTGAACGCCCCTGGTTTGGCGTGACCCATCAGCTGAGCCTAGGGGAGCACTTATTTGAGTTCGTTCCGCCTGACGACACCTGCTGTATCGCCGGCAAGCGCAGCGTGGCTATCGTGGAGGGCGAGGGGCCACAACTGGTCGTGGGCAGGATCGCGTTCAAGGATGCCGGTTTGAGGGTGGGATCGGCGAGCAGCAGGGGATGGAGCCTGTCTTGTCCCAGTCTGTTCGCGGGAGATCTAAAGCTGCCGGGTGAGCGTTCGGTCTCGATGAGCCAGCTCAGCGTTGAGGGAAGCTGCACGCTGTCAAATTCCGAGGAAGGCTCCTCCACACGCGGGAAAGTTGTTACGCTGCGGGCTGGAAACACCACCGTCCTGCCTTGGCCTTGATCCGTGCTGGTGCTGCACCACGGAGGCCACTACGCTATGGGCGGCTGCTTGAATGAGCCCCGGCAACCACAAGTTACGAAAGCTGCTGTCGACGTCGGCCATCTTGCTGACGGTGACTGCCGCGCATGCGCAAACGGGGGCGAGCGGTCCGCAATCACCCGCCAAGTCACCGCCGCCTGCTGGGTCGCCGCCTACTGAGTCAGCGTCACACGCGGAGCCCGCTACCGCGGAAGGAAGCGAAGAGCCCGAGCTGGACGTGCTCTCTGAGCTGGAGCGTGCGCGCTCCCTGTACCAGGCCGGGTCGTATGATCGCTGCACCGAAGCCTATGCACAGGTTTTCAAACACTCGGGCTTGGACGCGAAGATCGGGCCTGAGGCGCTCGAACAAGCGCGATTGTACAACGCGTCGTGTCTGCTAGCGCAGGGGCGAACGGAAGAAGCTGACGCTCAGCTACGGGCGGCCTTGACCGCAAACCCGTTGATGGCTTCACCAGATCCGGTGCTATTCCCGACCAAGGTGCGCGACTTGTTCTTCAAGGTGAAAGGGTCCTTCTTGGAAGAGATTCGCATCGCCCAGGAAGAGAAGTTGGAGAAGGCCCGCGAGCTGGCTGCAGAAAAAGAACGCCAGGCGAAAGCCGAGCGGGCTCGCATCGCCAACTTGGAACAACTGGCGGCGCAAGAGACACTGGTCCACAGCAACGAGCGCTGGATCGCCGCTGTGCCTTTCGGTGTGGGGCAATTTCAGAACGGAGACATCGGGCTTGGTACTCTATTTCTGGGAACCGAGGTGTTGCTTCTGGGCACGGCCGTGGTCGCCGCATCGCGCGAGCTGAGCTTGCACTCCCAGGCCAACGACGGGCCTCGTGACATCGACCAATTGAACGCCAACGTGGAGCTGGCGCGTAACGTGGCGAACTGGGCGACGGGATCCCTGTTGCTCGTCACTGCTGTCGGCATCGCGGAAGCCCAGATCAACTTCGTCGCCGAAGAGCCCCTGGGGGTGCGGCGTCGAGGCGCGCCAGCCGGCACTCTGCCGGACGGCGCCGGCCCTGAACGTCGGCGTCCGACCGAGCCGAGACGTAGCCCACGAGGTCCCCGCTCGCAGCAGCAGACCCAAGACCTCATTGGAGTCAGTCTGCAGCCGGTGTTTTCCGCTGGGCCGAAGGCTGGCTACTTGGGGATCAGCGGGACCTTCTAGCGGATCCGCTCAACCCGACTTCTTGAACACTGCGACCCAAAACCCAGCGAAGCGGCTGAACCACGTATCACAAAGCGCATGTTCACTGCGCCACAATGCGTCGCGCAGCACCGGGACTTTCAGCAGCGCGCCCACCGGGGTAACGATGCGAACGCCGCGGGCCGTGATGAAGCGGCAGTTGGGTGGGGTCAGTTGCTTGGCCTCGGCCGGGGAATGAAACTTGGTGTAGACGTCCCCTTCGTTGGCGTCTGGGGCAACCCGCAGTTTGGGGCCCAAACGCTTGATCACGCCGCGAAAGCTGTGGGGATTGTAGAACTCCGCGAGCACATGCCCGCCCGGGCGCGTGACGCGAGCCATTTCCGCCAGAGCTCCTTCGATGTCGGGAACGTGCGCCAACACCTTGAACGAGCAACAAACGTCGAAGCTATTGTCGTCGAAGGGGAGTTCCGTCGCGGAGCCGAGTTCCACGTCCAGTCCACGTTCTCGGGCTCTCTCCAGCATGCCTGGTGACACGTCGATGCCCTTCGCGCTGCGAGCGAATCGCGCGATGCGCTCCAAGACCAAGCCGGTGCCGCAGCCGACTTCCAGCACGTCTCCGGCGGTTCCGTAGGTCGCAACAAGCTCCGCCTCCAGAGAATCGAGTAGTTCATGGTAGCCGCGGGGCAGGTTTTCGCCGCGCTGGCGCTCGTATCCCTCGGAAAAGGCGTCGTAGTAGGAACGGTTGGCATCTCTGCTCCCGGAGGCGTCCATCAGGGGCGACCATACACCGCTCTCCACGAGAAATTCGCTCAGACTGAACTACCACCCGAACAAAACAACCACCCGCGGGCCAACCGGTGGTGTCGAAAAAGCGCTTTTGGGGGTGGCGAGCGGCGACGTCCGGGACGTCGCGACGGTTGCGTATGTGCGCGCACTGGGCTACCATCCGCGCCGAAAAACTTGGGTAAGTCCAATTTCGGATCCCGGTTCTCTCGCGGATCCGTTTTTTTTTGCCCTGTCGCCAAGCGGCCTTACGCCGCAGCCAAACCCGCCTTCACACCGCCCACTCATCATGCCGTTTGCCTACGAAAAGCTGAAAGGACTCGACCGAGACCGGCTCTTAGCCGTGATCGAGCCCGTGCTCGTGGCGCACGACGTCGACGGGGTGGAGCTGATTTGGCGCACAGACAATCGAGGCTGGGTGCTGTATCTGACGATTGAGCGGCCAGGCACGACCGATCTCGGGGCCGGGATCACCTTGGACGATTGCACGGAGCTCTCCCGAGACCTGTCCACCGCGTTGGACGTGTCGGAGGTCATCTCTGCCGCGTACCGTCTCGAAGTCGGCTCACCAGGTGTGGAGCGGCAGCTGTACTCACTGTCGGACTACGAGCGTTTTCAGGGTCAGACAGCCCGGGTCAAGTGCCTGGAGCTGGTGCAGGGTCAGAAGACGCTGCGCGGCCAGCTGGGGGGAGTGGATGGGCAGCGCGTGCTGATGCACACGGACCAAGGGGATGTTGCCCTGGACTTCCAGCAAATCGAATCTGGCCAGCTGGTGCTGGACATGAGCGCTTCTCAGGCCAAGCCGGGGCAGCGCAAATCAGGCCAAAAGAAGAAGCATTTCAGTGCGGCCAAGTAGCCGCGCACGCAGACGTAAAAGCAGCAAGAAGGAATCAAAATGGACGCTTTTGAAGGCAGCCTTGGGCAGATAGTCGAACAGGTCGCACAAGAAAAAGGCATCGACAAACAGATCCTCATCGAAACGATGGAGGCCGCGATTCTCAAAGCCGCACAGGCTGCTTTCGGTCCCAATCGGGAACTCGAAGCGCGTTACAACGAGGACACCGGGTTCATCGATCTCTTCCAATACATGACGGTGGTCGAAGAAGTGGATCAGCCCGAGGCGGAGATCGCGGTGGACGTTGCCAAGAAGTATTGGCCGGACATCGAGGCCGGTGAAGACATCGGCTTTCAGGTCTTCTGGCATCCGAAGCACGCCAAGGACGCTGCCCAGCAGGACAAGGAATACGGCGCCATCCTGAATATGAAGCAGGCGCGTAGCTCCTTCGGTCGGATTGCTGCGCAGACGGCCAAGCAGGTGCTGCTGCAGCGCGTCCGCGATGCTGAGCGCGACCTGATCTACGACGAGTTCAAAGACAAGCGAGGCGAGCTGATCCGCGGCATCATTCGGCGCTTCGAGAAGGGCCACAACGTGATCGTGGACCTCAACAAGACCGAAGGCATCCTGCCCTACAGAGAGCAAACTCCGCGCGAAACGTACCGCCCCGGTGACCGCATCGTGGCCTACGTCAAAGACATCGATCGTGAGGCACGTGGGGCGATGGTGATCCTCAGCCGCAGTGCTCCGCAACTCGTTGAAAAGCTGTTCGAGTCGGAGGTGCCCGAAATCTACGAAGGCATCGTGCGCATCGTGAGCGTGGCTCGCGAAGCAGGATCCCGCAGCAAGATTGCTGTCGCAACCCGAGATGGTGACGTGGATCCGGTTGGCGCCTGCGTCGGTATCAAAGGTTCACGCGTGCAGGCAGTAGTCCAGGAGTTGCGCGGCGAGAAGATCGACATCGTTCCCTACGATCAAGACGTGGCTCGCTACATCATCGCAGCCATTCAGCCCGCGGAAGTCAACAAGGTGATCGTCGACGAAGCCGACAATCGGATGGAACTAGTGGTTCCCGATGAGAAGCTTTCCTTGGCGATTGGGCGCAAAGGGCAGAACGTGCGTCTGGCGTCACAGCTGACTGGTTGGAAGCTGGACATCATCAGCGAGAGCAAGTTCAAAGCGCTCGAGGAAGAGGCACTGGCTGCGTTCCGCCAAATCGAGGGCATCGACGAGGACGTGGCACGCGCCATGTATCGCCTGGGCTTCCGCGCTTTGGAGGAAGTCGCCGAGGCTTCCGTCGAGGAATTGCAGGCGATTGAGGGCGTCGAAGCTAGCGGTGGCGCGCAGCAGCTCAAGGACCACGCGGTGCAGACCATGGAGCGTTTGAGGGCGGACCGCTTTCAAGAGATTCTGTCCCGGCGCGAGCCGCCCACGGATCGCGAGCTATTGCGTCTGGTGCGAGGCGTCGGCCTGAGGACCTTGCAGTTCTTGGAAGAGGGCGGCTACCGCACGCTTCGCGATATCGTCCGAGAGGATCCGGACCGACTGTCCATCAGGAGCGGTCTGACCAACAAGAAGGCGCGCGCTGTGCAGCAGTACGCCCGCCAATTCATCGAGCAAGAGCTGCCACGTTTGGAGCAGGAACGCCGCGCCATGCGTGAGCGCGCCGCCCAAGAAGCGCGCGAAGAAGCCCGCGCCGAACAAGAAGAATCGAGCTCTGACTCGCCAGAGCAGTCCACCGAAAATGGCAAGCCCGTTTCCGAGGCGGCACCTGACGGCGCCGCGGCAGAGGCTTCGTCCGACGAGTCCGCCGAAGCGGCATCGGACGAGTCTAGCGATGACAACAGCGAACAAGCTAAAGAAGAAGCAGAGCCGCAGCCGCAGCCCGAGGGCTGAGCGTCCACTGTTGGACTTTGCGGAGCCTGAGCCAAAGCAACCCCACGAAGGAGACGAATGATCGCAGCCATCAGACAACAGCCCCCGGATCCAGCGGACCAAGACAACCAGCTGGACGCAGAGCGCGCCACCAAGACGCCCCGTGCACGCGTGCGTTCTTGTGTCGGCTGCGGCAGTCGCACAGATCCGGAGCAGATGCTGCGTTTCATTCTCACACCAGAAGACGGTGTTGTTGCTGATTTGGCTGGCAGCGGTTTCGGCCGAGGTGCTTGGGTGCATGCGCGCGGCGAGTGTCTGCGAACAGCCGCCACGCGTGGCTTTGCTCGCAGCTTCAAGCGCCCCGTCAAATGCAACCCGGAAAAGCTCCAGTCAGAGCTGGGGCTGGCGGCTGAGCGGCGTCTAACTGGACTGCTGAGCGCCGCATTCCGGGCGCGAAAGCTCGTGTACGGTGGGCAAGCCGTGGCGGATGGGTTGACACAAGTAATTTTGGGCGTGCTGTCCGAGGACGCGCGCGCCATTGCCAAAGAGCCCCAGGTGGCGCAGTTGGCCGCGAGTGGTCGGCTCGTCCTTTGGGGCACCAAAGCGCGCCTGGGAGAGATGCTGGGTCGCGGGGAAGTTGCGCTTTTGGGGATCACGGACCACGGGCTCGCGCGCGCCGTGGCGTTCACTATCAGTTTGACGCAGCTGTCGCTGCAGCCTTCTGCTTCACCGCTCGTCGGTGGCAAGCAGTCCAATAAAGTTCCGGAGGTTCGATGAGCAAGCTTCGAGTCTACATGGTGGCCAAAGAACTAGGGATCGACAACAAATCCCTGGTTGCATTGTTTCAGTCGCTGGGGGTGAGCGACGTCCGCAATCATATGAGTGCGGTTGCACCCGAGCAGATAGAGCGAGTCAAGAGGCACCTATCGAAGCCGAGCGATGGGGATCAGGCGGTTGAGGAGCGCGTGCGTCCTCGTGGTGGTGGCGTGATCATTCGCCGCGGCAAGCGCAAGGCCGACGAAGCCAAGTCCGCTGCCGCTCCTGCCGCAGAACCAGGCAAAGCCAAGCCTCCGATTCGTCGGGGCAAACCGGCCAAGGCCGCGCCAGCATCGGCCGAACCCGCCAAGCAGGTAGCTGCCGAGCCTGTCGCGGCGCCCGCCCCGAGCCAGCCGGCGGCTGAAGCAGCGCGCCCGGCGCCAACGCCGGCGGCCCAGCCCGAAGCGAGCCAAGAAAAGGTCGCAGCCAAGGCCGAAGCGCCCGCAGCCAAAGCACCGGCGCCAGCGGACTCGGAACCCGCCGCCGCTGCGAAGCCAGCCGCGCCAAAGGCTAGCGAACCCGAGCCTGCAGCCGCTCCAGCGGCCCCAGAGCCTGCGGCGAAGTCAGCGCCCGCTGCTAGCCCCCCGGCCGCCAGCGCACCATCGAGCGCGCCGCCGACGAGCGCGCCGCCGACGAGTACGCCGGCGGTGGCTGCTTCCACTAGCGCTCCCGCGGCGAGTTCACCGCCCGCGAGTAGCCCAGCCGCAAGCGCGCCGCCCGCCAGTGCGTCTGCCTCGCGCCAAGCTGCTCCGGAGCGCAAGCCAACGCCGCCCCCGGAGTCCAAAGCACCGACCCCTTCACAGCGTCCTAAGACCGGCATTGACGTTTGGCAGGGACGCCCCGGCGTGCCGATGCCTCAGCAGCCGCGCAGTTCCGTGACCCCCCGACGCGTGCAGTATGACGCCAAGGCTGGCGGAGGCCAGCGCCGAGGCCCCATGATGGGTGGACGCATGGGGCGCGGCGGACCCCGGCGCGGAATCGGCAGCATGGGTGGAGGCCGCAGCAAAGGCAGCGGAGCACCCGTCACGCAGGAGCGCTCGGCGCACAAGAAGGTCGTCAAGATCGAAGGTTCGGTCGCGCTTCAGACGCTTGCCGCCAAGATGCAAGTCAAAGCAGGTGAGCTGCTCATGAAGTTGATGAGCCTGGGGCTGACCGGCATCAACATCAACAGCACACTCGACCCCGACACCGCCAAGATTGTGGGTGAGGAGTTCGGGTGGAACGTTGAAGACGTCGCAGTCAGCGAAGACGCTGCGATCGCAGCAGCACAGGAGATTACGGAAGACGAAGCTGATCGTCAGCCACGTCCGCCTGTGGTCACGGTCATGGGTCACGTCGACCACGGAAAGACCAGCTTGCTCGACAAGATCCGGCGTTCATCCGTGGCTGACGGGGAGGCCGGAGGCATCACACAGCACATTGGTGCCTACTCGGTGAAGACGGACAAGGGACGTATCACATTCCTCGATACGCCCGGCCATGCCGCCTTTACCAGCATGCGCGCCCGTGGCGCCAAAGTGACTGACGTAGTGATTTTGGTATGTGCCGCCGATGATGGCGTCATGCCCCAAACCAAAGAAGCCATCACTCACGCCAAAGACGCGGGCTGCCCGATCGTCGTGGCCCTGAACAAGGTCGACAAGCCAGAGTCCCAACCCGAGCGCGCTCGTCGCGAGCTGTCTGACGCTGGATTGGTGCCCGAGGAATGGGGCGGCGACACTCTGGTGTGCGAAGTCTCTGCCAAGACCGGTGACGGCATTCCCGAGCTGTTGGACGCAGTGCTGCTTCAAGCGGAGCTTTTGGATCTGCGCGCCAACCCCAAGCGCTCGGCTCGAGGCATGGTGATCGAAGCCAAGCTCGACAGGGGGCGGGGGCCGCTGGCGACCGTGCTGGTGCAAGAGGGTACCCTCCGCAAGGGCGACGGCCTGATTGCCGGCGCCGCATTCGGTCGGGTGCGTGCAATGCTCGACGAAAACGGGCGCAACGTCAGCGAAGCCGGACCGTCGATGCCGGTGGCGGTGGTTGGCCTCAACGAGGTGCCCAGTGCCGGCGACACGGTGGACGCGGTCAAGAACGCCAAGAAGGCGCAAGAGATCGCCGAGCAGCGCAAGGTCAAGGCCACCGAGCAGAGTCGTGGGACCAAAGCCACGATGTCCCTCGAGGACTGGGCCAAGGGCATTAGCCAGGCGGACCAGCAGGAGCTCAAACTCATCGTCAAGGCTGACGTGCAAGGCTCTGCCGAAGCGCTGGTTCAGGCATTGGAAGAGCTCAGCACCGAAAAGGTCAAGGTCAGCGTGGTGCACTCAGGCGTTGGTGCCGTCACCGAGGGTGACGTCAACCTGGCGGTTGCTGCCAAGGGTGTGATCATCGGCTTCAACGTGCGTCCTGCCGGCAAGGCGCGCACCTTGGCTCAGACAGAAGGCGTGGAAATCCGTCATCACACCATCATCTACGAGGTGATTGACGCCATCCGCGACACCATGCAGGGGCTGCTTGCGCCCACTTTGGTGGAGCAAGAAATCGGCAAGGCCGAGGTGCGCAAGATCTTCAAGGTCAGCAAGGCCGGTGTGGTCGCGGGCTGCATGGTCGTCGACGGTGTGGTGCGTCGCAACGCGCTCGTCCGCTTGCAGCGTGAAGGCAACGACATCTGGGAAGGCAAGCTCGATAGCCTCAAGCGCTTCAAGGATGACGCCAAGGAAGTTCGGGAAGGCCTGGACTGCGGTATCGCTTTCAGCGGCTTCAGCGACCTGCAAGAAGGCGATATCATCGCGGCTTTCGAAACGAAGGAAGTGCGTCCGACGCTGTGAGGCGTTGGGCTCGGCTGTGATTGACAGATGTTCGTCGGTGTCGCGCGCTTGGTTCTTCAAATCCCAGGCGCGCGCTCACTGAAGGACCGGCGACAGGTGGTGCGCAGCTTTCGCGATCGAGTGAAGTCCCGCCTAGGCATCAGCGCCGCGGAAGTTGGTGATCCCGGCAAGTTTCAAATCGCGGTATTTGGCATCAGTGTGGTGTCGAACGATTCCAGCGTGTGCCAAGAACAACTCGACAAAGCCCGTCACATGGCGTCCAACCTTCCTGAAGCGCTGCTAGCCGATGTTCGCACCGAGGTGTTTTCGTTCGGCGCCGGAGGCAAAGAAATGAGTCTGGACTACGAGGGCACCAGGCTTGAAGCCGGGGCAAGCGCGTACGCAGAAGGCTGGGAGAGCAGCGATGCCGACGAGTGACGGGCGGCGTCCCAAGCGCGTGGCCGAGGGGATCCGCTCGGTGCTCTCCACATTGATTTCACGCGAGCTTTCCGATCCTCGATTGATGGGGCTAGTGATTACCCAGGTTGATGTGCCGCCGGACCTCGGAATCGCCTACCTCAAAGTTCGACTGATGATCGGCGACGGCGATCCGGTGGCACGCAAGCGCGCCGTTCAGAGCCTGAGCCGCGCTGCGGGCCGGTTGCGTCGCGCGCTGGCTCCCGAGCTCAAGCTCAAACGCGTGCCTGAGTTGCGCTTCGAGTATGACACAGCCCCGGATGACCGCGCTCGAGTCGAAGAGTTGCTCAACGAGATCGCCGATGAACGCTCTCAAGAGGATCCTGGACAAGACTGAGGGGCGTCGACTGTCAGTCCGCGTATCGACGAAGGCGAGTGGCGAGCAAGCTCTTCGGGTGCTGCTCGATAAACCGCTGCGCTAGCTGCTTGGCCCGTGCCGTCTGTCCGGAGACTGCCAGCGCCTCAATCTCGAGGGCGCTCGCTTCCAGCGCGAAGCGTGCCTGTGGGAACCGCTTGCGGTAGTCGGCTAGCTTCTTCAATGCGCGCGCACCTTGACCCGACCTCACCGCATTGCGCGCTTCGTCGATCAGCTTGATTTCGTGGCTGAGCGGCTGCGTACCCGGTTTGCGCTCGGCTTTGGGCGCAGGCGGGAGGGCCACGTCTGCTCCAGGCTCTGGGTCCTCCTGCTCTGCGACAGGGGGCTGTTGAACCGGGGCGGGGCCGGGGGTGACGTCCCGCGCTTCGGGCGCAGGCTGACGCACCTGGGGCGCCGGCGCGAGCACCTCAGGTTCAACGTGGCTCAAGGTGTAGGCGCCAACGCCGGCGGCAACACCCAGCGTGGCGACGACGGTGATGGCTTTGGCTCCGCCAACGGCTGCGGCTGCAGCCGCAGTGTAGCTGCTAGCCAAACTGACGACGGTGAGCCACGCGGCACGACGATACAGTCGCGTCTGGGCGCTGCTGGAAGCTCCAACACGCTTGACGGCTCGCAGCATCTGGGCGCTCGGATCGGCGCCGAGTTGGCTGAGCCGGCGCGGTTCTTCAATTTCTTCAGCAGGCCGTGACATCAGGCTCGTCCTCCGTACAGGTAGCCGCGCTTTCTCATTCGTTCTTCCACCAACTCTCGCGCTCGCTTCAGGCGAGACACGACCGTGCCGCGAGGAATGTCCAGCATCTCCGCGATTTGTACCGAGCTCAGTTCTTCGACTTCGAATAACACGAACACTTCGCGGATGTTGTCTGGCAGTGCCTGAAGCACATCGCGCATGAGGTTGAGCGCCTCTCGATTGCCGAGGATGACTTCCGGCGAAGCGCCCGTTTCCCTCTCTGGCGGCTCTTCCATCACGTTCTCGCGTTTGCGCAAACGTGACTCGTTCATGCGGAACGCAACATGTTGCGCCACTCGGAAGACAAAAGCCTTTTCAGCGCCCTGCCGGATGTCGTCGAGTCGTTTTGCGAGAACCAAGAAAACCTCTTGCAGTCCATCATCCGTGTCGGATGCGGAGAGCCCAAACATTCTCAACGTACGTGCGGCAAAATCCGAATGTTCACGTATCAGCTGGTCGATTCGGTCCCTGGTTTTCAGCATTGGCGGATTTTTAACCACCCCCGATCCCACCGGTTGCTCCGGTGGGGTCGTTTCGATCGCCTCTAGGTCTTTGGTGCTTTCAGGGTAAGTCACGGTCCGCTCAGGTCTGTCACGTGCCACCTATGGTGTGCTCAATTCCCACAGAGAATAGCCAAACAACATCAGCCCCGCTAGCGACCAGCACACGGGGGTGTTCGAAAAGGAACGACCGCTTCGTCAAAGCTGCGTTCGCCGAGGTGCTGGCAACGATGCCCGTGTTGTCACTAAACCAGGCTGAAACCCTCAATACTGGACCCACTCCAAGCCATGAACGAGTGACCTCTCGTGGGAACTCGATGCCGCCTCCTTCGGCCTGAAGGATTCCGGCCAGCGCGTGCCCGCAAAGAGCAAGTCGGAGCTCCGTGCCCCACGTCTGCGGGCACAGCTGCAGGTCGGCCACGAGCCAACGGAAGGAAGACGGTTCGTCATCGAACGCGCCGCTTGTCGCGGCCACGACTCCCAGTTGAGCTGCACTTCGAACGGCGCCAGTCAGACGCCCACCAAGCCATACACTGGCCCCGGCAAACCAAGGGCGTTCCAGTACGTTGGCTGCAATGGGCGCGATGCCCGCGTCAAACAGAGCGCCAGGTGGGGGGGCAGCCGGTGGGGGCAGGGGCTCCGGCTCAGGCGGGGGGGGCTCAGGCGGCGGCTCTGGCTCAGGCGTTCGGATTTCGATGTTCTCCAACGCGAAAGCAATGCTCAGAGCTGCTGCGCGCGTCACTTCTAGACAAGTTCTGCCCAAGAATTCTCGTTCATCGCGCACGGATTGACCAAGCAAGATTCTTGCGCTGCCGATGACGCGACCATCGTCTGCCGGGCGCGCGCTTACGTCGAGAGTGAGCAGCGGGCTTTCGCCGTTCTCCGGTGAGACCCGCAGGTGACTGGTGCGACCTAGCAGCTGGCGCTCGAACTCGGCCCTGGAAGGGCAGTCATGGGGGACTTGGTAGCGCAGGGTTACATGGATTTCGTCCGGCGTACTGCTGGTTGCAGTCACTTGAGGCGGATTGGCTGGGGACGGATTAACTGGGGACGGATTGGCTCGAAACCCGCGGTTCGACGGGGTGACACTGCCGTTAGTCCCGGCTGGCGCGGTCTCGACAGGAGCCTCGTTTGCTGGGTCGCGAGGCTGAGCTTGGGCAGGCTCAGGCAGCAAGCTGAGAGCCAACACCGCGAAAGCGGCGCACACTTGAAGCGTCCACCTGCGCGGGGCGTGCGCGGGCACACCGAACAGTTCATCGCACGCTCCACCTATCGAAACCGGATCTCGGAAATCGTGTTCCGATGTCAAAGTTTGTCCTGTACGCACTGATTCGCTGCTGTGTACTCGCGGACGCGCATTGTACGCATTCCGCGTTGTGCGAGTCCTAGCACGGTACCCCGGCTGCCGCACAAGTGTGCAGAACCCGACGGTTCCGGGGGGCGCTGGCGTCCCCGACAACCCTCGTTGGACGGCTGGGTCCAGAGCCAGTCGGGCCGAATTCCCCTCGGATCGGCCTCACCGGAGAGCGGCGAGATGTCGGTTGTGGAGCCGCACGAGTTTGGCCCCGGATGGTCAGCAAACGTCGGCGGCCCCAGCAAGGTCCGATTCCAATTCGTGTTAACCCAAACCCGGACAACCAGGGCGAGCCGCTGCCGACGGGCCTGGGAGGTCCTCGGCGAAGTGGACACAGGACGAAGGAGCCGCCGCCAATGCGAGGTCCGAGGGGCTGCTGAGCGCCCCAGGTCCGCGGGGACAGGGCTCAGTGGTCGCTCGCCGCTGGGGGCCATCTGGTGGGCTGCTCCGAGCGCATTGGGGGCTTTTTGCTAGCGTCGGCGGCGGGCTTGAGCGCCGCGGCTGTTCGCCCGGCGTGCGGTTCAGCGTTTTTTACCCCGCGGCTGGTATTCGGGCCGGCTCACCCTGTATAAGGCCGGCGAGATGAGTGATTCCATCGCGATAGAGCCTCTGAACCAAACGCTCGATCACTCTGTGACCGTGCCGGGCTCCAAGAGCTACACCAACCGCGCCTTGATGGCGGCGGCGCTGGCACAGGGAAAGACCGAGCTCAGCGGGGCGCTGTTCAGCGATGACACGAAGTACATGGCCAAGGCGCTGAACCTCCTGGGGATCAAGACCGAGGCCGACGAAGCCCAGCACCGCTTCGAGGTACAGGGATCCGCTGGTGTGCTGCCGGATCTCGAGACTGAGGTGTTTGTCGGCAATGCGGGGACCGCGGCGCGTTTCTTGACGGCGTCTTTGGCGTTGGGACCCGGCCAGTACCGTCTGGACGGCGTGGCACGCATGCGTCAGCGCCCGATGGACCACCTGTTCGAAGCGCTACGCACGCTTGGCGTCAGCATCACGTTTCACGGCAATGCTGGCTGTTTTCCGGCGACCGTCAGTGGTCGCGGACGTCGTCGAGGTGACGCCAGATTCAGCCTGCCAGGCAACGCCAGCAGTCAGTTCATCAGCGGGCTTTTGCTAGCTGCTCCCTGCGTCGGCGGACGCGTCCAGATCGACGTCGAGGGGGAGCTGGTCAGCAAACCTTACCTGGACATGACCGCAGACGTCATGAAGAGCTTCGGCGTTGATGTCGAAAACCAGGGGTTCCGTTCGTTTGTCGTAGAGGCTGATCAGACCTATCGCGGCACCAACTATGTGGTTGAGCCCGATGCATCTGCGGCGTCCTACTTCTTTGCGGCTGCGGCGCTGCTGGGTGGGCGCGTGACCGTTGAGGGGCTCGGCTCGGAAAGTCGGCAGGGCGATCTCAAGCTGGTGAACATTCTGGAGCGCATGGGCGCCCGGCTGGAGCAAGAGCCAAACCGCACCACGGTGGTCGGGACCGGCCAGCTGCGCGGGGTCGAAGTGGACATGAAGAATCTGTCGGATGTCGCCCAAACTTTGGCGGTGATCGCACCCTTCGCGGAAGGACCCACACGCATCACTGGTATCGGCTTCATCCGGCGCAAGGAGACGGATCGTGTGGGCGCAGTGGTCGCGGAGCTCAATCGTCTGGGGATCCACGCCGTCGAGGAAGATGACGGCTACACGATCTATCCTGGAGTGCCTAATCCGGCAGCAATCCGCACTTACGACGACCATCGGATGGCGATGAGCTTCGCGCTGATTGGCCTCAAGGCCCCCGGGATCGTGATCCAGAATCCCGCCTGCACCTCGAAGACTTTTCCTAATTACTTCGAGGTATTGGACACACTGCGCCAGCGCGGCTAATTTTGCGTTCATGAGCCAAGCGATCAATCGCTACCGCGCTGATCTGCGCGAGTTGCGCTTCGTGCTGCTCGAGCAATTCGAGCTGGGGAAATTGATGGGGCACGGCGTTTACGAGGATTGGGGCGAGGAAGAAGTCGTCGCGGTGCTCAACGAGGCCTATCGCTACGCCACACAGGTAGCTGGTCCGCTGAATTCGGTTGGCGATCGCGAAGGTTGCCAGCTCGTCGGCGGCCGGGTCACGGTGCCGAGCGGTTTTGCGGACGCGTACAAGCAGCTGTACGCCGGAGGGTTCAAGTCACTGACCATCGAGCCAGAGTTCGGCGGAGCCAGCGCGCCGAAGAGTCTGTATACCCTGGTCAACGAGCTCACCAGTGGCCCCAATCCGGCCCTGGACATGTACGCAGGACTGACGCTCGGCGCGGCCGACGTGATCGATGCCTTCGGTACCGAGGAGCAACGTCAGCGCTATTGCCCAAACATGTACGACGGGACTTGGGCCGGTACGATGTGCCTGACCGAGCCGCACGCGGGGTCCGACGTCGGCGAGGCGAGCACCAGCGCGCGCAAGCTAGAGGACGGCAGCTACGAGATCCGCGGGCAGAAAATCTTCATCAGTGCGGGGGAACAAGACATCACTCCGAACATCATTCATTTGGTGCTCGCGCGGGTTGAAGGAGCTCCGCCCGGAACCAAGGGGCTGAGTCTGTTCGCCGTGCCTAAACTACGTCTGGAAGGTGGAGGCAACGGGGTGCGTGTGACCGCAGTCGAGCACAAGATGGGGCTCAACGGATCCGCCACCTGTGCGCTCAGCTTCGGCGACGAGGGCGATTGTCGGGGAGAGTTGGTCGGCACTGAAGAAAACCGCGGCATTCGCCAGATGTTCCAGTTGATGAACTTCGCGCGGATCGGCGTGGCTATCCAAGGTTTGGGGGCAGGATCTGCGGCTTACTTGAGTGCACTCGACTATGCGCGTGAACGCAAGCAGGGGGCTGCCGTCGAGGATGCCAAGGATCCGACGGCCCCGCGGGTTCCGATCATCGAGCACCCAGATGTTCGCCGACAACTGCTCGAGATGAAGGCCAAGATCGAGGGCACTCGGGCGATGATCATCAAGGCGGCCCATCACTTCGATTGCGCAGAGCAAGCAACGGATTCAGAGCAGAAAGCTTATCATCTGGGCCAGGTGGAGTTGCTCACCCCGCTGTGCAAGTCGTACGCATCAGACCAAGGCTTCCGTGTGGCGGAGATGGCTGTGCAGATCTTTGGCGGGGCGGGCTACCTCAAGGATCACCCGGTCGAGCAGTATTGTCGGGACGCAAAGGTGTTTTCAATCTACGAAGGCACCAACCACATTCAGGCGCTGGATCTGGTGGGCCGCAAGCTGCGTCAGGACGGCGGAGCTCATACTCAGGCGTTCTTGCGCGACATCAAGTTGTTCGTGGCAAAAAACCAGGAACACGAGCGGCTAGGGGAGGGCATTCGCTTGCTGGGGCACGCCGCCGACGCAGTCGCCGGTGTAGCGATGAAGTTTGCCGCTTGGGCGGCCTCCGGCGAGCTGCGCCGCGTGCCGCTGGTGGCGACGCCTTTCTTGAATCTGGCGAGTGAGCTGTGTGTGGGCTGGTTGCTCTTGGATGCCGGGGTCAAAGCGAGCGCCGCGCTGGAGCGACTGTCTGACGACCACCCAGATCACGCCTTCTACGCTGGGAAGATCCACACGGCTGAATATTTTGCCCACTGGTTCGTGGCGCCTCTGGTCAGCCAGGCCCAAATCCTGGTGTCCTCACCGCCAGTTCCACTCGAGATAAAACCCGAGCAATTCGCGACCGTCTGAGCCACACTCTCGGTCAGCGGCGCGAGTCATGACCGAGCGATGGATCCTGCATGCGGACATGGACGCGTTCTACGCGTCGGTCGAGCAGCGCGAGCGCCCCGAGCTTCGGGGTAAGCCGGTGATCGTTGGCGGGGCGAGTGGCCGCGGTGTGGTAACGGCAGCCTCGTATGAAGCGCGGGCCTTTGGGGTGCGATCGGCCATGCCCGGTTTTCGAGCGCGCGAGCTGTGTCCCCACGGCATCTTTGTGGGGGGCAACATGGAGCTCTACTCGGAGGTGTCCGCCCAGGTGCGTGAGGTGTTCTTTGACTTTACGCCTGTGGTGGAGCCTCTGGCGTTGGATGAGGCCTTCCTCGACGTGGGGGGGAGTCTGCATTTTCACGAACACAGCCCCGAACGTTTGGGGGCGGCGCTCAAGCGAGCGGTCAAAGAACGCACGCAATTGAACGTGTCGGTGGGCCTCGGGCCGAGCAAGCTGGTCGCCAAATTGGCCTGCACATTGTCCAAGCCTGATGGCCTGAAAGTGGTGCGTCCCGCCGAGGTGCGCGCCATGATGGACCCGCTGCCTATCCGCCGACTCTGGGGGGTTGGTCCCGTGACGGCCGCTAAGTTGGAAGAGCTGGGTATCGACACGATTGGTACGCTGGCGCACTACGATCCGGCGAAGTTGCGCTACTTGCTCGGTGAGCGGGCGTCGATGTTCCAGTCCCGCGCGCGCGGTGAAGATGCCTCAGCCGTGCAATCGGCGCTGGTGCCCAAGTCTTGTGGCGAAGAAAACACGTTCGAGACCGACATTCTCGCGCGGGACAAGGTGAGTGCCGCGCTCACGTCTCACGCCGAGGCCGTTGCCCGGCGCCTGCGCAAAGCGGGTCTACGCGGTCGTACGGTGACGCTGAAGATAAAGTTGGGCAAGGCGCGGGGAGCACGTCTCTCTCGCGCGGCGGCATCCAGCCGTCCCGGTGAGGGTCAAGAGCCTCGGTACCCGCTACTCACCCGCGCGAGAACGCTGGAGACAGCCACGGACGATGCGAAATTGATTCGCGATGTGGCGGTCAGTCTTTGGGACTTGGAGCAGCTTCAAGAGCCGGTGCGGCTGCTCGGTGTGAGCTTGTCCAATTTGGAGAAAGCCAGCGAGCCCCACCAGCTGGATCTGTTCGGGGAACGCCAGAAAGCGGACCGCTTGGGGCCCACGCTCGATAAGATCCAGGAACGGTTTGGCAAAGGTGCCATTCGCCGTGCCGTCGATGACCCGGTCAAGATCTCGCCGAGTTTGCACAAGCGTGATTGAAGGGGGCCGTCGCCTGACAAAAAAATCGCCGGGTGACACCGAAAAGGCGCCACCCGGCGTGGACCGATACAGGTCGGTACTCCTTGGAGCTCGTCGCGCTAGTTTTTCTTTGGCGTCAATGCTTTGATCGCGCGGTCCACGTTGCCCTTGATCGTGATGAGCGAGCTGACCGCGGGTTTGAGCGCAGCCAGGGCTTCTGCTTCAGTGGTTGGGGTGGCTTCATCTAACTGCGAGGAGACGGCCAACATCTTTTCGCGTGCGCTGCTGATCACGCTCTTGCGCTTGCTGGACTGGTTCTTTGGGATCTTCAGACGATTGAGTTTGGTGATGGCATCGTCGATCGCCTTGGTCTTGTACTTTACTTCACCCAACCGGTTGATAACCGCGCCGTAGGTGTCGATCGCCTCGGACATGGCTTCGCCCTGTTTCTCCTTGTCAGAGATGCTCTTCGTCGCTTCGATCGCTTTGTCGCCTTCAGCCAGGCGTGCATCAATCACGCTCTTGAACTTAGGCCACGTCGTTGCGTACTCGGCCCCTTGCTCTTTGAGTTTTTGCCACTTCTGACCCTCGCGCGCTGGATCCTTACTGCAACCAAGTGTCGCGCCCAAGACCCAGCCGATCAACACCAGTGAAATCCATTGCCACGTGTGCCGACGAGCGCGCCCGCTGCGCGTCCCTGACGAATTTGCCATCTCTGCTGCCCCCTTGTGATCGATAGCGTGGATGGGACCGGCCGTCCCCTCCTTTTGCGTCCCCCCATGTACGGTACACCATGCCTGTGACTGAAGGTCCAACAGAGCAAGCGGCCGGTTGATTGAGGAGGAGAAAGTGTGCAGATCTCGTGCAGGTATGTGCAGCTGGTGAACGCCGTGTGGAGATCCCGTGCAAAGGGGGATAGCGTGCGAAGAGAACGGGGCTGAGCGGCGTCAACTTGTTCATGACGACGCTGGATCCCGAAGCCCCCTTCAAGAACCCTTTGAAATCGCGCGTGTTGCCGAGAGCGATGCGCGAGCCTCCCTTGCTTCCGCGGCTGTCCGGGCCGGTCGTGCCAGGGCGTGCGCTGCTCATCAACCCGTTCTATCCGAAGGATCCCCACGCCAGCTTTGGTAAGCACGTACTGACTCCTACCTTAGCGCTGACGAGTATCGCAGCGGCGACTCCGCCCGGGTGGCGCGTGACCTACTACGACGAGAACTTGCTTCAGCCCTGCGAAATGGAAACGGGGCGGGCGTGGTGGAATTGGGGGAACAGCCACTCTGAGCAAAACTCGCGCGCTTCCACTGGTGTTCCAGAAGTCGTCGGGATCACCGTACATTTGACGTTTGCTGAGCGGGCGTATCAATTGGCGGCGCATTTCCGGCGTTTGGGCAGCAAAGTGATCCTAGGAGGGCTGCACGCGCTGTCATGTCCGGAAGAAGTGGCCCCGCACGCGGACGCCATCGCTACGGGAGACGGCGTGCAAACTTGGCCTCAGATCTTGGAGGACGTGCGGGCTGCCCGCCTGCAACGGGAATACCATTCGGACTTCACGCGGGCCTACTCAGAAGATCCTGCACCTGCCCGCGAAATCTTGCAACGCAGTGGCTACCTGACGACGACTAGCTTGAATGCCACCCGCGGTTGTCACAATCGCTGTGGCTTCTGCTACCTGTCGACTCGGGGGCTGCGCATGCCGTACCGGATGCGGGACCCTGGACAGATCGCACAGGAAATCGTGGCTGATGGGCAGCCGTACTGTGTGTTCACTGATAACAATCTCGGCTCCAATCACGACTATTTGCGCCGGCTCTGTCGAGCACTGCGCCCGCTGAACATCATCTGGAGTGCCGCGGTCACGATTGACGTGACGGATGATCCCGGCTTGGTCCGCGAAATGGCGCTAGCGGGATGTACCGGGGTTTTCGTGGGATTCGAATCCTTGACCGACGAGAATCTGATCGACGCACGCAAAAAGACCCCTCGCGCCGAGGACTACCTACGTCGAGTGAGGTTGCTGCATGAAAATGGTATTCAGGTGAACGGCAGCTTTGTCCTGGGGTTCGACCACGACAGACGCGAGGTGTTCGCGGAGTTGGCACATTGGGTAGAGCAAGCGCGGCTCGAGTGCGCCACGTTTCACATCCTGACGCCTTACCCTGGCACACCACTGTTCCGCCTGATGCAGACCGAGGGTCGACTGCTGCACCAAGACTGGAGCAAGTACGATACCGCCCACGCTGTTTTTAGACCCAAGCACATGACGCCCGAAGAGTTGGAGCAGGGATACTCATGGCTCTACCAGCGGCTTTTTTCTCATGAGTCGATCTGGCAACGCCGCCCCGCGGACGTCCGAGCAGTCCCTGCATATTTGGCGATGTGTTACCTCTACAAGCGCTCGAACTGGCTCTGGCACCAATTGATTCAGAGGCGATTGACGCATCGCCTGTGGTCGCCACTCGTGAACCTCACCCGCCTCCGACACTTGGGCTTTCGAGAAAAACTCGGGAAAGAGCCAATGCCCGCACCGAGTGCTCGGCGCAGTCTCAGTGTCGTGTCCGCATCGGTCTGACGACTGACGGATGGGCGCACGAGCTGGGCTGCGACTCAGCGAGCGAGTTCCGCTTCGACCAGTTGTTCGTAGACCTCATACTCTTGGGCGCCAGCGATGGGGCGGCCGTTGATGAACAGGGTCGGAGTCGCGTTAATGTTGAGTTCATCCGACAAGTCCCAATCGCGTCGGATGTGTTGGTTGTGTGCTTCGTCGGGTGGCCAAGCCAGGCCCAACTCGGCCGCCAACTTCTGCAACTGCGCTTCACCATCGGGACCCGCTAACAGGGTCTGGTTTTCGTAGATCAGGTCGTTGGCTTGCCAGAACTTCACGTCGCCGCCAGCGACGTACGCCGCTCGACCCACCTGAGCGGCGAGCTGCGCGTGCTCGTGCATCGGCAGCGGCAAGTCCTTCCAAACGATGCGCACGTCGTTGGGGAAGTCCGAGCGCAGCTCCTTGAGCACTGGCTTGATCAGTTTGCAGTAGGGGCATTGATAGTCGGAAAAGACGACTACCGTCACTTTGGCTTCAGCCGGGCCAAGCTTGGGGTCGTCGGAAGCTATGGGTACCTGGTAGCGCTTGCTCGGATCCAGCTCCTCCGATTTTGGCTCGGTCGAGCAGCCGTCGGTGTCATCCACGAGGCAAGGTTGCATGCCGGCGTTAGGACGCTTCGCGACTGGTGCCGGTTCGTCAGGCTCCGGTTGCCCTAGCTGGATTTCATCGGCAGCCGTCTGCGGTGCTGGAGTGTCACAGCCCCAGGCCAGCAGGGCCAGGGCGCAAATGTATGCGCGCAACATGCGCGGGAGCGTTGCGCGCAACTCAATCACAAATCAAGGACAAATCTGGCGCTCTAGGCTAGATTGGCGGCGATGCGTTTCGAGCAATCATTTCCGCAGGCTACCTGGGCCATCCTAGGCGTGCTTACGCTCGCTGGCTGCGCCAGCAGCGGACTCTGCTACACGGGGGACACGGCGCAGCCGCGCGCCCCAACGGATGTGATTGAGCTCCACTATGTGCCGAAGGACGCGAAGACGCTCGGTAGTGCCTATGCGAGTTGTCGTGCTCCGGAACCTGGCAACGTCGAGAAGGCGACGCTCGGGGATTTGCGCTGCTCGCCGGAGCTGTTGACCCTCGCGCTGCGTCGCCAAGCGGCGGCAGCGGGAGGTAACCTGTTGCTCCAGTTGGAGTGTGACGCAGGCGAAGAAGTCGACTCGGCGATCGTCAACTATCCACGCCGTGAACGGGCGAGTTGTCAGGCCAAAGTAGCGCTGGGCGAAGCCTCGCCGCGCCCGGGGCAAGTGGAGCCGGACATGCAGCTCCCGCGGGATTCTGTGCTGGATGCCTGGCGCGTCGAGGTGGACTCTCGCTGGGCTCCCGAGGCGGATGAGCTGCGCCAGGCCAAGCATGGCATCCAACCTGGCCATCCTGCTCGAGTGGTACCACGGGTCCCCGCATTCGATCGTCCGCTGGCGCTGATTGACGCTCGTTGTGAAGGCCGGTGCGACACTTCCGCGCTGCAGGCGGGCGTGGTGGCGGCCGCCACGCACCTGGGGGCGCAGCATGTGATGCTGGAGGAGTGCATCCAGCTGGCGGCGCAGGTGCAGTGCAGCGGCGTGGCCTCGTCACCCCATTTGTAGCGGGTCGCCAGCCAATCCCGGTCGCGGCTACGCAAGAATCGGGCCGCGGCGGTACTGCGGTGCCAAGCTTGATCGCATCGCCGCATTAGAGCAGTTCTCAAATCGCGAAAATGTTATCGATCGACGACATCCTCTCTCACCGGTGGTATCGTGGTGAAAAATTGACATATCGGTGAATCACTGTGTCGTCGATTCATGACATTTTTGCACTTTCTGAGACCGGGTAACACGCTCGTGTTTGACAGTTCGTTGTTTTGGCCCAATGCCAGAAGCATGGTGTTCGACGGAGTGCCGGTCAGAAGTGCAGCGGACCTGGGTGACATGATCCAGCACCATCGCAGGTACCGGCTAGTCAATCAGCGCCAGCTCGCCGCGCGCGCGGAGGTGAGCCGCCAGTGGCTCAGTCAGCTAGAACGAGGGAACCCTGGTGCATCCCTTGGTTCGGTATTGAGGGTCTTGGGGGCGTTGCACTTGTTTCCGCGTTTGCCCCATCCGGGCACCATTCCGGTGGAGGATCTCTTGTATGTGCCGGGTCAAGACACACCGCTCGACTCGCAGACTGATGAGGGGGAAGAACGGATACTTACTCCAGAAGAGTTTGACCGGCTTCTGGGAGACTTGTTGATTTCCGAGTGAAGCGGCTGGCCGCGCGAGGGGCGCGAGGGCTCACAGTTGCAGATTTTCCTGGGCGGCGGACAGCTGGGGACTGATGTGCTCCGCGATGAAGTCGACAAACACGCGAACCTTACGTGAGAGGTGATGCCGGCTAGGGTAGATGGCGTACAACGCCCCTCCGACGATGGCGTACTCGGGCAACACGCGGACGAGCGCGCCGGAATCGATGTGCGGGCCCGCGCCCAGGTCAAGCATAGGCGCGATGCCAGTGCCGTCCAGCGCCGCGCGCAGCAGTACGCCCCACTCGCTCGCGACCAACCAAGGGTTCTTGGGCAGGTGTTTGGGACCATCGGGCCCTTGAAAAGGAATGAATCCTGGGCGCCCATTGGGGCTCAGGCCCAGGGTGTCGTGCTGCTCTAACTCTTCCCAGGTTTCGGGCATGCCGCGGCGCCGGATGTACTCTGGGCTGGCGCAGAGCACGATGCCGCTGGTGTTCAACTTTCGCGACACGAAGTCGGAGTCTGGCATCTGGCCGCCGCGCAGCGCGACGTCGATCTGCTCGTCGATCAGATCGAGCGAACGCTGGGTGACGATCAGCGATACGCTGATCTGCGGGTAGCGCTCGCGAAATTCACGCAGGGCGGGGGCCATGAAGTCGCGGGCAAAGTCGAAGGGGAGGGTGACGCGCAGATTGCCTCGCGGTTCGTCACTGGCGTCGCGAGCTTCACGGTCGGCTTCGTAGAGCGTGGTGAGGGCGTCGCGGCAGCGTTCGTAGTAGGCGCGCCCAGTTTCCGTCAGGTTGAGCTTGCGCGTCGTTCGCTGTAGCAGCCGCGCTCCGAATTCCTCCTCTAGCCGGGTCACCTGCCGGCTCAGGGTGGACTTAGGAACGCCCAGCTTTCTTGCTGCGGCCGTGAAGCTTCCGGCCTCCACCACTTGCACGAAAGCGTGGCTTTCGGAGAGAAGTATTGTTGATTTCATGCAACTCTCAGTCGAAATATTAGCGACTAGTTGATTGGAAGGAACAATGGCAGCTTTAACGGAGTCGAGCAAGCGGCTGGTTGGGGCGGCGGAAACGCGGTCCCTCGGGTGAGGAGGCTCAAGAGCTGAATCCGATGCCGTGCGGTGAGTGACCCAAAAAACCAAACAAAATAAAGGAGATAGCCATGAATCTAGCGATTGAAACTGCCGCCTACACGAGTGCAACGCGAAAGTTCGCGCCCGTCCGAGTCGTGCGGCGAGAGTCTCTGTTGCTCGAAGCCGATGGGCCCCGCCGAGGTGCCGCTCACGCTGGGTTCGAGGGGATCCCCAAGGATGCACCTGGTTTCCTCGACTACGGGCCGCTGCTGATGGTGGCCGAGGGGGAGATGCGGCCGGGAGAGTGCTTCCCCATGCACGCGCACGACAATCTGGATGACGTCCAGATCATGCGCACGGGGCGATTGCGCCACGCCGACAGTCTTGGCAACGAGCGCGTGCTGAACGGCGGGGAGATGTCCTTTTTGGCGGCAGGAGAGCACATGGAGCACTTGGCGGAGGTGCACGGTGACGAAGCCGTGCAGTGCGTGTTGTTCTTCGTGCGTCCCGATACGCTGGATGGGCCGTCGGCTTGGTACCACCGCGAGCTGGACCTGCATCAGGTGCAGGCGGATTGGACGCCGATAGCTTCCGGGAGGCCCCATTCAGCGGCGCCGCCGCTACGCGCCGACGTGGAGATTTCGCGTGCCGTGCTGAAAGCTGGTCAGCGCGTGGGGTATCAGTTGTTCGCTGGTCGGCGTGGATACTTGATCGCGCTCGATGGTAGGGCGACGCTGTCGGGGCACGCTCTTCAGCCTGGCGACCGCGCGCTGTTGGATGGTTCGGGTGCGGTGGAGGTCGTGGCCGAAGACGATGTGGAGATCTACCTCGTGGACTTGCCTCAGAGCTGACTCTTTGACCCACGGCTCCCAGGCGGGCCTTGAATTGCTGACGCGCACGGCTTAAGTCGCACCCATGGACGAGGCCGAATCGCCCGCGACCGCTGACGTCCGGTTGAAGTTCGTCGCGGGCACGCTGGAAGCGCACGGCTTGGAAGCACTGAGTGACGGCCCGCTTTCGGCGGACTCTGATGCGGAGCATGTCAGTCCGTGGCCTGCGGACTTGGCTCATGATCCGCGCACTCGCTGTTACCGCGCTCCGGCATATCGCTACGCAGCGACGGTGATGGCGCTCCACACCCGTCACGAGAAGTACCAAGACGACGCGCGCCGTTACGAAGAGTTGGACTTTGGGGCGCGCGTGCTCCGGGTGCCGCGACCGTTTCAAGTGGAAGGCCTGGAAGCTTGGAGCAAACACCGAGGGCAAGGCGTGGTGGTGCTACCGACGGGTGCAGGCAAGAGCCACTTGGCGATGATGGCGATCGATCAGAAGCGCCGATCTACTCTGATCGTCGTGCCAACCTTGGACCTGGTGCACCAGTGGTATGAGCTGCTGCGCACTACGTTTGCAACCGAGGTGGGCGTGATTGGCGGTGGAGACTACCAGCTGCACCCGCTGACGGTGACCACTTACGACTCGGCGTACTTGCACATGGAGAACATCGGCAATCGCTTTGGTATGGTGATCTTCGACGAGTGCCATCACTTGCCCAGTGAGTCGTACACCCTGGCCGCGAAGCAATGTTTGGCCCCATTTCGCCTGGGGCTCAGCGCCACCCCAGAACGCGCTGACGGCCGTGATGCCCTGTTGGCAGATCTGATCGGGCCCCAGGTCTATCGCAAAGACATCGTGGAGCTGAGCGGGAACTACCTGTCGGATTACGAAACGCACACCCTGGCCGTGCACCTGACGGAACAAGAGCGCGAAGAATATGAGAGTGAGCGCAAGATCTACACGGGGTTTTTGCGCGCCCAAGGGATCCGCATGAGTCAACCCAGCGGTTGGAACGACTTCATCATGCGCGCTGCCAGCAGCAAAGCCGGGCAGCGGGCGATGGCGGCCTATCGTCGCCAAAAAGATATTGCGGTGGCAGCGCCGGCCAAGCTGGAAATCCTGGCGGACTTGCTCAATGTGCACCGTTCCGAGCGGATGCTGGTGTTCACCCAAGACAACGCGACCGCCTACCAAATCTCGCGGCAGTTCTTGGTGCCAGTGATCACTCATCAGACCAAGGTGACCGAGCGAGCGGAGATCCTGGGGCGCTTGGCGGAGGGGCAATACAACGCGGTCGTGACGTCCAAAGTGCTCAACGAAGGCGTGGACGTGCCGGACGCCAATGTGGCCGTCGTGATCAGCGGTAGCGGTAGCGTGCGTGAACACGTGCAGCGCCTGGGGCGCATCCTGCGGCGCCGCGAAGGCAAGCGCGCCACCTTGTATGAGGTGGTGACGGCGCACACCGCAGAGACCGGGATCAGTGAACGTCGAAGGGAGCACGATGCTTACCGCTGATCTGGTGCGCGTGCGCAAGCGCAGCGGCGTGCTCAACGTGGTTGAGTTGAAGGGCAAGAGTAAGGCCCGCGCGCTCGAGTTGGCTGAGCTGTTTTTGGAGCTGGCGCGCGATCAGCAGGGCAACACCTATGAGCACCTGCGCGAAGCCTGGAGCGCCGTGGAAGTGGGGCCGCGGGAGAAGAAGCTCGCGGACGGCTTGCTGAAACTGATCGAGGACGACTGCGAGTTTCTGGCGGAGAGCCCTATTGATCCGAGGCAGCTGCGCGGCGAGGTGTTCCTGCTAGCCAGTGAGCAGCGCCGACAGAGCAGCCATGAAAACCCCTGGTCGCGGCAAGTTGTGCTGACGCAGGTGGCCCAAAAATACGCGGTCGAGCCTGAGCAGATTGACGCGGCGCTGTATTCCGACTTGCGCTCCCAGCACAAGCTACAGCAGGTGAGCAGCCTCAGCGCGGAGCAGCTGGTGGAGCGCTACGAAATCGCGCAGTACCAAGCCGTGCTGCTGCGCGCTTCGCATGTGACGGCCAAAGTGCATTTCAGCAATCCGGCCGACTACCGGCAGCTGTTTCGCACGTTGAAGTTTCGGCGCCTGCTCTACAGCGTGCATCCGCTGCATGACGGCTCGGACGGCTACCGCATCGACATCGATGGTCCGTTTAGCTTGTTTGAGTCGGTGACAAAGTACGGCGTTCAGCTGGCGATGGTGTTTCCGGCACTGTGTCGCGCCAGCGAATTGGAACTCAAGGCGCAGCTGCGTTGGGGCAAGACGCGTGAAGCGCTGAGCTTCGGCTATCACCAAAAGCGCGCCAAGAAAGACGTGGAGTTAGAGGCGCGTCTGCCGGATGACGTGGAGCAGCTGGTGACCGCATTCGAGAAACTGGGCAGCGGGTGGCGCGTCAAGCCGAACGCGGAGGTCTTTGACCTTCCTGGTGTGGGCGTGACCATCCCCGATCTCGTGTTCACCAAGGGCAAACACAAGATCTACCTCGAGGTGATGGGGTTTTGGAGCCGCGATGCGGTCTGGAAGCGCGTCGAACTGATGGAGGCGGGGCTGCCCCAAAAGCTGCTGTTCGCCGTCAGCAACCGCTTGCGCGTCAGCGAGGAAGTCCTGGGCGACGATACGCCGGGCGCACTCTACGTGTATAAGGGCGTGATGAGCGCGAAGGCCGTACTTGGCAAGCTCGAAGCTCTGGCAGAGCGAGGCTAGGCGGCAGGAACTCTGGCAAGCAGTTCTGTGCCCCTCTTGAAGGCCGGGCTCCGGCCAGAAAACCGGTAGGATTTTCGCGAGATAGAGGCGATCTGAAGCGCGCCAGCGGCGCAATTCCAGCTAGCTCTTGCCCCAGCCGCACCCTGTGAGCTAGAAACCTCGCCCCCGCTCAAGCAGCGGACACGTCTGGGTAGCTCAGTCGGTAGAGCAGTGGACTGAAAATCCTCGTGTCGACGGTTCAATTCCGTCCCCAGACACAAGCCTCCAGCCCGGCACCGTTCCTTCGGTGCCGCGTCTGTTTTGTGCGGATGATGGGGTGCCCGTCGGCGACTGATGCCTATTCGCGGCCAAGGGGGAGAGTCGGCCATCTGTTGCGAATTTCGACGTCACACCGGAGATGATTAATGGGTACCGCAGGTGCCCTGCGAACCAAGTGAGCCTGCGGGGCGCGGACGCTGCGCGTTGGCGCACGTGACCTTGGGCGCTCTTGCCCCAAGCAGGTCAAGAAACCTATACTCATGGGATGCTGACGGAGTCTGAGCGGCAACAGTACTACTCTGGGAGCAAGCTCTACGGTGATGACTTCGGCCCGGCGGAGCTGGCGAGTTGGTACGAAGACGAGCGTGAGGGTTACGCGGACATGCTGTCTGCCAGTGGGGCTGAGTATCGCTATCGCTTTCACGCGCTCAACCAGGCACTGTTTCGCCGTTTGCCGCCCGGCAAGCGCTTCAGGCACGCGCTCGGCCTCGGCAGCGCTCACGCGCATGAGTTTGAGCCTCTGGCGGACCGCATTGAGCAGATCACCGTGGTGGAGCCGTCTGATGCCTTTGACACCAAGTCCATCGGGGGTGCACCTGTGACCAGGGTGAAGCCTGAGCAGAGTGGTGACCTACCGTTTGAAGACAAGCGTTTTGACCTGGTGATGTGTTTTGGGGTGCTGCACCACATCGCCAACGTCTCTCACGTCGTGCACGAATTGGGGCGCTGCACCGCATCTGGTGGCTTCGCCTTCATCCGCGAGTCTGCCACGACGATGGGGGAGTGGGATGGTCCGCGCCCCGGGCTCACGAAACGCGAGCGCGGGATCCCGAAGGGGCTACTCGAGCGTTTCGTGGCGGATGCGGGGTTTCAGATCCTGGAGCACAAGCTCTGCATCTTCCCTCCACTCGAACATGCGCTTCGACGTCTGGGGGTCACCACGTACAATAGCCAGCTTGCGACCCGCTTGGACTCCGCGGTCTCCAAAGTGTTTGAGTGGAACTATCGCTACCACCGCCCCCGACTGCGCCACAAATTCGCCCCCTCAGCGCTGAATCTGGCGTTGGTGAAACGATAGCTCCTCACCGGGTTCGCTGGCTGGGCGCGCTTGCTGTGAGAGAGGTGGACATCAGCTGCGTCAGTCGCACTGAGCGGAGTCGTGAGTCGCGCAGCGCCACTCAGACTCTTCGGGCTTGGGGCATTGATCGCACACGCAGAAACAGGTGGAAGTCGCGTAGGCGCAACCGGGGCCCTTCCCCGAATACGACGTACTATCCACGTAGCGACTAGAGCAAGTGGTTCCGTCACCGGGCTGCTCGTCTGGACAAGCGAAAGAACAGCCCCCATCATCGCCGCATGCCGCGGGCGCGGCTCCCGCATCGAATGTCTGTAGGCGGGGGACGTCTTCACAAATCGCGATTGATGCATCGGGCGGATCCACTTCGTGACTACCATCCGCATCGCTGTTGGACGACGTGGGCGACCCATGACCTGGAGCGGCGATCCCATCGGCAATCTTGGTCTTCGCTTGGTCGGAGGCGGTGGCATCGGAATCCGCCCCACACGCAGAAGTCTGCAGAATCGTCTGACAGACAAACAAGCAAACTAGGCGACTCCCCGTCATGAAACTGGAATTAGACTGGGACTGGCTGGGAAGCAAGGTCCGTTTCTGTAGGATCATGCCGGCGGCGGCTTGCCAGTCTGAGTGTGCAGACTACAGATCGAACTCAGCACGCATGCTGGCGGACAAGCAGGTGGGGGCGCAGTTGGGCCCGTTGGGCTGGTTGATGGTGTATTCCGGTTCGAGTTCGAGCGTCTCGGTGCTTCCGCCTGAAGACGCAGTGATTCTTAGCTTTTCCGGAGTGTCCTGCAGGACAATGGTGAGATTGTTGCTCGTGGCCGATGGTGCGAAGAATAAGTCGTCTTGACACGGAGCTTCCTCGGCGCCGAACTGACAGGAGAAAGTCTGTCCAGAGTGTTCCACCACGACTTCGAGCTCACCGGCTTTTAAGTTGGACTCGAAAACGAGCTCAACTCGTAGCTGGCTCTGACAGCCAATGATGGTGCACGGCCTGTTGCTGTCCGAGCAGGCCGTCGCGCCCCAAAAAAGTATGTGCAGCCCCAGCCACGGCAACAACCGGCGAAGTCGGGTAACTTGAGATGTTTTCGCCGCGGCCGTGTTGCGCGGGCGTTTCGGCCTGGTGAGAAGTCTGGGCATGGTCCGACAGGGTGGCGAGCGCGACAATAGCCGGCACCCAGTAGTCCAGTCCAGGCCATCCGCATGGCGCGCCAGGATCCGCGGTCGTCGGTGTTTCAGCACGCGCGCAGCGTGGCTCGTGCCTGATTCGCGCGGGCTTGATTCGCGTGCGCGGTGACGCACGGATATGTGCTCTCACACACGACGATGTTCGAGTGCGCGTGCTCGACCCGCCGCAGCCACGGCTGCTCGGGTAAAGGCATGTCAACGGCGCAGACTCGGACCGGTCGGCTAATGGCGATGTCCCTAATGCTCTGCATGACCGCAGCCAACCGCTGTCCTCCGAAGGGACAGTACAGAAAGAAGACGGACCCGATGGGGATGTAGCGGGTTAACATCGCCGCATCACCGGTGATTACTGAAAACCTCGATAGGTTCAACCGGCGCGCGCTCTCGCGAGCGTCATCCGCCAGCGCGGGTTGTATCTCGATGCCGATCACCGCAGCCCCCGTGAGCAGTCGGATCAGCATTCCGGCGCGCCCAACCCCAGCGCCGATGTCGACGACGACGTCCGTCGAACGAATCTGGGCCAGCTCCACGCTGCGCAGCAATGAGTCCACGGAGCACGGGAGATAGGGCGTACATCCTCGCGGCAGCTCAGGGCCATCGGTCGCGATCTGATCGATGCCAAGCAACCGGTCGAGCCAGTTGTCGCGTTCGGCTGGCGCAACACCGCTCAGTAGCTCGCGAAAAGCTGGCGGACGGATCTCAGCGGCGATGAGCTGCCGGCGCACCTCAGCCGCATCAAGCACTCGGATACCCGATCTCGGCCAAGTCTTCCTCTAGATCTGAGAGCGCTAGCTCAGGATTCAATGCGGCGAGCAGCTTTGCTGTCAGTGGCTGGTGCGAATAGACTTGGGTGACAGCATCGAGGTCAACGTCACGCTCGAAGTATTCGGCGGCGTAGGCTTGATAGGTCGAGGGTAGACCATCCAGGTTGGACAGCAATTCTTCCGAACCATCTGGATCTTCGTAGCGCGGAAATTCGATTTCCCCGGTTTGCCAAGCGGCGTCACTCACTCGTCGCCAGATGCAGAAAGTGGTGTCATCTAACGTGAACGCGGGTTCGCTGACGCAAGCGGCGAATTCTTTCGGTACCGAGTCGAGCACTCCTGGCCATACTCGCAGCGGATCCTGACGATAGGGGCTCATGGCGCACTCGTGTGAGAAGCCCTTGAGCCAGCAGCCAGCGGCGCTGAAGTGTGCGTAGAAATCATCTCCCGCGCCATTGCGCATCGAGGCCATCTGCTCGCCCTCATCCCAATGCGCATTGAACGAGTACATCCGGAGCTCCCACTCCGGGCAGAGGATCGCGTCCAACATGGCCATTGCCTGCAGGGCTCGCCGGAGCTCGACAATCCCTGGGAGCGCGTCGAGCTGACGTGTGCTGATCACGCTGTTGCCTCGCGCAGTTTGTTTCGAATGTGGGTTTCCAGGGGGGGAAATAGCTCTTGCTTCAAGGCTTCTTCTGGGGGCAATAACTCGCACGCCACGATCTCTCGATCGTCGATGACGATCGGTGGAGGCTGCTCCAGGGCGAGTTCAAAGATCTGCACGTGGTCGCGCTTTCCTTCCCAGTCGTGGGTGACGTCTAGTGCCAAGCTGAGCTGACTTGGCTCCACTCTCAGCCCGACCTCTTCGCGCAGCTCCCGCACGGCGGCGTCGATGAAGTCTTCATCTTGGTGAACATACCCTCCCGGCAAGCTGTGGTACCTCACGTATGAGTTGCGCACCGTGAGGATCCGCCCGTTACACCAAATCGCGACCAAGGCTCCTCGGGTGAGCGGGTGCCTCACTCTCCAATAGATCCGCATCAGCTGATAGGCGCAGCGGTATGCGGTGCGATAGAGAGCGTTCACCATCCTCTGAACGAAGGGTACCAGTAGTCCGCGGCAGTTGAACACTCGTTTTTGGGACTGCGCAGACTCTCACCTTGGGCTCCAATGTAGACGTAGGGAAAAACAATGTCCTAGGGGTATCAGCACGGACTTGCGCGTCCCTTGGCCTCGGCTATAGCTCCGCCATGAGTGAAACATTGGAAGCGGCGTTGACGGTCAACTACGACGAAGACGCGTTGGTTCAACTGGTGATTGAAGAGCTCGAGTATCGGGTGGACGCTGGCAAGCAGGGGACTGCGCTGTGCGTCTCAACCCGGGTTGAAGGGGCTTGGGATTGGCAGTTCGTAGGCGAGATTCGATTCGACGGGCGCGACGTTCGTTCGAAGACGCTGGACCGTTCCGTGCGTGAGCATCTGTCCCGGGCGCTTCGAGAAGCCGCCGAAGCCATGGGAGGTGACTGAGTCCGGAGGCCTGACCCGCGTTGAGCCGGCCCGGATCGGCTCCGGGCACGCCCGCGGCTCCGCTATTTTGAGCTGGACCCACACGTGTGGCGGCACGTGTCTTTCCGGAAACACGTCGGACGCGATCCAGATGCCGGCGCACGGGCAGACTCACAGCTATGGACGTGCGGCGCAAACTGGAGAGCAAGCTGCCGGAGGTAGTCGGGTTGCAGGAGCGACCGACGCGGCTCAACGAACCCCGCCTGCGCCCTTCCAGCAATCATTTGTACTTCGAGGCGGTGGCGCGCCATGGCTCGATCCGTAAGGCCTCGGAAACGCTGCACATTGCATCGTCGGCGGTCAATCGCCGCATTCTCGATTTGGAGGAAGAGGTCGGCACGGCGCTATTTGAACGACTTCCCAGGGGCGTTCGGCTCACCGCGGCCGGAGAAATGTTGCTGAGCTACGTGCGTTCCTCCCTCAAGGAGCTTCGCAAGGTCGAGACACAAATTGACCAACTGCGCGGCGCCATGCGAGGCGTCGTGCGGATCGCCGTGCCGGAGTCGGTCACGCCGCGGCTACTGCCTAGAGCGATCGCTCGCTACCGGGAGCAGCACGTCGGGGTGAACTTTCACGTGGTAGTGGACGGGCCTGAGCTGCTGCTCGAAGCGCTGGTCAAGGACAGCGTCGACCTGATCCTGACGCATGAGTCACCGCATCGGCCGGCGGCGAGCGTGCTGACGGTAGCGCGCCACCCCTTGTGCGCGTTCGTTGCGCCCAGTCACCCGCTGACCCAAATGCAAGACGTGCACCTAAGCGACTGCGCGGCGTTTCCTCTGGCCATCCCGGATTCTTCTTTGGCGGCTCGTCCCCTGATCGAGCAGGCGCTAGAGGAAGCGTCGCTACCTTGTGAGCCTGCTCTTGAGTCGGATTCGATTGAGACATTGAAGTCTTTCGCTCGACTCGGACGGGCGGTCTGCTTGAGTTTCAGGCTGGGTGAACAGGATGAGATGCCCGGTTTGGTTTCCGTGCCGTTGCAGGACCCGTTGTGTTCGGAAGCGCGCTTGTATCTAGCGCAGCGCCGAGCGCGTGTGTTGCCGGTGGCCGCTGCGGCATTTGCCGAAGAGTTGACGGAGACCCTGCGCGAGATGAGCGCTGGGGACTAATGTCTGCAAAGTAACGTCTGCTTTTCGTCCATCGTCGTGCCCGCGCTCGGTTTCGGTTTCTGCCGCAGCGCTCTGATTTGAGCAGCGCTGCGCGCTGCATTGGTTGCTAGTCAAGTGCTGTTCACCCAGCGCAAATGGGTGCGTGACCAACTCAGTGACTCTGTCAGCCGAGCCCTTTGAACTGAGCTTCGACCCCAGCAAGCTGGCTGCGGTGATCATCGACATGCAGCGGGACTTCTTGGAGCCGGGAGGCTTCGGAGAGACCTTGGGCAACGACGTCAGCAAGTTGCGTGTCGCGATTGAGCCGTGTCAGCGTTTGCTGGCCGGTTTGCGTGAACGTGGGATCTTCGTCGTGCATACTCGCGAGGGGCACCGACCCGACATGACTGATGCGCCGCCTGCCAAGGTGGAGCGTGGCAACCCCAAGAGTCGGATCGGAGACGAGGGTCCCATGGGCAGGATTTTGATCCGTGGTCAGGCGGGCCACGATTTGATCCCGGAACTGTCTCCGATCGATGGCGAGCCAGTCGTCGACAAGCCTGGCAAGGGTGCGTTTTACGCGACGGATCTTTCAACGATTCTGGCAGGACGCGGGATTGATACATTGTTGGTGTGCGGGGTGACCACGGAAGTGTGCGTGCACACGACCGTGCGCGAAGCCAATGACCGAGGTTTTCGCTGCGTGGTGCTGTCCGATTGCACCGCGTCCTACTTCCCAGAATTTCACGAAGTTGGCCTGCGCATGATCAAGGCGCAGGGGGGGATTTTTGGTTGGGTCAGCGACTGCGAACGGGTCCTGAAAGCGCTCGCCTGACTTGCTCTAGCTCTAGAACGATTTTCAACACGCGAGGTAAACAATGAGTAACGCTCAACCCAAGCTTTGGACGCCGGGCGATTTTAACGCCTTCTTTGGATTCGGAACGAACATCCTGGTCAACATGCTGGTGCTGACCGGGTTGCTCAGGTTTGTGCTGCAGATGCCGGATGAGTTGGTTTTTGGCCGCGTATTGCCTGCCGTTGGGCTGATGCTGCTGTTGAGCACGTCCTACTACGCATGGCTAGCCTTCAAGCTTGCCAAAGAAACCGGCAGAACGGACGTTTGCGCGCTGCCGTCCGGCGTGAGCGTGCCGCACATGTTCGTGGTGGTGTTCGTGATCATGCTGCCGATCAAGCTGAGTACCGGCGATCCGATGAAGGCTTGGGAGGCCGGACTCAGCTGGGTGTTTATCCAAGGCTGCTTGTTGATGGTGGGTGGTTTCATTGCTCCCGTCATTCGAAAGATCACCCCGCGCGCAGCGCTGCTCGGGACACTCGCGGGTGTTTCCGTGGCGTTCATCTCTCTGCGCCCGGCGTTGGAGATGTTCATGACTCCGCTGATCGGCGTGACCTGTTTCGCCATTATCTTGGCGAGCTGGTTTGGCAAGGTGCGCTACTTCAAGGGGATCCCAGCTGGCCTGGTGGCGATCGCCGTTGGTACTCTGATCGCTTGGGGTTCCACCTTGTTCGGTGAAGGTATTGGCGGCATGAGTGCTCAGGCATTGGCAGATTCCGTCGCGGGCTTCGGCTTCAGCTTGCCTATCCCGGCCATCGGTCACACCTTCTCGGGTTTTGAGTTCTTGGGAGTCATCCTGGTCACCGCGATCCCGTTCGGCATTTACGACTTGGTGGAAGCCATGGACAACGTGGAGAGCGCCGCGGCCGCTGGTGACGAATTTCCGACGACGCGCGTCCTGACGGCAGACGGCGTGATCAGCACGATTGGCTGCCTGATGGGCAACCCCTTCAATCTTGCCGTCTACATCGGACATCCGGGGTGGAAAGCCATGGGCGGCCGCATCGGGTACTCGCTGGCCACCGGCGTGATGATCGCGACCTTGGCCTGGACGGGGATCTTGCCAGTGATGGTCGCGCTCATCCCCGTGGTCGCGATTTCCCCGATCCTGCTGTACATCGGTATGTTGATCGGCGCCCAAGCGTTTCAAGAGACGCCGCGCAGCCACGCTCCTGCGATCGTTTTGGCGCTGGTGCCGCATGTGGCCGCTTGGGGCAAGGTACAGATCGACAATTCCCTGGGCGCGGCGGGGACCAGCGCCGCGGAAGTGGGGATGGACAAGCTGGCGCAGGTCGGCGTGCTGTATGAAGGTTTTGGCGTGCTCGGTGGGGGCGCCATCTTGGGTGGTCTGGTGATGGGCGCTATCGGGACGTTTATCTTGGATAGAAACTTCGCCAAAGCCTCGGCTTTTGCCTTAGCGGGCGCCGTGCTGACGTTCTTTGGCTTCATGCACGGTGAACAGATCGGGGTGGCTGTTTCTCCGATGGTGGCGGCTTCTTACGGCTTGACCGCCGCCATCCTGTTCGGTTGCGCCAAATTCGCTTCGGTCACGGACGAATCCAAGCTGGACGCCCCCACCGAAGCGGCCAAACCAGAGCCCGCGCCCGACTCCGAGCCTGAGCTGTCATCGGCGGTCAACCAGCCCGTGCCAGCGCCGTAGCTTGCCGCGCGGTGTCTGCGCCGACCTCCACCGCCCGAGCGTAGCGAGCGAAGGGCTGGCTATAGCCAGCCCGGATTGCGCCAGGCCTGGTTCGGATCGATTGATGCAATTACGCACCAGACAGTGCCGAATTTCCACATTGATCACAATCTGCACGAGTCGCATCGTGTTCGCATGCCAACCTCAACGCAACTTCTGGTCACCGGCGCGTCGGGCCACCTAGCTCGACGCGTCATCGATTACCTGCTGACGATGGACGTCGGCCCGATTATTGCGACCACCCGCACTCCGCACACTCTCTCGGACTTGAGCGCCAGGGGGGTGGACGTACGGCCCGCGGACTTCGACGCGCCTGAAACGCTCCTCCGCGCCTTTCGTGGGGCGACGCGGGCGCTCCTGGTGAGCACCGATGCATTGGAGCGGCCGGGGCAGCGCATGGCTCAGCACGCTGCCGCCATCGAGGCGATGCAGCGCGTCGGTCTAGAGCATGTGACTTACACGTCATGGGTGAACGCAGATGATTCGGTAGCCGCAGTGGCTCCTGATCATCTGGCTACCGAACGAGCTCTCGAGACGTCGAAGCTCGACTTCACGGTGTTGCGGAACTGTATCTACTCGGAAATCTTGCTGGGCTCCCTCAGCCATGCCGTAGCCAGTGGAACGCTCGTGGATGCCAAAGGCGGTGGTCGAGTTGCCTACGTCACGCGTGACGATTGTGCCGTCACGGCGGCTGCTGTCCTCGCGATCCCCAGCGCTGGGCGCATGACGTTCGACGTTACGGGCCCGGAAGCGTTGAGCGGTGAGGAGGTTGCCGCGATCGCATCGGGGATCGCCGGAAAGCCGGTTCGTCATCAATCGCTTCCGCTCGGGGAATTCGTGGATGGCCTAATGCGGGCGGGGCTACCGGAGACGATGGCTCAGATGTACGCCAGCTTCGAGACCGCTGCAGAGCGCGGTGAGCTCGCTTCGGTATCGTCAGCGGTTCAGGACCTCGTCGGTCGACAGCCTCAGACAGTCGCTGATTTCCTGGCCGCCAATCGCGACCGTTTTGTCGCTTGACGGTATCCCAGCGCGCGGATCGACGTTGCGGGCAGCGACGGCATGTCCTCACAACGACACGGCCCGCACCAATTCGGCGCGTACCAACTCGACGTGCACCGACATGGTTCACCGACTCGGCTCACAAGCGATAGCGTGAGGCGTCCCAACGTGCCGGCGCGCCGGAAAAGGGGCGCCCGATCCAGTCCAAGCAGCGTGCGAAAGTGGTTCACATCGATTGGTGCTCTTACGCACCAGACAATCCCGGATCTTAGCTTTGCTCCGAGTCTGCCAACGCAACAACCTGCCCGTACGTCCCCATGAAAACGCCGCACCGTACACACTGCTCGCGTCGCCTGATAACTGTCGTTCTGGCGTTGTTGCCACAGCTGGGTTGCGCCAGCGATCTCACATACGAGCTCAATCCTTACGACGACAACGCAACGACGAACTCTACTGCGGACGCTGCTCCGCGCGTTGACTCGGGCGCGGAGGTTCCCCAGCCCTCCGCACCGCCCAGGGACGCGATGACTGCCGTGCCCGAAGCCCCTAAACCCATCACCGAAGGGGACGCCGACGCATCGTCGCCGGTTTCCGACGAGAGCCCGGAGCACGCCGCGTGTGACGCGGGCACTTGCGGCAAGACGGGCGGAACTGCTGCTTCTGATGGCGGGTGTTCGCCGCAACCTTGCTCGGATGACCCTGGCGTCATTGGGACGGAGTGCGCTGGCCCAAACGAATGCGCGAGCGGACGCTGCTTCGAAGGCACCTGCACTCAGCTCGATCTGGCGATCAGCTCCGAGGGGGTGGATGAGCAAGAGTTCCTAGTCGTGCACTTCGTGATCGAACGAGGCACAGCAGCAGTCGATTGGGAGGACCTTGCCTTCCTTTACTTCTTCACCCCTGAAGTTCACTACGACTTTCACACGGCGTATGAAAGCGATTCTGCGTCGACCCGACTCTGCGTCGAGGTGGATACTGACTTGTGGGCGTACGTCTGGAGAAGCTCCGAGGTCGGCCCCGTTCAATGGATCGAGAAGAGCTTCTCTGCTCTGGTGAATGACGACACCTGGGCTCCGATGCGCAACGCGAACGACTATTCCTACGCGGAAGCTGCGGGCCCCAACCCGAATGTCGTCGTCTGTCGCCGCGTTGGGGCTCAATGGTACTACGCGCAGGGAAACATTCCGCCAGGGGTCGGCGACCCTTGCTGGGTGGTTGAGCCTGACTGTTCACAAGTATCCTGCGATGATCCTGCCGACTGACGCGTCGTCTGGCATCAAAGCGTTCGCTTCTGAAAGAACTCGACGATCAGGTCTCGGAATGCCCGGGACTTGGCCGGCAGGTGCTTGCGGCTCGGCTGGACGATGTAAACCGTTCCCGTCGGCGCCGTCCAACCGGGCAGCACGTGAACCAGCTCGCCCGCGGCAATCTCGGCCGCTGCCATGAAGGGTGGCAGCGCCCCGATACCAGTACCAGCGCGCAACAGTTCCCTGCAAAAGAAGAAGTCATCAGAATCGACTAGCGACTCTATCCCGCTAAGCTTGAGTAGCTTCGGGTTAAAACCAACGAAGGCGTGCTCACCTAGCTCCGAGACGCTGCGCGGCTCACCCCGGCGCGCGAGGTAGATGGGGGACGCGTACAAACGAAGTGCGTAGGAACCGACCCGTTGAATGAGCAATGAGCTGTCACGAAATCGCTTGGTCGTAACCC
>JBNLEN010000039.1:0-254 GCA_050304975.1 Polyangiaceae bacterium
GCGCAGTTGATCGCGACGAATGGTCGATGTTTGCGTTCACTGCCCGCGTGAAGCGCGCGGGCCGCGAGTTCCTTGCCAGTGCCACTCTCACCCGTCACCAGCACCGACACATCAGAGCCGCTGGCGCGGCGTATCAGATCGTAAACGCGCTGCATGGGCTGACTGTTGCCGACCATCTGACCAAGGCTGGTGCCCAGCTCGAGGCGGTCTTTCAGTCGTGCGACTTCGCGCTCCAGTCGGCGGTGTCGTGCGGC
>JBNLEN010000039.1:264-42875 GCA_050304975.1 Polyangiaceae bacterium
CTGCAGAATCGGAACACACGTCATTTTCATCAAAAGGAATCACAAGATGACAAGATCCCGACCCCAAAATCTAAACAAGAGCAGCAGTGCATGGTTACCCGAAGATGACGGCGTTCCAGAGCATGATGTTGTTGTCGTGCGGCGCGCCGCACGGCAGCTGCGAGCGCAACCAACTCCACCGGTTTGGAAATGAAGTCATACGCTCCAACGCGAAGGGCTTGTACGGCGGACTCCATGCTTCCGAAGCCAGTGACAACGATTACAGGAAGGTCCGGAGCCTGTTGCGCCAGCCTTGCGCAAACGTCGAGGCCATTGTCATCACCCGACAGATTTAGATCGGCCAAAACCACGTCAAATTCTTCGTGCGTGGCCCGTGAGACGCCTTCTGTGGCGGTGAGGCACCAACTGACGTCCGCGTCAAGTCCGTCCGCGATCAGGCGACATTGATCCTCGTCATCATCAATCACCAGAACTTTGGCACGTTGTTCAGTTGTTGGAAGAGTGTTCGCTACCATCAGTTTCGAGCTAAGCAAGCGCTGCGCCAAACCAGATCTCCCAGGAGTCAGGGCCAGAGCACTGGCAGGGGGAAGGACAATTGCGCCCCGCGCGGTGGCAGGATGTCTCGGGTGGGGCGTTTTGCCCCGCTACAGTCACCGCCAGCGGTGACCGCAGCGAGGCACCCAAGCTGCGCCAAAGGCACCAGCGGCACTCAACAAAAGGGGCGGCAGTCCCAGCTGGATACGACGGGGTGGAGTATGAAGGCTGGGACTGCCGCCTGAACCTTCCTCACTCAGCGCACGGCGCGTGCATGCGCTGTGCCAGTCGTCGATGAGCCATCCGTCATGATTTGCCGAGTGGTGGCTCACCCGAAGGTCTCGAAATTCTCGATAGGTCCAGCAGACCACTGAGCGTGTCGGAATCGAGCTGAGTTTCTGCGACCACGTCCCGGATAGCTTGGCCTGACTCGTACGCGCGTTGCGCAAGCTTCGCCGCCTGATCGTAACCCAGCGCGGGGGCGAGGGCCGTGGCTAAACCCAAACTGCGCTCCGCATACGCCTCGCACACCCCAGGGTTGGCGCGGATATCTCGAACGCAGCGTCGGGCCAGTTGCTGGCAGGCATTGCCCAGCAGCTCGATGGACTCGAGCAGATTGTAGGCAATCAACGGCAGCATCACGTTCAATTGCAGCAAACCAGATTGACCGGCGACCGTAATGGCCGCGTCATTGCCGATCACCTGGGCGGAGATCATGCAGACCGCCTCCGGCAAGACAGGGTTGACCTTGCCCGGCATGATGGAGCTACCAGGTTGAATGCTGGGCAATTCCAGTTCACCCAACCCGCAGCGAGGGCCGGAGCCTAACAGCCGCAGGTCGTTGCAGATCTTCATCAGGCTGACGGCCGTGACCTTGAGCGCTCCGCTAAGTTCAACCGCCGCGTCCCGTGAAGCCAGAGCTTCGAAGTAGTTCTGAGCTGGAACCAAAGGCTGGCCGAGTTCGTCTGCCAGTCTGGCGATGACCTGCTCGGCAAATCCCGGCGCAGCGTTCAGGCCGGTGCCCGCGGCGGTGGCTCCAAGCGCGAGCTCACACAGTCGCGGGCGGCAAGACGCAATGCGCTGCTGACCCAGATGGATTTGGCGTGCAAACCCTGAGAACTCGTCCCCCAAGCGCATGGGGACCGCATCCTGCAGGTGGGTACGCGCGGTCTTGACGATTTCGTCGAACTCTCGAGCTTTGGCGTTCAACTCCTGTTCGAGTTCGACCAAGGCTGGCAGCAAGTGGTGCTCGAGTTCGCTCAACACTGCTACGTGCAGGGCACTGGGGATCACGTCGTTTGACGACTGACCAAGGTTGACGTGGTCGTTGGGGTGCACGACCTTGACCCCGCGGGGTTTGCCGAGGAAGTCGGCGGCGCGGTTTGCCAAGACCTCGTTGACGTTCATGTTGGTCGAGGTGCCCGAGCCTGTCTGAAATACGTCGACGGGAAATTGCTCCCAGTGCTTGCCGTCAAGCACTTCAGAGGCGGCTCGGACGATCGCGTCGGCCACTTCGCTGTCGAGGTGACCTAGGTCGAGATTGACTGTTGCCGCGGCTCGCTTGAGCCGAGCGACGGCAAGAATGAACGGTCTCGGGAGGCGATGACCGCTGAGCGGAAAGTTTTCGATGGCTCGCTGCGTCTGGGCGCCGAACAGTGCGTCGTTGGCGACTTGCATGCTGCCCAATGAGTCCGTTTCGGTGCGGTGAGTTGAGTTTGACATAGTATTCGTGTGCGTTCGGCATAGTCCCGCACGGGACAAACTGCCACGCATGGGCGTTGCGTGACGCGATCGAAGTCACGGCCGGCCGCTCGCGACCTGCGTGTTTGCCGCTCAACGGGGCTCTGTTGGCGGGGACTGGTCATCACTGTTGCCAAGGAATTGCCACGGACTCGGTCGGGCGCGGGGACGCTGGGACGAAGTCGTTGAACAGCAAGATGCCGATCAGGACCAGAGCGACAAGCGCGATGATACCGGCAGCTGAAGTTGCCGCGACCTTCTGGTCTCGCCGCAGGTCACGCAGTTGCTTATCGTAAGTGTCTGTTTTTGTGTCGTTTTTATCAAGCCCGTCGGGCGGGGGCGTGAGCTTTCCAGTTGGGGGGCTCGTGTCACGCGTGGGGGCGGGGGGTTGATGCTCGGAATAACCAAAGCCGTCCATTCGTCGTTGTACCTCCTTTCGGTCCAGGCTGCTGATGGGCTGCTACGTCCATTTTCATTCAACCTCTGCAGATTGCGTTCCAACTTTCGTATCTGGCATGGCGCCGTCCGTTTGCGTGGGGCTGGGAACGCTCCTTGCAGCAGGAAGCGTGAGGCTCGTTCGAATGCCTCAAGAAAGGAAGAATAACGGAATATGGCAAACCTGATGACAGTCGCAGCGTGCGGCGCCCTGGGATACGTGATCGTCAAGCGCAATGAGAAAGTTAGGACAACGCTGAGAGAGTGGCTACGGCGAATTGAAGACGCGGCACGGCAGCTGAACGAGGTGCCGAACTCTGGGACGCAGGCAAATGAGGATGAATCTTCGCGGCAGACGTCCGGTCCGGCGAAGGCCCACGGTGACGCCCTCACTGATCGGGTGAGCGCCGCTGCAGCCGGCGTGGAACACTGAAGACCGACTGAGCGACGCTCCCAAACGCCCGGCGAGCGTCAATCAGACGCTTGGGGAGCCATAAGATGCGGGGTCGCTGGCGGGAAACGAGTCACGCCCCGCCGCGTTCACCGGATCAGGTGGTGCTTGCAGCCACTTGCGGGCCTCGCTCTCTTCGGTTTCAGCTGAATAGTAGCGCACGCTGCCTGCGATCAATGGTTTGGCCATTGTTGCCAGGAGCTCATGTGCTTTGGAGTCGCCGACGACAGCGACCTTGTCGAAATCTTTGCGGTGGGCCGCCGTGAACTTCAGATCCTCCATCAGGCCCTTCAAGGTCCAACCCTTGAAATCCGCGACGTGAAGCAGCACGCGTGCGCTGTCGGTGTGCTCAAACAGGTCCTGTACCTGCGGTAGCACGGCGCGGATGTCGTGTTCGGTGATTTGCTGAGTTGCCTTGAGTTCGAGGAAGTTGCCCTGTCTCATTTTGACTTTTAGCATGATTGATTCCTTTCGGTTATGGGCTGCTGCTGAGCGTTCAGCTCATCGGAAACAGCAGCGGGAAGTTGATTTGTGAGGACGCGTTTCGCCCCTCGTAGTGGTAGGTGTGCCGCTGACCTAGATGACTGCCCTCACCAGGGCGTGGAGCGGGCTCTGGCTCAGGCACGCTGGCCCGTTTTCGGCAAACCATCACTGGGCACTGGGCATCGCGCATGACCTGTTGTGCCACCGACCCGAGCATCAAGCGCTCCAGGCCGCCTAAGTCTCGTGTTCCAACGAGCACCAAGTGAGCGCCCTCAAGGTACGCGTGGCGCACGATGGCGTTCGCGGGCGTGTCTGTCGTGACGTGCACGACCGTCTCCATTTGGTCGAAGTGGTATCCAGCTTGTTCCATCTCCCTCATCGTCGAATGGAGGTGGTCCGTTAGCTGTTGGTGATGCCGCTCGATATCCTTTTCGGTTGGTGCCAATCGAGATGTGGCTTGTGGAGGGACCGCCCAGATCACGTGCAATTGCACGTTGGAACGTGCGCTCAGTAGACTGAGAGCGTGCTTGAGCGCTAGCTCAGCGTGTTCGCTGAAGTCAAAACCAAGCAGTAGCTTGTAGCGCGGAATTGGTTGCGGGGCGGGCGCCCTTCGAGGGGTAGCGGTGCTTGGAGTAGTCGTGGATAGGTCGTTCATACACGTCCTTTCTGTTGAGGGTTGTGGCCAAGAGCTCGCGCGGGATAAACGGGCAGCGACGGCGCGTCTGCCATTGCGGAACGCTGGCAATGTGTCACTTCAGATGCTGCAAGCGCTGCGCCAAACTGCCCGCGGGGTGAGTTGGCGGCTGAGGAGCGGCACGTATCGTTTGAACGAGGCAGGGCGCCACAATCGTGACGTGGGCGCCCGGGCGACGGAAGTTGGGCAAAGTAGCGGCGAGGCAGTCGTGGAGTGGAGAGGGCCGGCGGGTTCCGGCTCGGAGGGCTCGGTGCGTGCGTGGTGTGTTCGCTCTACCCGAATCAGCCGTGGTGAAGTATCGTCGGCGCAGTGAGCGACTCAAAACAGCAGCCAGAGCCCGATCCCATCCCCACCTCCACCGGCTCCAGCGCATCCGGTAGTGGAGCGATGGGGAGACTCAGAGCGCTGCTCATCCTCGTTGGCGCATCGGCCTTGGCATTTGGCCTCGGCTATGGCCTAGCTAACCTGCAGGGGCAGCAGGCGCTCGACACGCAGCAAGCTGAGTGTGGCGATACCGTGCTTGGGATCAGCAAGGAACGAGACCAAGCGAAGGAGGAGTTGGAAAAGGAGCAAGCGCGCTCGACAGCGCTCGATGCGTACCGCTATCTGCATTTGGCGCTACTTAACCTGGAGCACCGAAATTTCGGGATTGCGCAAAAACACACTCGAGAGTCGGCTCGCTTGCTCGCGGGATTGTCGGACTTGCGCATGACCAAGCTTGCGAAACAGCTCGAAGGTTTTGAGCCTGTCGTGACCGAGGATGTCGGCGAGCAGCGCAAGCAACTCCTTTCGTGGAGCGAGGCGCTCGACGAACTCGTCGCTTCTCCTGGATTGTGACGCCGCGTGAGCTGAGCGGGGCTGACTAGCCTCTCAACCAACAGACTGTGAAAGCGTCGCCGCCATCTTCCTTCTGCGCGGGTTCCCAGTGTTCGATATGGGGCAGCCCGGCAACGTGCTCCCGGACTGCTGATTTCATGGCTCCGGTTCCGTGCCCATGAAGGATGAACATGGAACTTTCGCCGAGTTGCAGCATCCGGTCCAGAAAGCTTTCGACTTGGTCCAACCCGGCTTCGACTCGCACCCCGCGCAGGTCGCACACGTTTTGTTCGGTCTTGATGGCCGCTGGTCGGGGCGCTTCCATGAGAGGGCGCTTCTTCCTGGGGGCGCTGGGCGTCATCTTTGCGGTCGCTCCGAGTCGGATTTTCGCCACGGGTACGGACATTTTCAGCACGCCGACCAACAAACGCACTTGGCCCTTGCTCGGGATCTCGAGCACTTCTGCGTCTGACTGGAGGTGGGGAACTCGGACGCGCATTCCAGGTTTGAGCATTTCTGCAGCCGGCGGTTCGTCGGACGGCTCTGACGACAGGGCCTGCGTCAGCGGCCCTCCAGCGGTGATTGGGGCAGCCGCCTCACCGATCGTGCGTTCGATGGCGCGCAGCTCCGCCTTGTTTGATGGCTTGGTCTTTTCGAGTTCGATCTGAACCTTGCGCAACAGCGCACGGGAGGCTTTGACTTCGTCCGTCAAAGCCATGGCTTCCTTGCGAAGCCGCGCCTTCTCCTGTTCAAAGGCGCGCTTCTTTTCTGTCGCTAGTTGTTGGCTCAGATGCTTCTGTGCGTGTAGCTCCGTTTCCGTTTGTTCCCGCAGTTGGCTGAGTCGCTGCCGCTCGTCTTCGATTTGTTCCAAGACTTGTTGCTGTCCGAGCTGCGCTTGGGGCATCAAGGCTTGGGCTCGCTCCACCAGTGCACCGGGAATGCCGTAGCGTTGCGCTACCGCGAAAGCGCTGGACGCACCAGGTATCCCAAGGGCGAGCTGAAACGTCGGTAGCATTCGTTTCATGTCGAAGCCGACGGAGGCGTTCACGTATGAGTCGTCGTCGCGCGCCCCCAACTGTTTCAAACGGTCGTAGTGGGTGGTGGTGGCCACGGCGGCGCCCCGTTCGACGAAGCCCATCAACATCGATTCCGCCAGAGCTGCGCCTTCGTCGGGATCTGTTCCTCCGGCAATTTCGTCCAGCAGGATGAGCGTGCCGTCACCAGCGCGAGACAAGTAGTCGGCCAAGTTGCTGATATGCGCACTGAACGTGGATAGCGATCGGCTGAGCGACTGTTCATCGCCGACGTCACTGAGGACGCTGTCAAACCAACCCACCGTGCTGCGTGGGTCGCACGGTAGGGGTAAGCCACAGCGGGCCATCCACACAGCCAGCCCCAGGCACTTTAGGGCCACCGTCTTGCCGCCTGCGTTGGGGCCAGAAATGATCAGGCACTGCCCTCCGCGCAGACGGATGTCGTTGGCGACCACGGGCTCCGGTTGATCCATCAGGAGCGGATGCCGAAACTGCAGCAGCTCCAATCTCGGTGCGCTGACGAACTTGACCGGATGAGCTCCGTGGTCATTCGCCCACAGAGCGGTCGCTGCCAGACAATCCGCTTGCAAACAGGCTTCATACGCCACGCGGACCTCGGGCAGTTTCTCGGCTGCCGCGCGACTGAGCTGTTGCAATACTTTGGCTTCTTCGCGCAGGACTTCCGCCTCAGCCACGTGCAAGCGATTGTTCAACTCCGTCAATTCACGGGGTTCGATGTAGAGCGTGCCGCCGGAGCCGCTCAACCCGAGCACGATGCCATCGACTTGACTTTGGGCTTCGGTGCGAACAGGCAGAACGTAACGTCCATCGCGGTCCGCGTAGTACTGCCCTGCCAGTGAGCTGGAGTATTTGCCAATCAACTGGCTCACACGGCTCTTCAATTGCTCGCGAACGTGGCGCAAGCTCCGGCGAGCGCTGCGCACGCCTTCAGACGCGCTGTCACGGATCTCAGCGTGGTCATCAATGGCTTGGCTGATCTTGGCCTGCAGCGCATCCAGCTCCGGATCGGACCACAGAGCAACCTTCAGTTCGGGGCAGTGTTCGCCCTTGTCCTTTGTATGTAGCCGCAGTTTGGCGGCTTGCTCCAATACTCGAACCAGGTCACGCAGTTGCTCTTTGCCGCCCAAGGCCTGGCGTTCGAGCGCGGCGCTCAGCTCGTCGATCGGCGGGACTGAGCGCACGGGCAAAGGGGCCGCTACCTCGAGCAGTTTGAGACTTTCGGTCAACAGGCGTTGCTGATAGGCCGCCTGCTCCGGATCGGGCAGCGGCTCGAGCTGGAGCAAGCGAGCGCGCGCCGCATCACTGAAGCAGCGCGCCGCGACCAGCTCCAACACAGCCTGCCACTGCAAATCTCGGGCGGTTTTGTCGAAGCCGTAAGTGCTCACGCCGCTCAAATAGCGTATTGTGCGAAAGACTCAAGTACGCATGGCTCAGGATACCCCGGATGACCCCAAGCAGCCGTCCCACCCGGAGCCGGCTGCTGAGACCGCAGCACAAGACGCGCTGCGCGCGTACCGAGACAAGCGCGATCCACGAGTCACGAATGAACCCTTCAGCGCTGCTCGCGGGGGCACCAATCGCACGCTGACCGGCGACTTCGTCGTGCATTTGCATGCTGCTACACGGCGACACTACGATCTCAGGCTGCAAGTCGGCCCGACGCTGAAAAGCTTTGCTGTCCCTCGCGGGCCGAGCCTCAATCCCCAGGACCGACGTTTGGCGGTGCAGACCGAGGACCATCCGATTGAGTACCTCGACTTTGAAGACGTGATCCCGGAGGGTAACTATGGGGCAGGGCCCATGATCGTGTGGGACATTGGTCGCGTGCGCTATCTTGAAAATCCGGCCGAGGTCGGGATCGAAAGCGGCAAGCTGGACTTCGAACTTTTTGGGCGGAAGCTGCAGGGGCGATTCGCATTGGTTGATACCAGCGCCAGGGTCAAGCCAGCCCCAAAACAAAAGCAATGGTTGCTCTTGAAGAAGGCAGATGCATTCAGCTCTGAAGATGGCGAGCGGCTGATTGAGCAACAGCCTCAGAGCGTCATGTCGGGCCTGGAGGTGGAACAACTCGTTGCTCGGTCCCAGATGTCTCAGGCCCTGCAGGCTGAAGCGGAAGCGTTGGGGGCGCGGCGCCACGCACTGGATTACAAAAACGCGGTCCCAATGGTTTGCGCCAACGATGGCGCTGCGTTGAATGACGAACGGCGCCTTTACGAACTCAAGCTGGATGGCGTGCGCATCTTGTCCGAGCGCAAGGGGCCAGACGTCAGACTGCGTTATCGCAGCCAAAGGTCTGCGACCGACAGCTACCCCGAAATTGCGCGCGCCCTAAAGACCGCGTTCGTCGACGACTTCATCGTTGATGGCGAAATTGTGTCGTTCGATGACAAGGGCAAACCGAACTTTCAGCGCCTGGCGCCACGCATCCATGCGCATCGGCCATTTGACGTCAAGCGAGCGGCCGCGGAAGTGCCTGTCGTCTACCTGGTGTTCGATTTACTGCAACTTGGGCCATGGGATCTAACACAAGTGCCGTTGGTTCAGCGCAAGGCTTTGCTAGCCAAGCTTTTTCCCGGCAAAGGGTTGATTCGCCTCTTGGACCATATCGAGGGCAATGGGCAGCAGTTGTACCAGCTGTGTGAAACTCGAGGTCTAGAGGGAGTCGTCTCCAAACTGCGTGACGGGCCATATCGTTTCGGCCCACGCCGCGACGACGATTGGGTCAAACACAAATGCACCAAAGACGCCGACTTCGTGGTTGTCGGTTGGGTGGGAGCGAAGAACAACCCCAAACAGGTTGGGGCTTTGGAGCTGGCCAGCTATCGTGGGGATGAACTGGTCTATCGAGGCCGCGTGGGCTCTGGTTTCACCGCTGAAACCCTCCGCGTGCTGCAAAACCTATTACTGCCTCTGAACACACAAGACTGGAAAGCTTTGGGAGAGCCCCTAGCCATCGAATCCAGCAAGGTGCGTCACTTCGTGAAGCCGGAGCTGGTGGTCAGCGTCAACTTTCTCGAATGGACGGATGACTCGCGCATCCGAATGGGCGTGTTTCGTGGGATCCGGAATGATCTGCATCCACGCGCGTGCGTAGAGGCGCCCGAAGACGAGCGCGTCGAAGCGATATTGCAGCCTTCCGAGTTGGAGCTGCCGCTGTCGGGGGCTGCCTCAAACAGTCTGTCCGGCGAGTCCTCGAGCGCTCGGCTGGGGGCATCCGTGGCCGCGCCGCGCGGGTCGCGTATTACTCGGGTCCAGCTGAAGAACCAGGACAAGGTCTTTTGGCCAGAAGAAGGCTACACCAAAGGGGACTTACTCAACTACTACGAGTTGATTGCGGACGTATTGCTGCCGCATCTGGCGGATCGTCCGATCATGCTGGTGCGCCATCCCGACGGGATCGCTGGTAAGAGTTTTTATCAGTGGAACACGCCCAAAGGTACTCCGGATTGGATTCAGACTTTGCAACTTCGCGATGAAGAGCATGATGGCAAGGACGTCACCACCTTTCTGGTGGACGACGTGGATTCGCTGCTGCACATCATCAACTTGGGCTGCATTCCGATCCATGTCCTGGCCTGCAAGCGCCAAACTCGTGAGTTCTGTGACTTCTTGACTATCGACTTCGACATCGGTTCGCAGCCGTTCAAAGAAGCCGTGCTATTGGCTCTGAGTCTCAGAGAACTGCTGGATGAGTTGGGCCTGCAAGGTTTTCCAAAGACTTCAGGCCAAAGCGGTTTGCATGTCATGATCCCGCTAGGACCGAGAGTTCCGTTTGCTGTGGCCAAGGTCATGGTGGAGCTGTTGGGGCGGCTGCTGCAACTGCGCCATCCCGAGACCTCGACCATGGAGAGACGTATCAGCGAGCGCGGACAACGGGTCTACATCGATACGGGACAAACCGGGCGCTCGCGCACTATCGTCGCTCCCTACTCAGTGCGTGCGCACCGGGGCGCGACGGTCTCTGCCCCGTTGCTTTGGGAGGAAGTACATCTCGCGCTCAAACCCGACGAGCTCAACATGTTTACGCTCCCGCTACGAGCCGCCGAAAAAGGGGATCCGATGGCGGGCCTGCTAGCGGCTCAGCCCGACGTAGCGCAGGCCGTCGCGCAGATGGAGCGCATGATTCAGAAATGACCAAGCCAGTGAACACGCCATTCGAAACACGCTGCTACATCGAGATGCATCGAGGCGTTCCCGGCGATCTGGAGTTTTACCAAGCGCAGTGTGGTCCCGCGGATTCGGTGTTGGAGTTGGGGGTTGGCTACGGTCGAATCCTGCTCTGCCTGGAGGCCGAGCAGCTCTGGGGACTCGAGCGCGATCCGCACCTGCTCGAACTGGCTCGGCGAAGCGCGGCCGAGCGAGGCGTGTCGCTAAACCTGCTGGAGGCGGATATGGCGAGTTTCGCCTTGGGACGCCGTTTCTCCCGCATCTTGATCCCGTACAATGGGCTCTTGTGTCTGGACGCTGAGCGTCAGCTCGAGTGTCTGCGACGCGTAGCCCAGCACCTGCAGCCCGATGGCCGTTTGGTATTTGACATCTACGACGCAGATGAGCTGCACTCCCAAGCGGATGACGTGGACGCCGAACCAGATATTGACGAGTTTGAGTTCTTGGTGGACTTGGTCATCGAGCGCCAGCGTTTTGAGGTGTTCGAGCAGAACTGTTGGTGGCCCACCCGCCAGCGTCTCGACGTGGTGTACGAGCTGAGGGAGCAGGGGAAAGCCGCTCTGCGGACGACCATCTCCCATCACTACCTGTGCAGCGAGCAGCTGCAACCATTGTTGGAGCAGGTTGGGTTGCGCTCAGTGGCGCTTGGCACTTTGGATGATGAGGCCCAGATTACTGTGGTCGCGGCTCTTGCCTAGCTCCACGCTCGCGCCAGGGCAATCAATCACTGGGTCACAACATCAAGCACTGTTCGATGCCGTTGACATTGCCCGCTGCCATTGCGCAATCGAACTGGCTGCGACTCACCTTGTCGCTGCAGCGCTCGAACTCGAACAAAGGATCTTCTTTGGCCAGTTTTCGCGCTTGCTCCTGCTTCTCGGCGATCTTGCTCAAGGACACGTCAGGGCTTTCATCGCGCATGAGACGTTCGGTGTAGTGGTCCAACAGGCGTTCACACTCGTCGTTGCTGAGCGGCTCGGAGCAGCTACTGAGCAGGCACAAGCTGAGCACGCACAAGCTGAGCACGCGCGAACCGATCCCCGCGCTCGCCGCTCTTGCCGCGACGACTATCAGTCGAAGCATTCGTCTACGATTTGGCGCGCAGTCTTGGCTTCTTCAACGCAGCGCAGGGCACTTTTTGGCAAACGCCGTCCGACGCAGTCGTTGAGCGCCTGTTCTTTGAAGGTGTTCTTGGTGTCTGCTACCTGGGACTTCACCTCCGACTGGTCGGAGACGTCAGCCGCCTGAAGCTCCAGCTCCGTGATGCGTGCGACGATGCGTTCACAATCCTCGAGGGTCAGGGGCTGGCCACAAGCGCTCAGCAGCAGGGGGGACAGCCACAAAGCGGGCCAGTTTAGTGCTCGAATCCTCATTGAAAAATCCGGCTAGGACGGCTCAACCATGGGGTTTTGGCCCCCGGCACGCAAGACCTAAGTCGCCGATCGCTGCCAGTCTGGACGTGCGTCCAGGTGCTGCTAATTTACAGCAGTGGCAGCGGCTCCCAAGCGCAATCGCTCGAATTCGAGCCTTGGCTCCGCCGAGGACTCGGCGGCAGACGGCAGTCCCGAGGGGCTGCTCGCGAAAGCGGTTCGCGCTCCGGATCCCGCGTTACGCGCCAAGTACGCGACCGTGGCCCTTTCCGCTGCCGAGCTCGATGTAGATACACAATTCCTGCTGCTACATCAGCTGTACTTGTCACACTTGGAGCGGCGGCGTTTTCACGATGCGAAAGCCATCGCGGAGCAAATGATCCAATTGGAGACGCTGCCCGAGGTGGCTCACCAGGACGCCGCCCGCGCTCACTGCGCGCTGGGGGACTTCGAGAGCGGCATGGCGCACTTGCGTCTTGCGGGCAGGGCTGCTCCACCAAGTCGGCGGGGGTTTCACCTGTGGTGTCTCGGCAGCACACTATTTGCGTTGGGCTGCCACGCTGAAGCCGCTTCCGTGCTCAGCCGCTCCTTGCGCTTTGCGACCCGCGATCAAGCGCTGCACAAGGCGTTGCTTGCACTCGCGACCCACGCTCAGGGCAAGCCGGTAGATTTGGGGCGGGCTTACGCGGATCTCGCCCAGGCTGAGCGCCAACCAGGCGTGCTCGACTGGGTTGGCGGCGCGCTGTTGCTCGAGTTGGGCAAGCCAGACTTGGCGCTCGAGCTGCTCCGCCGCTTCGTGCGGCGAAATGCGGAGCCCAAGCGGGCCGTTGGTTTGCGGGCCGAGATTTCCCATGCGAAACGCTTGCTTGCGGGAATAGAACCCAAGGGCCAAACGGCTGAAACCGTTGCTGCTCCGGAGCGTTAATTAGTGGCAAACCCGGGGCTGGAGACAACCGGCCTCGCAGAGTTATATGGCAATCGTGAAACGTCAGCCTTTCATTCTACTCGTGGCCCTACTCGGGGCGTTGTTGCTTTCGGGCTGTGCGGTAGATGGGGGGGCCGCGTTCGAAGAAGCGCAGAAGAGGGGGCCTGTGTTTTTGGCTCTCGCGGCCTTTGGTTTTGGGGTCTTGGTGAGTTTGACCCCCTGCGTGTATCCCATGGTTGCAATCACGGTGAGTGTGTTTGGGGCCAACCAATCCAAGTCCCGTCTGCAAGCGTTCGGCTTGTCTGGGATGTTCTTGCTCGGCCTGGTGGCGATGTTCGTTCCGCTTGGGGTCGCCGCTGCGGTCACGGGGAAGACCTTTGGCGCAGCTCTATCCAATCCTTGGGTGGTCGTCGTGCTCAGCGGCTTCTTTGTCGCGCTGGCCGCCAGCATGTTCGGCGCCTTCGATCTCGACTTGCCTTCGGGGCTGAAGAACCGACTGGCGAGCGCGGGCGGGGCTGGCTATGCGGGCGCGTTCGTTTTGGGCATGGTGTGCGGACCGATCGCGGCGCCCTGCACCGGACCGTTCTTGTACGCCATGCTGGCTTGGATCGCCAAAACCCAGAGCGTGCAGCAGGGCACGATAGCGATGACCACGTTCGCGTTGGGCTTGGGCTTGCCGTTCTTTCTGGTGGGGGCGTTCGCCGTGCAGCTGCCGAAGAGTGGTCGCTGGATGGTGCACATCAAGAGCCTGATGGGGATCGTGTTGCTCGTCGTCGCTTTTTACTTCTTGGGCAACGCGTTTCCTCCGCTCCGAAAGTGGGCGAGTCCCGAGATGGTCTTCTTGGCTGGGGCCGCGGCGTTGGTGCTGCTTGGGGTGGCGCTCGGCGCGATTCACAAGCCTTTTGAAGGCAGTGAACTGGGCACCAAGATCTCCAAAGGCATCGGTGTGGCCCTGGTGTCAGTCGCAAGCTTTGGATTCATTACGGGGGCAAGCACACCCAGCCGTACCCTGACCTGGGAAGAGCCCGAGCAGGGGCAGACGTTGGTGGCCTTGGTGGATGCAGCTCGGGCGAAGGCGCGAGCCGAGGATCGTCCACTGTTCCTCGACTTCACCGCGGATTGGTGTGGCGCCTGCAAACAGATTGCGTCGGAGACTTTTCCCGACGAACGGGTGCAGAAGGAGGCTGGTCGCTTCGTGTCCGTGAAGATGGACATGACGGACATGTCGAATCCGTCCGTCGAGCGTGCGTTCGAAGAGTTTGCCATCGTCGGCTTGCCCACGATGATCCTGTTCGATTCTTCAGGAAAAGAAGTGCATCGCTTCAAAGGGGACTTCGTCACGGCGGAGCGCTTGGTCGAAGTCATGTCGGCCGTCAACTAGCCGGGGCGAGCTGGTGCCTGTCGCTGAGCTAGAGTGAGTGCGCCAGCGCTACGGCCAGGCTGACCTTGCCACCCGCACGGCGAATCGCCGCCATGCAGGCGCGCATCGTGCTTCCGGTCGTGACGACATCATCAACCAGGACGAGCTTGCCAGTGGGCAGCTGACCAACCTGGATCTGCCCCTGTAAGTTAGTCTCGCGTGCTGCTCGGCCTAGGCGCGCTTGTTGACGCGTGTAGCTGGCTCTCAGCAACGCCCGTGGCCAATGACGGGCGGCGCAGCTCCGGGCGAGCTGCGCCGTCAGCAGCGCCGATTGATTGAACCCACGCTCCGCCAGCCGCGCGGGATGCAAAGGAACCGGCAGTAAGTTGGCGTCGACGAGCTGAGCGCCGCAGATCTCGTGTAGCGCGTTCGCGAGGGGGACCGCCAGCTCTGCACGGCGCTCGAACTTGAAGCGCCCAATGGCCTGTTTTAGCGGGCCTGAATAATCACCGAGGGCTACGATGGGCACGTCGTCCAGTTGCGTGCGCAGCGACGAGCAGCAAGGCCCGGGTTCGCACTGCTCGCAATACAGCTGTCCGGGAGGAGTCTCCGAACCACACGCGGCGCAGTCGTATGGGGCAATCAGATCCAGCAGCCATTGCCATGCCGAAGAGAAGGAGCGCGTTGGCATGGCCCCGGGTCGGGCGGACTTCGTAGGTGGTTGCGCCGTTTCCTTCGCTCAGGCGGGTTTTTTTTGCGCGACGCTAGATGCCGAGGAGTTCAGCGACGCTGGCTTCGTCTGCAGGGGTGAACAAGTAGTCTTCGAAGCGCTCGCTTTCGATCCATTCGAAGGCGTTGACGTTGACCGCCGCCGGGCTACCCCGGTGAATGGCGCATTCGTACAGATGCAGGTCGACGACGTAGCGCTCGTAGGGATGGCACACGTAGCTGATCAGTTTGCCGACTTGCAGCTCTACCCCCAGGCGGTATCCCACTTCGCGAGTGAGCGCCGTCTGGTCGGATTCGCCCGGCTCGACCCGGCCTCCTGGAAATTCCCACATCAGAGGCATGACGGCCGACGTTCTGCGTTGCGTGATCAGATACTTGCCGGCTTCGGCAATCACCGCCGCTACCACGCGGATGCGGCGCTTCGAGTCTGGCTCGCTCATCAGCCAACCAATCTCATCACGTCAAGCACCCCGAGGTCGCGGGGGGCCCTAGTTGGTGTCGATCCGCAAAAGTCGCGTCGTCCCTCGGCCCCCGTCGGGTGAGGCCAGGAGAACTCCGCTTTTCCTCGGAATTGTGACACATACGCTTCCTGTTTCACTGATGCCCATCCGTTTCCGGATGGGGCACTAGCTGGCAATGTCGACGCGAAACAACTGCTGACCCATCAGCAAGATGTCCCCATTGCCCACCGAGTGTTCGCTGCCGAGGCGCACGAAAGTACCGTTGGAGCTGCCCACGTCAGTCAGGTACAGCTTGCCGTCTTCGGCTGGAGCGACTTGGCAGTGTAGGCCGCTGACGTAGCCGTCTTCAGAGAACAAGATGTCTCCGCGCTCACGGCCCAGATGCACGCCTGTGCTGGGCACGGGGAAAGCATTGCCGGTAGTGTCACGACCGATCACCAGAGCTAGACGAGCCACGTAGCCGTCCGACGGACTGCCGAGTCTTTCGACTCCGTCATTGCTCATGGGCTGACCCTCCAGCGCCTCGACGCGGATGATTTCCTGGCCGATGCGAAACACGTCGCCGAAATCCAGCGGCCACGGCGCTTGTGGCCTCAGCTTGAGATAGACGCCGTTGAGCGAGCCCTCGTCTCGCACCGTCAGAGTTGCACCATGCCTGGCAAGACTGGCGTGGCGTGGCGATAGGTAGCTGTCGCCAGCGAACACCGAACCGGTGTCGCGACCAACGATGGTCTTCGGTTCATTGGGTAAAGGCCAGCTGCCGGCTTCGGTGCCGTCCGCGCGTAGCGCAGTCAATTGTACGTTGCTGCTGGCGGCGGCGACGCCGGCTGGCGCGGCTACCCCGGCACCGCTAGCGGCGCCTCCCGGTGCGGAAGCCGCTGCAGCAGCCATGGCGCCAAGGTTGTAGCCACAGGAAGCGCAGAAACGATTTCCGGTGGGGTTGGCGTGGCCGCATTGCGGGCATTCTACGATTGCGCCCGCAGCTGACGGGGCTGGCGCCCCCGGGTTCTGTGCGACTGGTGCCGACTGCGCGGCAGCGACCGCCGCTGGCGACGGGACGGCTGCCGCGGATGGAGCTGCAGCCGATGGGGCTGGCGCCGCCGGGCCACCCGTTGGCTGCGTTGCTGGCGCGCCAGTTTGGGCCTGCACGCCGTGAGGAGGAGTCTGTGGTGAGAACGGCTTCGGAGCCGTCGAGTCTTTGGTCAGCTCAGCGCCGCAGCCCAGGCAGAACTTGTAATGGTCTTGGTTGTCTTTGCCGCATTTCGCGCAGGTAATCACTCCGTGCCTCCTCTTGGGCCAGGCGCGCCCAAGTCGCATTGCTTTGCCTGGCTTGCTCCTTTTACGACGGATTGTGCAGTTCGAAAAGAGAGGTTCGAGGGCTATTCGACGTTGGCCGACTTGTTGTCGAGGGCGACTCTCAGCCGGCGAGTTCGGCCAGTGCCGCTCGCAGCAAGTCGCTGATGGGTTCTTGCCCCAGCCGCGAGGCCAAGGTCGCCACCGCGCGCTCGGCTTCGTTTGGCTTGTAGCCCATGTTTGTAAGCGCTCCAATGAGCCGCTCCTCGTCGGCACTGGAGCCCCTGGGGGCCGGCTCCTGGCGGTCTGCCTCCTGCACGAACTTGGGGAGTTTTTCTTTGAGCTCCAGCACTAGCCGCTCGGCCGTTTTTTTTCCGACCCCAGATATCTTATTTAAGCGTTTGATATCGCCAGCTTGCACAGCTTGGCTCAGCTCCTGGGGTGGCAGGGCGCTGAGCACTGCTAGGGCCAGTTTTGGACCGACCCCGGGCAGGCCGATCAGCACGCGGAAGACCTCGCGCTCTTTCAGTGACGCGAAGCCGTACAAGTCAAAGTTTGCTTCGCGCACGTGGGTATGCACGTACAAGCTGAGGCTGCCATCAGCGGGTGCCGCACCCCTGGCTCGACCGACCGCTCCGAGCGGAACCGTGACCTCATAGCCCACGCCTGCCACGTCCAGGATGATGGTGCCGTCCACATCGTCCGTGACCAATTTGCCGACGAGTCGCCCAATCACGAAAGCGTCTTAGTCCTTTTTGCGGTGCTGTGGTAGAGCCCGCGGCATGTCGGAGATCCAATCGCGAGCACAGCGTAAGCTGCTTTCGGCGAGTCCGCTGCTGCCGCTGAGTGTCTTGCTGCTGGCGGTGATGTTCACTGCTTGCGGGGGCTCATCCAGCGAGACCCCATTTCCGGAGGAACCGCTCCCCGACTACGTGACGGGGCGGACGCCCGAGCCCGACACGGATGAAGCCGACGAGGCTCCCGAGCAGCCGGACGCGGCCGAGGAGGCCGACCAGGAAGCGCCGCCAGCGCCGGAGCCCGCTCCCGCGACCAAGTCGAACCCCAAACCCGCGCCCAAGAAGCCCCCGACCAAACAAAAGGACGAGGCGCTGTTCTAACGAGGCGCGTCGCCTCGAGACGAGAACCAGCCTCAGAACGTGGTGGCGTAGTTGAGCCCTGCGTAGCCCGGCGCCAGCTGCGGCGTGACCGCGACCGACTCTTGCTCAGGCAACGCAAAGTAGATGACCAGGCCGGTCACCGCCACGCCGGCACCAGCGATGGATACGGCTCCCCAAAGATTGACGTCGTCGATCGCTTCGTTGCCGCGGGCAGCAATTTCTGGTGCGCACTGGCGTGAGTTTTCATTGAGCGACATGTTCGTCTGCCGCCAAGTCTCGCAATCGGCAGCGGCTTGCTCTTCATCACTCTTCGCGCCCAAGAACTGGACCAGACCGATCGCTCCCACCACGCCCCCGGCGCCGGCAATTATGAGCGGCCAGATCGGCCGGCTTCCGCCTACCGGGGCGTCTTCGACCGGCAGCGGATCTGGCTCTGGCTCGGGTACTTGCTGAGGCTCGGGCTGCGGCTCGGGTTCGGTTTCAGGTCCCCGCTCGTCCAGCTTTGCCTGTAGGTTGGCGATGCGCCTTTCCAGCGACTCTTTTTCGCCAGGATTGGGGTTGCGTTCCATGTACGTGTTGAGCGCCACGATCGCGTGCTTGTACATGCCGTTCAACTCGTAGGCTCGAGCGAGATTCTTCAGCAGAGCGTGCGCTCGACAATCCCGCCGGTAGGCATCTTCCCAGTAGGTGATGGCGCGCTCGTAGTCGGCTTCGTTGAACGCAGCCGTGCCCGCTTGAAATGCGCCTTTGGCGGCGGTCGTGTCCGCCGTTTCGGTTTCGCAAGTGGGGTACGGCTCAGGCTCAGGCTCTGCAGCGTGGGCGACGCTGGTCAATGAAAGCAGTGCAGAGCAAGGGAGCGAAATAAGTAGGCTAATAATCGGCGATGTCTTTTGGCGGAGCATTGGAGTCCCCAAGGGTACCTGGGTAGGTAACATAGCTTGCGCTGCTTCGGCGCATCAAGTTGCCCGCCGTTTTGGTGCTGTTTGGGGCCCGCTAGTGGATTTGACCCCCGGACCCAGAGGCTCCGTGCAGATCGCGTTTCGGTTTGAATTCCAGGTGGAAATCCTTCGTCGAGCGGATTCAGGCCTGCCCTGTTTGGGCTTTCGAATGGTGTTGCATTCGGGGCGGCTTGGGCAGGGCTCAGGCCCGAAATGAGGCTTGTATCATGCGGCAAATCAGAGTCATCTAGGCGCCGTGAGGGAAATCCACAAGAGTCGCAAGCTGGTCTGGATCATCGGTGTCCTGCTGGGTATCTGCCTGTGCGTTGGCGAAGCCTGGGCGCAGGGCGATCAGATGGACGCTGTCCGCAAGCGTATGGAGGACGGGTTAGCGCAGTTCGTCGGGGGCGATCCGGCTGGCGCCGCCAAGATTTTCGAGGACGGATACAAAGAGTACCCGTACTCCGCGTTCCTGTTCAACGCTGGGGTCTGCTACGAAAAGTTGCAGCGTCATCAAGATGCTTTGGCCAAGTACCAGCAATATATGCAGGTCGACCCCGAGGCCCCCGATATTGACGAAGTCCGACGGCGGGTGGCCCGTCTGGAGTCGATTCTCAACACTGGGGGAACGGGGGCACCCGCGCCGCCCCCGCCGCCGGGTGATCTCGGTTCCGAAAACATGCGCTCGCTGGTGGTGGTGGAAAGCGAACCCGCCGGAGCTCCCGTTCGGGTTTATCGCCCTGCTTCGGAGAGTGCTCCTGCCTTCGAACTTGGCAAAGAGAACCCTCAGTGGACCGAAATCGTGACGACTCAGTCACCCACCAGCCTATCGTTGGGCGTCGGCCTGTACCACATCGTTGTCGACAAGTTCGAAGAGTACAACCCGAGTGACACCAAGCTGCGAGTGTCCCCTGGCCACGTGCATCACTTCAAAGCGAATCTCTCGCAAGGGGTGTTCATGTCGTTCTTGCGCATCTCGAGCAACGTCAAGGGTGCACACATTTGGCTGGATGACACGCAACAAGAAAAGCCAGAGTGGGGAACAACGCCCTATGGTGAGTTAGTCGCCGCAGGGGCCCACGAAGTGCTGGTTGAAGCCCCCGGGTTTCAGCCCTTGCGTACCCAAGTCGAGCTGCAGAGCGGCGAGCGCAAGGAAATCGAGGTCAAGCTCGCCCGAGTCAACTATGGCTTTCTCAGGGTGGATGCTGACCTGTTTGTCGATCGTGAACAGGGGTTGGGTTATGAAAAAGAGGTGCCCAACGTGTACGTATCAATTGACGGCAAACAAATGGGCTACTGGCGAAAGGGCCAAAAGCCGGTCGATGTGAAAGCATCGTCCGGTCCGCATCAGGTAGTGATTAGCGCTGAGGGCTATAAGGACTACGAGGGGCAGATCAATGTGCCGAAGGGACAGGTGCTGCCGATTCACGTGAGCATGATCCCGAAATATCCCAGAGGTGGCGCTTGGACTCAGGCGGTACTGGCAGCTGGCTTTCTTGGTGCGGGGATCTACCTGGGCGTAGAATCCGACAACATCAAGGACCAGCTCGAAGCCGAACGTCAGCGTGGCGCATTGCAGTCGGATGATTCGCGCATCACCAAGGGGCGCTGGTTTGCCGTGGGAGCTGATGTTGGTTTCGCCGCCGGTGCAGTCCTTGGCGGCTTGGCAACTTGGAACTTTCTCAAGGATCCGTTGCCGGAGTCGTCCTACAAGGCCGATGACCCAGTGGAGTTTCCCGACCCATTGAAAAAGCTACCCACATCGCAGAACGAGCGCTCACCGTCCGATGCCCGGCGTGCGCTCCTTTTGCGTGGTCTTCAGGGTCCGCGTCCACTGCCGTCGTTCAAGCCGGCTGAACCTGCGACTGTCGACCTTTCCGTGACTCCGACTATCAGTGGGGATGCCGCGAGCCTGTTTATTGGAGGACGATTCTGATGCGCGCGCTTTTCCTAGTTGGGGCGTTGTCCCTCAGCTGTATCTCATGTGATTGGACCGCCTTTGATCTGGAAGACAAGGCGCCGGTCTTGCTCTTAACCCCTGGCAAGGATGTGCGAGGGGGCTTCGGTCGCTCGATCGCGACGCAGACCTCCGATGAAAGGGTCTTGGTCTTGGTCGGTGGAGCCGCCGGAAGCTCGGCATCGTCTGTCTACAACTTGGGCACCGAGCAAAAGCCCAGTGTTGACCCAAGCCCCGGCACCTACTGTGATCGTGCTTCGGCGGAGTTTGTTCAGCCCTGCTTCACGTCGGACAGCATTGCAGCCATTCCGATGACCAACTCCCGCTCGGAGCGTGACATCTGTTTTGCATATGGCTGGGGCGCGGCGCGCGAAGACAAGAAGGGCCAAGGCGTGGTCGTGCGTTGTGATGACAGTTCGGATATCACGCTCACGGTGTCTGAGGGCGTTCGCAGCGCCCGTGAATCCCGATTCGAGAAGAACAATGACCATCAGCCATTGTTTCTGACAGCCGAAAAGACTTTCGACTTGGAGGACCAAGTGCCGCTGGTGGCGGCACTGCCCAATCAGAAGCACGCCTGGTACTACCCGCCGCCGGTGTCCAAAGGCACCGACCCAATCCTGCTGAGGCTGCCGGAAGACGCCGAACGGCCCGATTCATTTGGCGCCCAGGTGGCAGTCGCCCGGCTCGGAGAAGATGACGATGCGGGGCGCCTGATCGCGGTGGCTGCTCCCGAAGTTGGCCAACTCTGGCTGTATCGTACCGACGAGGGGAAGCAGGATAACCCCTATCCCGTTGGCTGTCTCGGCAGTCGCTCCAACTTTGGCAGGACATTGGTCAGCGGTCACGTGGACTCCGACGACATGGATGACCTTGTCGTGGCGGAGGCGGGCGTGGTGACGGTATTCTCTGGAGCCGCGCTGGCGCAATTGCCTCAAAGCTACGAGGCCGCTTGTGGCATGGGGGGGCTCCCAGAAGACGCTATTATCGCATCTTTTACCTGCGGCTCTCAGTCCGCTCTGGCCGGCTGTGATGGCAAGCCAGATTTCGGTGCTTCACTGGCCGTTGGCGATCTCGACGGAGACGGGGACGGCGAAGTGATTGTTGGCTCACCTGGTCTCAGCGCGTTCGGTGAAGCGGAAGCGGGCGGCGTTTTGATCTACGACGCCGAAGGCAGCAGTCCGCACGAGCTCTCGGATGCGCTCTACATTTCGTCCGCGGAAGCTAGAGATAACCTAGGTGTATCGGTCGCCGCCGTGAGGCAAGGAGAGCGAGATATTGTGGTTGCAGGTGCTCCAGGCAATAGCAAGACGGCCGTGTTCTTCTGCAATCAACTTCTACCCGACGATGCCAAGACTGGCCGCTGCGCTCCCTGAGGGGCGGCGCAGCTAGCGGAAGAACGAGTCGTGCTGCCGCAGCGCAGGCAACAAATCCTGGTCGTCGATGACGAGCCGAACCTACGGCGGGTGCTGGCGGCTCAACTTCAGCGCGACGGCTATGACGTGCACACGGCTCAAGATGGCGTGGAAGGACTAGCGCTGCTTCAGGAGCATCATATTGACTGTATCGTCACGGATCTGCGCATGCCGCGATTGGATGGTATGGGACTGCTTCGCGAAGCCCAATTGCTCGAACCTGACTTGCCGGTGATCATGATCACCGCTCACGGCACAGTCGACAACGCGGTGGAAGCGCTCAAGACCGGGGCGTTTGATTACATCACAAAGCCGTTCGATCAGCTCGAGGTGCGTCGCGTATTGCGGAAGGCGCTAGACACTCGCCGTCTGTCTGCGGCCGACGCGCGACGGGCCAGCAACGCGTCGGCATTCGGGCTGGTTGGCTCCAGCGCTACCATCAAGAGCGTAGGTGAAGTCCTCACGCGGGCCGCCGATACGCCGACCACGATACTCATTACCGGTGAGACCGGTACCGGCAAGGAGGCGGTGGCTCACGCACTGCATCGCAACTCTGCTCGCAGAGACCAGCCGTTCATCAAGGTGAACTGCGCAGCTATCCCGGCAGAGTTGATGGACGCCGAGTTGTTTGGCTACGAAGGCGGCACCTATTCGGGGGGAGTCAATTCCAAGCCCGGTCGATTCGAGTTGGCGCATGGCGGCACGCTCTTTCTGGATGAAGTCTCAGCTGTACCCCCAGAACTTCAGGTCAAGTTGCTGAGGGCTGTCCAGGAAAACCAGTTCGAGAGAGTCGGCGGGGTGCGCACCATCGCTGTTGACGTGCGCTTGGTCGTCGGAACCAATGCCGATCTGAAGCAGTTGGTCGCGGAGAAGCGATTTCGGGAGGATCTGTACTACCGACTCAACATTGTGCCAGTGTTGTTGCCTCCGCTCAGGGAGCGCAGAGAAGATTTGCGGGAGCTGTGCGAGCACTTTGTGCAAAAGTTCAATGCGCGTCTGAGAAAGCGGGTTAGTGGCCTCACGGACGACGCCTTCGCCAGGCTGGAAAACTACCAGTGGCCTGGCAACGTGCGCGAGCTGGAGAACGTCTTGGAGTACGCTGTTCTGTTTTGCGACGGCGAGCGGATTCGACTGACGGATCTGCCGCCTGAACTCTCGCGTGATGCGGGCTGGGGAGCTTCCGGTGATGAGGACTCCGATTTGGGGTTGAAGGCACAGGTCAAAGAAGTGACTGTGCGTCTGGAGCGCGAATTGATACAAAAAGCCCTGGATCAGACCCAAGGGAACGTGACTCATGCGGCGCGGCTGCTGAAGATCTCACGCAAGGGTTTGCAGTTGAAGATGAAGGAGCTAGGCCTGAGAGAGCGTGATGAGCGGGCCGAGCCGACATAACCAGCCCATTGTCTGCCAACCTGGTCGTAGTCAGGATGGGATTCTTGTCATTCTCGCCCACTTCCTGGTTCTCTTAGGAGGGCTCGCCGGATGCGACGAGGCGCCAGTCGTGCGAGCCGATGCGGAGCTTGGTGAAGTCGTCGCCGACGCGGGAGCATCTCCGGAATGGGCCCAGCAGCAGACTTCACCACCCGTTCCCAAGGGCATGGTTTGGGTCCCTGGGGGGGCATTGGTTGCCGGAACTCCCAAAGAGAACTTGCCGCGCAAGGCAGACCAAGAGATGCCGGGGGAGCAAGTCATCCTGGACGGGTTCTTCATCGACAAGTTCGCGTACCCCAACGAACAAGGCGCAATTCCGCTAAGCAACGTCACGCAGCAGGAAGCGCGGGACCTGTGCGAAGACCGGGGCAAACGCTTGTGCTCGGAGCTGGAATGGGAGCGCGCCTGCAAGGGCCCGCGCAACCTAACGTACGAATACGGCAATCGTTACCAACAACAGATCTGCGGAACTGGTGACTACGCCAAGCGACTGCCTAGCGGCTATCGATTCGGCTGCCGCAGCGAATTCGGCGTGCACGATCTACACGGCAGCCTGTGGGAGTGGACGGATAGTCCTTGGGGCCGTGCGACCAGGGGCAGCGACGTCACATTGCGGGGGGGCAACAGTTCGAACGGCAAGGTGGTAGGGCGTTGCGCGAACGCCAAGAGCAGCAAGGACGACAACAAGGAGCCGTTCATTGGGTTTCGCTGCTGCCAGGGTCCGCGTAACGAGGCCGAAGTCACGTTGGGGGTTAACAAGGGCCAAGCGCTCAAGCGGGTGGTCAAACTCGACCGCAAGCTGTTGAAGTCCTTGGAGGGCGAGCTACCCGAAGACGTACAGAAGAACATGAAGCAGCGGGGGATCTTCCGCATGGCCAGGCTGTGGGAATGGAAGCCAGTGGCTAACGAAGACTTGCTTCTCGCGGGAGGCTGCGCAGGGATCCCTCCGAATCGGCAATGCGGTACGCTGATTGTGCGTCGCACCCTGGGGCGCTTGGATGTGTTGGACTGGGCGGACTCCGGTCACTTCGTACCCATGGTCAAACTGGAGTACAACCCGCTCAGGGTCTGGGTGTATGGCGGCGACAAGCTATCGCACTACCGCCGACCAGTCTTGTTTGACTGGGGTGACGTTCGGGTAGGCGACGTTCAGCGAACCGTGCGCGGTGTTGGTAAACCTGTCCGGGTGACAGCCGCTTCACGGGAAAAAGCTGCCAAGAAGAAAAAGCTGTTGGCGGCTCGACGTAAGTTTGGAGTTTCCGGTGCCAAAGGGCCCAGGCCGCGTCCACCAGAAAAAAGCTCGAAGAAGAAGTCGCAGGGGAAGGCGGACTCCAAGTCCAACGAATGAGTCCAAAGAGTGCAAATGACGCGGGTCGAGGCTAGCGATTGAGGCGGCTGATCTGATTGGCCAGATCCAAGGCCCGCTGCCCCTTCGGCGTCGCCGCGTACCAGCGATCCATCCGTCCCCCAGTGGACTCGGCAAGTCCCAGGCGCTGCAGCTGCGTCAGATGCTCAAACACATGGGCTCTCGGAACGCCTGAGTCTGACACCAGCTGGTCTCGGCTGAGCCACCACGCCTTGTTCGCGACGAGAGTTCGCAAGACTTTTAGGGCGTTGGGCGAAGGCAAGGCTGTTCGATAGTCGGCTTCAAGCATGCCGCGGATCTACCGCGGCTGCCCGCTTTCTGGCAACGGTCCACTGACGCTTCGTCGCAAACTAACGCGTTCGGGCTGCTGTCCCCTGCGCCCGAGGACCGATCGCTGAGGCGCGATCGATGCGTAGGGACCGAGAGAGCGTTGCGTACGCCGCATTGCCAGCAGCGTACTTTGTGCACCGCATTGCGTTCGGAAGTGGAGCGCGCGGCTCTAAGGGTTTGGCGAAGCTGGCCCGGCGACGCGTTTCTAGCTGGATTGTCCAACGTGCTTATCGATGACGCGTGTAGAGCGCCTCGCTGTGGCGGCTGGCGGAACGGAATTGTCGTTGTTGGAGCGCTACGACGCTGTGCGGCAATTTCGTGGAGCAGTCTAGGCGTGGCCTGTTCGGCAGCGTCTTCAAAGCTCAGCGTCTTCAAAGCTCAGCGTCTTCAAAGCTTAGCGTCTTCAAAGCTCAGCGTCTTCAAAGCTTACAGTGCAGTGCGCGTTTTTCCGAATACGACCGGCACACAACCGCTTGGATTCGGTGATGCTCGCCCGCCGCGATGCTACTACTCGGCGGCGACGACAGGTGATGGCTCCACGCTGATCTCGAGCTCGGCGCTCCGAGCGCGCAACACGGCGTAGTCGCCAGAGCCTAGCTTCTGCGACAGCAGGGCTTCTGCCAGCGGAGCCTCGACCAAGCGAGCGATCGCTCGCTTCATTGGGCGCGCACCCAAGGCTGCGTCAAATCCGCCTTGGTCCAGCAGCATCTCCACCACCGAGGGTTCAATCCTCAGTTCAACCTCTCGTTGGTCGTAGATGGTGTTGGCTAGCTTCTCCAACAGCCGACGGGCGATCTCTTCGACCTCGGCTCGTTGCAGACCTTCGAACACCAAGACTTCGTCCAGGCGGTTGAAGAACTCCGGCGAAAGCGCATCTTTGGCTGCCGCGGTCACCCGCTGTGCCGCACCGCTATCTTCGCGAACGTTGCGCTGACCAAAGCCGAGGCGGCGTGTGGTCGAACCCAAAGCCTCCCGAGCCCCGATATTGGAAGTCAGGATGATCACTGTGTTGCTGAAGTCCACAGTGCGTCCGCGCCCGTCAGTCAGGCGCCCCTCATCAAGTAAGGGCAAGAACGTTTCGAGTACCTCGGCATGGGCTTTCTCAATTTCGTCCAATAGCAGTACTTGGTACGGGCGCCGGCGCACCGCTTCGGTCAATTGCCCGCCGGCTTCGTGCCCCACGTAGCCCGGCGGCGCGCCGACCAGTCTGGCCACGGCGTGGGCTTCGCTGTACTCCGACAAGTCCAGTCTCGTCATCGCTTGCTCTGAACCGAAGAGCGCGCTGGCAATCGCTTTGGCGGTTTCCGTCTTGCCTACGCCCGTAGGGCCGAGCAACAAGAAAGTCCCGATTGGACGGCTGTCTCCCAGGCCCGCAGCGTTGCGGCGGATGATGCGCGCCATGCTGCGCAACTTGTCACTGTGTCCAACGACTCGCTCCGCCAGAGTTTGTTCGAGGCGAAGCAATCGAGCTCCGTCGCTCTCGAGCAGGCGCTCTTTGGGGACCTGAGCCGTTTCGCTGACTACTTCAGCGACCTGCTCTGCACCCACCTGCTGTAGCCCACGGCGTCGTGCTCGAGCCCCGGCGAGATCGATAATTGCAATGGCCTTGTCCGGCAGCGCTCGGCCCGAGATGTAGCGTGTGGACCAATCGACGGCCAGCTCCAACGCTTGCTCTGTGAACTGAACCTCGTGGTGTTCCGAAAAGCGGACACACAAGGATTTCAGAATGTCCTGCGCTTGCTCGCGTCCTGGCTCTTCCACCTCCAAGCGCGAGAAGCGGCGCAGCAAAGTGGCGTCGCTCTCGAAGCAACGCTGAAACTCCTCCGGCGTGGTGGCGCCGATGCATGGCAATTCGCCGGTCGCCAATGCTCGCTTCAGTTCGCCTGTCAGCTCCTCGCTTGAGTCTGGCCCAAACAGTTGATGCACCTCGTCGAAGAACAGGACCACCTGGCCCTCCGAGGCATCGACCTCTTTCTTGATATCTGACATGCGCTGCGCCAGCGCCCCGCGCACCCCTGTTCCTGCGAGAAGCTGCGCCGTCGGGATCTCGACCAAGACCCTTTCATCCAACCCGAGCTTGGCTCCGCTCGCGATGTGTTGGGCCACGGCGTGCACTACAGACGTCTTGCCCACTCCGGCGACGCCGACCAAGCAAGGATTGTTGCCCTCGCGTTTGGCGAGCACATCTAGCACTTGCTCGACTTCCGCTTCGCGCCCCACCACGACTTCCAGTTCGTCGTTGGCTGCAGCCTGGGTCAGGTTTCGTCCCAAGGCGCAGAGTGTCTTGAAACGGCGTGCGTCCAACGCGAAACGAGCTTTCGTGGACCGCTTGCGCTTGGCTCGGGATGCCCTGATTGGCGTCGAACTGAGTGGACCAGCGGACGCGTCGGTGCTGGCTTGTTGCTCGTTCGACTGCGCGCCGCTGTGGCCCCCATCTTGACCGCGGTTCGAAACGGAGCCGGATGCTGAGCTCCCTGAGGCCGACCCGTTTGTATCTGTCGGCTCTGGGGTAGCGTCTTCGGGTTTGGTTCGGTCTTGAGGTTTGGCTCTGCGAGTGATGACGGGCTTTGGAGTGAGCGGTACGGTGACCGCGCGACTGGGCCTGGGCCCGTTCGGCTGAAGCTTTTCGGCGCTCCACGGCGTTTCGGCAAGACGCTCGTTGCGGCGGGTGACGATGCGGCGCCGACCCAAGCGCTCGAGTCCCGCGTTCATCGCGGCCACGCGCAGCCGACTGACATCGACCCCACATTGATCGAGCACCCTGTATCCGGCGCAGCGGCGAGCGCCGAGCAAGGCGACCAAAAGGTGCAAAGCGGCCGGCTCCGGTGCGCGCATGTGAGTCGCCACTTCCCGCGCCCGTTGGATGGCGCTGCGCACCGGATCGCGCTCGTCGTCGGTCGAGCTGCGTGCGGCCTTGAGCAGTCCCTCAGGGGTCATTCCGCGCTCGCGCAGCAGATCGGCCGCGATCCCCGGCGTGTCTGCGACAGCGGCCAACAAGTGCGCGGACGTCACGCTCTCCCGGCGGCTAGCGGCCCATGCTTCGGCCTGTTTTCGCATGCGGACGAGTTCAGTATCTCTCGGGATAGTCATGGCAGGGCAGGCCAATAGCTGGCTGCTTGCTACATGGACACAAAGCCAACATCGGGCCAAGTTTTGCAGATTGGCGGCTCATCGGCGGCGCCGCAGTGACCCCCTCAACGAGCTTGGGGTAGGAGCCTCACCGCCAACTGCCCGGCGGGACCTGTCTAACGCTGCGTCTGGTGCAGTAGCGTCTGCCGCCGGCGATAGTCGTAGATGGTCAAGGAGTCACGTCCTCCGAGCAATACCCAAGGCTTGTGAGGAAATAGACACAGGTCGCGGTTGCCCAAGACTCGTTGCACCCAGCTGCCTCGATGTCCTGCGCGGTCCGGCAGTGACCACTCCGCCAGCGGCTTGCCCTTCTCCATTACCTTCAACTTCCAGACGCGATGGCTGCTCTCTCCACCGCTCAGCGTCAGCACGACGGCTGCGGTGACGCGACCTTGGACTTCGACAGCGTAGGGCAGGCCTCCCAGATCGATTCGCTGGCGAATCGGATCCCCTCGCGAGAGCTCCATTTGCACGCCTTGGCCCCGTTCGTTGAACGCCCAGTAGCGGTCAAGCCGATCAGCCGCGGCCAGCTGAGTTAGGCGGCCATCCAGCTTTGGTGGAGCAAGTGGCTGCGGTTGATTCGACAAACGTACGAGACCTGTAGCAGCGCTGTACAACGGATCTCCGTTACGCAGCAGCGTGAATGCACGCTGGTCGAATCCCGCGAGTTCGATGGGCTTGCCGAGCTGCAGTCCGAGAGGGCGCGGCACGAGATCCAGCTGCTCGTCGCTGATGGGCTCGGGGTCCTTGTCTGAGAGATCGAACAAATGAAGCGCGTTGCCGCGCGCATACCGAAGATAGAAGCGCTGAATGTCTTCCGGATGCGGCAGTAGTTGGCTGGGGCCAAGCAGCGGGACCTTGGCAAAGCCACGTGGGCGCTTCTGGCCGTGGTAGTAGCGATGCACGCCTGCGCGCGCGACGATCAGATAGCTGTTGCCGGCCAAGGCGGCGACGGCACGGGGTTCGTCGATGGCAACATCTGCCAGTATTTTGAAGTCCAGCGTGCGGAACGCTCGCATTCGATCATAACCAAGTTGGACGAAGCCTCGATCGTCACAAGCCAAGAGCTGATCAGGCGGGTCAGGAGGCAAAAAGTCGAACGCCTCCGTTGATGCGTCTGGCAGATTCAACTTTTGCTCCCCTGGCACCTCAGGAGCCCGCGGACTCGCTAGTGGACGCCCTTCGTCCAGCAGTCCGTGCAAATCTGGAACGCCCGTCGCCGAGCTTAGAGCAAGGTTGGTTTCGGGTGGTTCTTCATTTCGCTCACAGGCTGCGCCAAGAACGAAGCACGAGAGCAAGAGCAGCCAACTCGGCAGCAACCGGGTGATGGCGATTTTACGCACCACCCGAGTTTCGGCGCTACGCCGCTCGACCGCAACCGGCCACTGCAAAAGCGCCGGGGCCAGGCGTGGGTGAATCCCTGGCATTGGCGTGGCGCCCAGGCTAAAAGTCCACGCCATGTGGCTCAAGCTGGCTCGTCGGACCACACCGATGTTCGTTTTGCTCCTCTGCTCTGAGTTGTTGGGCTGTCGCGGGTTCAGTCGTATTGGCGAGTGCAAGCGCTTCGTGGCGCTTGCGAATCCGGCGATTGCCGAGCTGCAGGAGCTGGATACAAGAAATCAGCCGACCCCCAAATCGGAGGCGTATCTGAAGATTGCCGAGCGGCTGACGACCCTGGATCAGCAACTGGAGCAGCTACAAGTCACGGATACACAGCTGGTGCAAGCCGTCAGCGGCTATCGTTCGACACTCCAGCGAACGATAGAATACAGCAAAGAATACCAGAAGAACTTGGCCAGCCTGGAACAGACCACGGGAGATACCCCAGCCGACAAGCGTCGCCGCAAACGTTTCGAGCGGCTGCTTTCCAAGACTCGCGGCGAGATGGACAAGGTGTTGCGTTCGCACCAAGCAAGCCAAGCTCGCTTCGAGGCGTTGTGCCAGCCGCGGCACTAGCTGCCAACGCGCTAGAAGGTTCCCGAAATTCCGGCAGAGTTGAAGCCGACCCAGGGCGTGACTCTTGGCGCGTCGGCGGAATCGTCCGAGCTGCTGCTGAGCAAGAACAGCGTGACGCCAGCTGCGACCCCAACGCCGCCGACGACAAAGCCCATCATTCCCAAGTTCGTGGCTGAATCAGCGTCGTCATCCAGCCGGTTTTGCTCATCAGCCTCTTGCGGATTCAAATTCCCGTTACTGTCGACGTGCTCGTCAAAGTAGGCGTCCGCCTCGTCGCTTTTGCTTTTTCCGTCAAGGAAGAACACTGTGCCAAGACCCAAACCCACGGCTCCCACGCCAAAGGCCACGTAGGAACCGATGCGCATGCCGCTGCTGCCGCCGCTGTCTGTCGGGCCCGGATCCGCGGGCGCGTCAGGTGACGACGTGGTCGGCGTAGCGGCAGGAGTGTCCGCGGGAGCGGCAGCCACTGGGGCGGCGCTTTCTTCTGGGAGTAGCTTCAATTCCAGCGTCTCGCGCTGCCCCTCGGCGACCGTGACTTTGGCGCTAGCTGGTTTGAAACCCTCAGCGGTGGCTTCGAGCGTGTGCTCTCCTGGATCCACTGGCATGGGAACCCCAACCAAGACCGCCGAAACTTCATTGCCGTCGAGAGTTAACGTGGCGCCCTTGTCGACGCCAACAATCTTGACGGTTAGGTTGGCAAGCTTGCCCTCCAACTCCTTGACCTCGTTTTTGGCAGACTCTTTGGCGTTGTGGAATGACTGGGGCGCATCATCCACGAATCTTTCGCGGATGATCTTGATGTACGCCTCTTGAGCTTTGACGAAGTGGCCAATCTTCGTGCGAGCGCGGGCTTCGTACAACAGGTGAACTGGGGAATGCACCAAAGACTCTGCTCTCGCAAACAGGTCAGCGGCTTCTTGAAAGCGCTGCTCGTTGAACGCGGCCAATCCTTGCTTCGCCAGATTGCGCGCGGCTGCGGTTTCTTCGGGAGTGGCTGCTGCGGCGGCGCCCGACTGCAGCACCAGAGCGCCCGCGCCAGACAGGCCCAAGCAGAGCGCCATCACGCGTGCGCGCCGGACCAAGCGCGCGCCCCGCCCCAAATTGCTGCGTTTTCGTTTGCAAGCCGGCAACCCCATGGCTGCGGATGTTACTCAAAGGCGCGCGGAAATTTGAACTTTGTAAGCAAAAAAGGAGGAAAAGGGGCAGTCCACCGCGTAGACTTCCGGAAAGCGTGCAGGGGCTACTATCTCCTACGTTGTGGCTGTCCGATTGCCCCAAGACCTTTCTCAGGTACGCGCCGTATAATTACCTACTTTTTGCCCCGTTTCTTCTTCGTTAGTGAGGCCCAGTTTTGGCGCTCCAAATCGGCGACGTAATCCAGAACAAATACAAGATCGTGCGCATGATCGGCCACGGTGGCATGGGCGCCGTGTACGAGGGCGAGAACATGGCCATCGCACGGCGGGTGGCGATCAAGGTGTTGCTCAAGATGGCCGCTGGGCAGCAGGGTGTGGTTGAGCGCTTTGAGCGCGAAGCTCAGGCCGCTGGTCGCATCGGGAATGACCACATCCTCGAAGTGCTCGACATGGGGACCCTGGACGATGGGGACTACTTCATGGTGATGGAGTACCTCGACGGCGAGAACCTGCAGGAACGCATCGACCGCAACGGCAAGCTAGCTCCCCAAGAAATTGCGCCCCTGGCACGCCAGTTGCTGACCGGTCTTCAAGCGGCGCATGACGCGGGCATCATTCATCGGGACCTGAAGCCGGAGAACGTCTTCATCCTCAAAGAAAAAGCCGGGCGTCCTGACTACGTCAAGATCATCGATTTTGGCATCAGCAAGTTCACCCAACTTGGTGGAGACATGAAGATGACCGCGACGGGTGCGGTCATGGGCACGCCGTATTACATGTCACCCGAACAAGCCAAGGGCGTGTCTGCTGCGGATTCGCGCAGCGACCTGTATGCTGTCGGTGTGATCATCTATCGGGCGATCACCGGCCAGGTGCCGTTTGATGGGCAAACGTTCAACGAGCTGTTGTTCAAGATCGTGTTGTCCCCGTTGCCCAACGCGCGCGAGTTCGTGCCGGATCTGGACCCGGCATTTGAGAGCATCATCCACAAGGCGATGGCGCGCGAAGCAGAAGACCGCTTCCAGACGGCCAACGAATTCATTGATGCGCTGGCTCAATGGGAGCAATCCGGAGCCGCTGTGAGCGTGGCTCCGGAAGGCACGGAAGAGCAGCGTCGCCAGTCGGTCGTGATGGGCCAAACCCGTCACGATGGCCCCGTGCCACAGCACACGCCGACGGGGACAGTGATGGAACACCAGCTGAGTCCGGCGGCAGTTGCGCTTTCGCAATCCGGTGGCCAGCACCCTTCACAGACCGGTGCCTGGTCCAATACTGGCGAACAGGCCATTCCCAAACGTTCGAACGCGGGGGTGGTGGCCGCGGCGGTCGTTGGTGGATTGTTACTGCTCGGGGGCGGAGGTTTTGCCGCCTACAGCGCGATGTCCGGTGATGATGCAGTCGCGAGCGAGCCCGCTGCCACCAGCAGCGAAGTCACGCCCGAGCCGAGCTCCGCAGCTGAGCCAGAACAAGCTCCGGATGAACCAGAGGTCGCTCCGGCGATTGAAGAGACTGGTGGCGCTGCTGCGGAAGGTGAGGGCGGCGCCGCGTCCGATGAAACGGACGGAGGAGCGGGCGGCGACGCGGTGACGTCGGCCACTGCAGCCAGCGCGAGCGCCAGTGCGGCCCCGGTTGCGGCCAAGCCCAAGCCGCGACCTATCCGCCGCCCGCGCCCAGTGAGCAAACCACCGCCCCCCAAACCATCACCGAAGACGAACACCCCCGACTTCGGGTACTAGTTACAGCGCCGCCCAGGAAACGAAGCGCCTTTTCGGACGGACACTAGTTAGAGCGCGGGCGAGGATTCGATCGCTCGCCGATAGCGGTCGCGTTTGAGCTGGTCGTGCAGGATTTCGTATGCCTCGTCCAATACATCTTGGATCAAGTCGACGTCATCTACGAGATCCGCCGTGCCCGTCGTCAGCGCTGTGCTGGGGTCGAATTGGCGTTTCAGCTCCAGGTACGCGCGCCGAATATCGTATCCGGTGGCGCTGCGCGGCACGCCCAAGAGTGAGAAGTAGTCTGCGTTGTCGACCAGCGCCCGGCGATTGCGAATGGCTCGTCGAAGCGCTTCGTCATCCAGGCGGTCGTGGGCGCGGCGGTGCGGAGACTCAGCTGCGGCGACGAGTCCGGGTTTTACGCTCGGGGTTAACACTCCGAGCTCTACCAGTGCCAGCAAGACGCAGGGAAACTCCAAGCTGCCGACGTCGCCGAGAGCGTCTGATAGTGGCCGGTTCAACATCTGCTCGAGAGCTTCCTGCTCATCGCGAGTCAGCGCACACTCATCCAGCAGGCTGCGATTAGGACCATATCCGAGCTGGGCGTGCTCGCCTCCTAGGGCCCGCAAAGCCATTGTGGGCGAGATGACCCGGCGCATGATTTCGACCAGAACTTCGGAGCCGGTGGCCCCACCAAACACTGACGGCTCGGCCATCAGACGTTCCGGCACCGTGGTCTCGTAGGCGGCCACTCCGCGTCCCATCGCCAGTGCTTGGCCCACGATGAACTCCGCATGGGCCCGAAGCACCGGCCACAGCTGATCTTGAGCCAGATGACCGCTGGCGATCAGAGCCGCACCGGCATGTCTTCCGAAGTTCGGCAACTTGTGTCCCAGTTGGTTGCTCACTTCTTGTTCGAGATTTCCGCGCTCCACTAGGAAAGCCAAGAGCGACTCGGACTTCACTGAGGATGCCGCCGTGACAAAGTCCCCTTCGCGCAACACGATGCGCCGAATACCCGCGTCGGTTTCGTAGGTGGCGGCGCCAGTGAAACGGCTGCGTATCGCACGTGCAAGGACACGAATCGCGTCGCCTTCACGCAGGGGCGGAATTTCCAGTTGCGACAGCTCAGCGCCAGTTGGGTCGACCTGGCTGGAGGCAGGGGGGGCGGCACTGGAGAGACGGCGGTCGAGCGTTTGCTCGGTGGACGCTTTGTCGGTTCCCGGCTGGGTGACTCGGGTCGCTGGCGGGCGGGGAGTCGGGGCGACTGTCGGCGCGCGTCGCGCTTGCTGGTCGGTTCGGGGGGGGACGGTTGCCGGCGCGTCCTGATCCCCGGACTGGGTTGGGCTCGATTCCGGCTGCTCTAGTCGAGCGCTCTGGGGTCGGTCCGTCTTGAGTCGGGGCTTGGGTAGCGGACTTCGACCGGCGTCGGTATTGGGTTCTTCTGAACTCGGGGGCTCCGAAGCGGGAGGTGCTTCTGGAACTGGGCTGGCTCTTCCGGACCGTCCGATCGCGCTGCCCACCCACTCTCCACTCGGGACAGGGGGATCTGGTGGCAATTTGCTCGGGGGCTTCGCGGGCTTTGGTGAGCTATCCGGTAGTTGGGCTGCGGCGCCGCTTGGGGCCGGGGGACGAGCGGTGACCGGCTCGATCCCTGGTTGATCGGACGGGCTGTTGCCGCTGGAGGTGGGGAAGCGCTGACTATCGAACTGGGGAGCTGGCGTCCGCTTGGTACCGGGTTCCGACGTGGGTAGCGCGATCGATGCCATCGGGCTCGCAGCGTGATTGGATTCACCAGTTGATTGGGTCGATTCGGTGGGAAAGCTGCCTGGCCTGGGCACTTCCTCAACCGCGGCTGTGACCTCGGGCCTTTTGCGCGCGTCCTGATTGGAGCCGTCAGCGCCTTCATCGGGGGCTGGGGCCTCAGGGTCTCCCGCCGCGGCCTGGGTAGATGTCGAGCGGCTAGGATCAGAGCGCGGGATTTCACTCTGCCCCACCACGTCGTAGTCCCCGATTGGATCTTCCAACGCGGCTTGGATCTCCGGCGACATTTTGAACCCGTCTTCGCGGCGGCGCGGTTCCGGTGGCGGAGGGATTGAAGGACGCGAACGCATGCTCGCAGCGACTCTGCGCTCCGCTTGTTCCAGCATCGCTCCCACTTCTGCGCTCAGCTCCGGGGTGTTGAGGCTATTGGGGGGGCGGCTGACGTGATGGTGCACGGTCGGCGGTGGGGCGCTGGATTGTGCGGGCGAGCCAGATGGGCGCGAAGACGGCGGGGCGGAGCTGGGCAGCAACGGAGCTGGAGACGAGCTGATGGACGGCGGAGGTCGGGATGGCGGGGGTTCCGAAGGGCGACGCAGCACGCTGAATGGGGTTGAAGTCTGTGACTTTGGGGGCCTCGGCAGCGGGCTCGGGGCGGTGCCAAACAGCATCTGCTGACAAACGCGGACGACCTCCGCGACGCTGACGTCGGCGCTCAGTTCGCGAACATCGTGGCGGCGCGCAGCGCTCTCCTGTTCGGTCGGTCCGATAAAGACCAGCGCCGTCTTCGACAGCTGGGTCAGGAGCTGCTGGGCTAGCTCTTCGCTCTCGGAGGTCACCTCGAAGATCAGCAGCTCGGCATGGATTTCCAGGGGATCGGAGCTCAGGTCCTCCCGTCGGACTTCAAACCCCCTGGCCGCGAGTGCCGATTTCAGGCTTTCACGTAGAAGCGCGGAGGCTTCGATCGCGACGACCTTTTTGGCCGCTCCGCTAGGAGAGCCGGCGGCATCCTTGACATCACCCTCCGACAAGATTCACACCCTCGGCAGCCGCTGTGCAGGTATATCCACAAGGCAGATCCGCCACATCAAGTCGTTCGCTCGAGTCATCAACGCGAGAGCCATTGCCCCACCCGTTCACCGAAACGTGGCACATATGGCGCGACGAGAATCGACACGAGCACGAACAGCACGACGAACCACTCGCCAAAATCCAGGCCGAGCATGTGCCGACGAATACCACACCCGTGGCCCCAACCGCGCCATGAACTCGCTTGAACTGAATACCGCCGTCATTGGCCTTGGAGCCAATCTAGGGGATCCAACCAGGGCCTTTGCCGTGGCCATCACCAGCTTGCGGGAGCTCGGAGAAGTTCGAGCAATTTCAGCACTTTACCGGACCGAGGCCGTCGGTCCGCCGCAGCCTGATTATCACAACGCCGCCGTGCTGTTGCGGACCGAGCTGGCCCCTCGGCGGTTGCTTGACGAACTTCTTCGTATCGAGGCGGCTTGCGGCCGTGAGCGCCGCGAGCGCTGGGGGCCGAGACTCCTCGATTTGGACTTGCTGTGGTTGGAGGGAAAGAGCGTGTCTGAACCCGGATTGCAAGTACCCCACCCCAGGCTGACGCAGCGCGCCTTTGCGCTGCGGCCATTGCTGGACGTCGTACCGGATGCCGAAGAGCCGTTCTCTGGCCGGCCGTACACCAATTGTCTGGCCTGCCTAGAGCAGCAAGTGGAGTGTTTGGCCCCCGCCGGATCAGGTTGGGAGCGACGCGGCTGATTGTCGCATGTACCCCCAAACGCTGCTCACGGTGCCGTATTCGAAAGGGCGTTGAAGGCGCAATGTAAACTCCGCGAAACCCACTGAATTGCAGCGACAATTGCAGCGTCCGTCGGTACTAGACAGGCAACACCCAGGGTGGTACGAGCCGCCGCGTGCAGCACTTGTTAGCTTCATTGGGCAATTCCGCAGGCGGCGGCGTCGATATCGACATCAACGCCACGTTCCTCCTGCAGATGGTGCTCTTCTTGGCGTTGATCATCGCCTTGAAACCAGTCCTGTTCGACCCGCTGCTGAAGGTGTTCGAGGCGCGCGAACAGCGCACTGAGGGAGCCAAGGACAGCGCTCGCGAGATGCAACGTCAGGCGGGTGAACTCCTGCAGCGCTACGAGGCGGAGCTGCAACGAGTCAACGCGGCTGCAGCCGAGGAACGCGACAAGATCCGCGCTGAGACGACGCGCCTTGAAAACGAGATCCTGAACGAGGCTCGCGCCACCACCAACAAGATCGTCGAGGACGGGCGGCGTGATATTGGCGAGCAGGTTCAAAAGATTCGCTTCGAACTTGGGCGCCGCTCAGAGCAACTGGGACGCGAGATAGCTTCGCGCGCACTCGGGCGAGAGGTGCAGTGATGTTGCGCATCAACGCCAAGCTGGTTCGTACGCTGATGGTCGCCGGTGCAGTCGCCTGCAGCGGTGGCGTTGCTTTTGCGTCAGGTGATGAGGGTAGTGACTCGCATGCAGGCGAGCACGGGGAGCACGCGGACGGGCACCACGATATCAACTGGTATTACGGCATGCTCGGTGCGAGCGATGAGATAGACCATCCGACATTGGCCTATCGCACGCCTGACATGCCGGTGCCGTTTGCGGCCTATGCGTTCAATTCGGCGATCCTGTTCTTCCTACTGTACCGCTTTGGTAAGCAACCGGTGGTCGATGCGCTCAAAGCGCGTCGCAACCGCATCATGCAGGGCATGGACGAGGCCGCGAAGATGAAGGCCGAGGCGGAGCAGCAGCTGGCGCACTATCGTTCGAAGCTCGATCGGATTGATGCCGAAGTCAGCCGCATCCGCAAGGAAATGCGCGAAGCCGCCGAGGCGGAGCGGGTCAACATCTTGGCGGAAGCGAAGAAGCGCCGCGGGCGCATGGAGGCCGAGGCCAAGCAGCTGATCGAGCAGGAGTTGAAGGCGGCGCGCGAAGCCCTGTTCGCCGAGACCGTACGCAGTGCCATGGACACGGCTGAGCGTTTGCTGCAACAGCAAGCGAATGCATCCGACCATCAGCGTTTGAGCGACGAATACGTGGGCTCGCTCAAGGGCGGCCTGGTCAATGCTCGGGGAGGTGTAGCGTGAGTGAGAGCGCAGCCGCCGAACGATACGCGCGCGCCATCTTCGAATTGGGCGAAGAGTCGGGCCAATTGCCGCAGCTGGCGGAGCAACTCGGACGTTTCAACCAGACGTTATCGGGCAGCCCACAGTTGCTCAGCGTCCTTCTCAATCCCACGCTGGAGGAGAGCAAACGAGACGCCATCATCAAGAGCGTGGCTTCTCGACTTGCGCTCAATCCGACCGCGACCAACGCTGTGCGCCTACTTTCGGAGCGACATCGGCTGCGGGTATTGCCGGAAATCAACGAGCGCCTGCGCTCGCTGGCTGACGAAAAGCAGGGCGTCGTGCGTGTGACGGTGACCAGCGCTCAGGCGTTACCGGATAGCTATTTCCAGCGGCTCTCCCAAGAGATCGCGCAGACCACGGGCAAGCGGGTGGTGCTCGAAAAGAAGCAGGACCCCAGTCTCATCGCCGGAGTCGTGACTCAGATCGGCGACAACACCATTGATGGCAGTCTCAAAGGCAGGCTGCAGGAATACGAACGCCAACTACTGGCAGCGGAATGAATCTTAGCAAGGTTAGTCATGCAGCTTAGCGCCGACGAGATTTCTCAGATTATCAAACAACAGATCCAGAACTTCGATCGCAATGCATTAGTCAGCGAGACGGGGACGGTGCTCACCACAGGTGACGGTATCGCGCGCGTCCACGGACTCCAGGGTGCACTCGCCGGTGAGCTGGTTCAGTTCGAGGGCGACGTATACGGGCTCGTGCTCAACCTAGAGCAAGACAACGTTGGTGTTGCCATTTTGGGTAATGCAACGGGCGTCAAGGAAGGCTCCCCGGTCAAGCGCACGCAGCGCGTGGCAGACGTGCCTGTCGGCGAGGCGCTGCTCGGGCGTGTCGTCAACTCTCTCGGGCAGCCTGTGGACGGCAAGGGCCCCATTGAGGCGAAAGAGTCCCGACGCATCGAGGTCAAGGCTCCTGGGATCGTCGAGCGGCAGCCGGTGAGGGAACCGCTGCAGACCGGTATCAAGGCGATCGACTCGATGATCCCGATCGGCCGCGGTCAGCGTGAGCTGATCATCGGTGACCGTCAGACGGGCAAGACGGCTATCGCGATCGACACCATCATCAACCAGCGCGAAACTGGCGTGATCTGCATCTACGTCGCGATCGGTCAGAAGCAGTCGACCGTGACTCAGGTGGTGGACAAGCTCACCAAGAACGGGGCGATGAAGAATACCATCGTCGTGGCGGCCACCGCCATGGAGTCCGCGCCATTGCAGTTCCTGGCGCCGTACTCCGGCGTCGCTATGGGCGAGTACTTCCGCGACCGTGGACAGCACGTGCTGTGCATCTATGACGACTTGTCAAAGCAGGCTGTGGCCTATCGTCAGATGTCCTTGCTGCTCCGTCGTCCTCCTGGGCGTGAGGCGTACCCGGGTGACGTGTTCTACCTTCACTCTCGGTTGCTGGAGCGCGCCGCCAAGATGGCGGAGCGCTGGTTCATCGTTCGCAAGGACCAAGAAGTGCCGCCTGGCAGCCACACCTTCAAGGGGGTGGATGGCAAAGCCTACCTGATGCACGAGGGCAAAGAAGAGGCCGAAAAGGTTCTCGAAGGACGCGACGACAAGGACCAGCTGGCGATCAAGATGGATCCTTACTCGGGTGGGTCGCTGACGGCTCTGCCGATCATTGAAACGCAGGCCGGCGACGTGTCCGCCTACATTCCCACCAACGTGATTTCGATCACGGACGGTCAGATCTTCTTGGAGAGTGACCTCTTCTACTCCGGCGTGCGTCCTGCCATTAACGTGGGCATTTCGGTGAGCCGCGTCGGCGGTTCCGCGCAGATCAAGGCGATGAAGAAGGTGGCTGGTACCTTGCGACTGGACTTGGCCCAGTTCCGTGAGATGGAGGCCTTTGCTCAGTTCGCGTCGGATCTCGACGCGGCGACTCGCGCCCAGTTGGAGCGTGGGCAGCGCATGACCGAACTGCTGAAGCAGGGGCAGTACGTTCCGATCGCCGTCGAGAAGCAAGTCTTGATCATCTACGCGGGCATCAACGGCTACGTGGACAAGCTGCCCGTGTCGGCCATTCGCCAGTACGAGAAAGAGCTGTACGCTCACTTTGACGACAAGCAGGCGGACATCCTCGAGGAGATTCGAACCAAGAAGGAAATCAAGGGCGACCTCCAGGATAAGGTCAACGCTGCGCTGAAGAGCTTCACCGACAAGTTCGTTCCCGACAAAGCGTGACGCTGGTCCAAGCTGCATCCTGATAACGCACCTGAGCTCTCGAGGAATCCACTTTGGCCAATCTCAAAGCCATCCGTAAACGCATCTCCAGCGTCAAGAGCACGCAGAAGATCACCCGCGCCATGAAGATGGTTGCGGGTGCCCGCCTCAATCGCGCGCAGCAGCGCATCACTGCCATGCGTCCCTACGCGGTGACCACCGGGAGAGTATTGCGTGAAGTGGTCATGGGGAGTGGGAGTGAAGGCTCACAGCATCCGCTGTTGGCCGTTCGAGATGAGCAACGTGTTCTGTACGTCGTAGTGACGAGCGACCGCGGGCTGTGCGGTTCGTTCAATTCGTCGATCAACAAGGCCGCTGAGCTGGCGTGGAAAGAGGCGGCCGCGGCGGGCAAAGACGTGCAATTGGCGACGATTGGGCGCAAGGGGCGCGATTACTTTCGTCGTCGCCAGGCGCCATTGTTCCACGTGTTCGAAGGCGTTTGGGACAATCTTGGAGTCGAGTCTGCGCGCGTCGTTGCGCGCAAGATTTTGCGACCCTTCGTCGACGGTGAGGTGGATGCCATCTACATCGTCTACAACGAGTTCAAGAGCGCGATGACGCAGCGGGTGGTTCTGGAGCCGCTGTTCCCGCTGAAGGCGATGGTGGAAGACCGTGCCTCGCGGCCGGACGGCGACATTTCCGACGCCGAGCGGCACGCGAGTGACTTCATCTTCGAACCAGGACGAACCACGCTGCTCGAGCGTTTGGTGCCCACCTACGTAGAAATCACACTGCTGCGCGCACTCTACGAGTCGATGGCCTCAGAACTCGGCGCACGCATGACGGCGATGGATTCCGCGACAAAGAACGCATCTGACATGATTGATGCGCTTTCGCTGCAGTATAATCGAGCACGCCAAGCCGCGATCACGACCGAGATCCTGGAGATCATCGGCGGCGCAGAAGCCCTACAGCAAGGCTAAGCCCCTCCCGGAAACCCATATCCGGCGATTTAGCCTGGCGTTGCGCGCCAAAACTTGCGTAACTGAGCGTGTCTCGCTCAGCTAGTAAGGACTAATTCTATGTGTGGCATCGTCGGTTATGTTGGTGCTCAACCCTGCAAGACAGCGCTTCTGGATGGGTTGAGGCGTTTGGAGTATCGCGGCTACGACTCGGCCGGTCTAGCGATCCATAGCGGCGCTGGTATCGATGTGGTGCGCGCGGTCGGCAAATTGCACAACTTGGCACGGGTCCTCGAGGAAGATCCGCTCAACGGTACGACTGGCATTGGACATACGAGGTGGGCGACTCATGGCAGGCCTAGCGAGGAAAATGCACATCCCCATCAAGCTGGGGATGTGGCGCTGGTGCACAACGGCATCATCGAAAACCATCTCGACTTGAAGCGTGAGCTCGTTGCCAAAGGCGTCGAATTCAAGAGTGACACCGACACGGAGATCGCGGCGCATTTGGTTGACATAGCGTTACGTGATGGCGCTCCGTCTTTGTTCGAAGCTGTGCGTACGGCGTTGAAGCAGGTGCGCGGCGCGTACGCGATCGCTGTGGTGAGTCGCAATGAACCGCACAAGATCGTGGTTGCGAAGAGCGCGTCGCCGTTGGTTATCGGCCTGGGCCAAGATGAAACCCTGTGTGCGAGTGACATTCCGGCGCTGCTAGACCATACGCGAAACGTCGTATTCCTCGACGATCAAGAGCTGGCGGAGCTTTCCCCGGCGGGCATCAAGATCGAGACGCTGGATGGGCAAGCGGTGGAGCCGACCGTGCGTCGTATCGATTGGAGCCCCGTGATGGCCGAAAAGGGGGGCTTCAAGCACTTCATGCTCAAAGAGATCTGTGAGCAGCCTCGCGCGATCGCAGATACACTTCTGGGTCGGATTGACATCGAGAGCGCCAGCGTGGTCGCTGAAGAAGTCAAGTTGACTGCGGAGGTCGCGAAGCGCATCGATCGCGTGTGCTTCTTAGCTTGCGGCACCAGCTTTCACGCCTCTGAAGCTGGGCGCTACTGGGTGGAACAGCTCGCCCGGGTACCGGCCTGTGCGGAGCTGGGGAGTGAGGTGCGGTATCGCGATCCCGTGTTCACGGATCGAGATCTGGTGATAGCCGTGAGCCAGTCTGGAGAAACCGCCGACACCCTGGCTGCCGTGCAGACGGCCAAGCAAGCCGGCGCCCACATCTTGAGTGTGGCCAACGTGCTCGACAGCGCGATCCCACGCGCGTCTCACGGAACACTCTACACGCATGCTGGGCCGGAGATTGGTGTCGCCTCGACCAAGGCCTACACCACCCAGCTCGTGGCGCTGCTCCTGCTCGCTATTCACCTGGGGCGTTCGCGTGGAACGCTTCCCGAAGCCCAGGCGCGGGTCGCGCTGCAGCAACTGCTGGAGATCCCCGAGCGAATTGACCAGCTACTGTCAAAGCGCGCGCGGATACTCAAGGTCGCGCGGCGGCTTCAGCACAAGCGGCACATGCTCTACCT
>JBNLEN010000040.1:0-42853 GCA_050304975.1 Polyangiaceae bacterium
TGGCAGGTGGGAGCAGGAGACACATTTCGCGGCGTCAGCATCTACTACGCCCGCGCGGTGGGCAATTCGGCTGTTTTTGCGCTCCCGCGAGAGGCCGTACAGCGCGCTCTGGCGCCGCTGTAGGAGCTGCCAGGATTCATCCAAAAAAAACACAAAACTCCTAAATCTGTTCCGGCCAATGCAATCCGTTGCACAAGCATTCCAATCCGGGGCGATTTGGCTGCCCGCGAAACCACCAGCTGCTACAACACGTCTTCAGGAGCTTAACCCAGGGCTTGGCTCGCTTGAGCCGAAACGCCGGGTCTGTAAGGGAAGAAGATGAAGGACTGCCCCGTCGACGTCGGAGACATCCTGGCGGACAAGTATCGAGTTGAGAAAGTACTGGGCTGCGGTGGCATGGGCGTGGTCGTAGCGGCCTGGCACCTCGAGCTCGAACAACTCGTGGCGATGAAGTTCCTGCTCCCGGATTTGGCGGCCAATACGGAAGCTTCTGAGCGGTTCCGCCGTGAGGCGCGAGCAGCAGTCAAGATCAAGAGTGAACACGTGGCTCGCGTACTGGACGTGGGCACCATGGACGGCGGTGTGCCTTACATGGTCATGGAGTACATGGAGGGCAAAGACCTCGGTGAAGTGCTCGACCACTCCGGCGCCATGCCGGTACAGGAAGCGGTCTCGTATGTGCTGCAAGCCTGTGAGGCGATCGCCGAGGCGCACTCCATCGGCATCGTGCATCGCGATCTGAAACCCGCCAACCTGTTCCTCACCCAGCGCACTGACGGTAGCAAGCTGGTCAAAGTGCTGGACTTCGGGATCTCGAAGTCGATCGTTGGAGGCTCTGGTGCCGACATGTCACTGACGCGCACTTCGGCGATCGTGGGCTCTCCGCTCTACATGTCTCCTGAGCAGTTGGAGTCTGCCAAGAACGTCGACCCGCGTTCGGACATATGGTCCTTGGGGGTGATCCTGTACGAGCTGATCAGCGGTAGTGTGCCATTCGGCGGGGACACGATTCCGCAGCTGGTGCGCTCAGTATTGGCTGGGTATCGCAAGCCGTTGGATGAGGTGGTGCCTGGAGTGCCGAAGCGCTTGGAAAGCATCGTCGCGAGTTGCCTCAGCATGGACAAGGAGGGGCGGTTCTCGAACGTGGCCGAGTTGACTCAGGCGCTGGTGGAGTTTGGTCCGCAGCGCTCGATGGTGAGCGCGGAGCGCGTCAGTCGCTTGCTGGACGTTCCGATCACGGATCGCATGGTCCTGCCGTCGGAGCGTGGCTCGAGATTGGAGACCGGCACCATGCTCACAGGCTCCAACCCTGGGGTCGCGGATAGCCAGGCCGTGAGCGTGCCGCTTTCGGAGCTTTCACGCGATGAGCTAGAGGAACAAGCGCCCGCGACCGTGGTAGATGGTTCCCCTGGGGATACTCAGCCGCGTTCTCGCGTGGCGAATATGACGGTGGCTTCTTGGGGGACCACCGACCCGGGAACCCGCGAGCGCAATGGCCGTAGGTTGAAGTTCGGCTTATTGGCGGCGGCGGCGGTACTCGTGGTCGGCGTCGGGGGCGTGCTGCTCACGACTACGTCCGGGACCCAACCCGCCAGCTCATCGGCAGCAGCCGCGGAGCCGATGGTGGAAGTTGAAGCCGCTGCAAATCAGAAGCCGGTAGCGGTGCAGCCGGTCTTGCCCGATGAGACTCTGGTGCCGGACGAGACCGCCGAAGCGGATTCCACCGAGTCGGAGAAGCAGTCCGCCGGAGGGGCAGCGCCTGCGGATTCTGCAGAAGCGGATGGCGCTACCGCTCCCGAGCAGCAGCTGGGAGCGGCTGCTGCGGTCGATAGTGCTGCCCCCGCCGCGACGGCGTCGAGCGCCGCGGCCGAGACCAAGGCTGGCAAGCCTCGGCCCAAGAAACCATGGCGGCCCAAGCCCAAAAAGCCCGCGAAACAGCCTGAACGAGAGTGGACCGATTTTGGCGGGCGTCGCTGAAATCAAATCCCTGGGTAAAAAACAGGCATCGTCCAGCTAGGCGCGTTGAGCCGGCGACACGGCTTGAGTGTTGCTGCCCACACCGCTACGTTAGCCCCTCAGGAGGTAACGAATGACCGCTGCAGTGCGACGCGCCTCACGGCTTGCTTGGCTCTTGGCCCCAGTAATATCTTTTGGGGCCCTAGCTTTATCTTTGTCGGCAGACGCCCAGGCTCAAACCAGCGCGGCTGCCAAAGCCGCCGCAGAGACGTTGTTTGACGAGGGAAAGCAGCTGCTGCAAGACGGCAAGCTGAAGGAGGCGTGCCCCAAGTTCGAACGCAGTCAAGCGATCGATCCTGCGGTTGGGACCATGCTCTACCTGGCCGAGTGCTACGAGCGCAGCGGAAAGACGGCGAGCGCTTGGGCCTCCTACCGGGAGGCGGCCAGCGCGGCACAGGAACTCGGTCAGTCCGATCGTGCGGATATCGCTCGCAAGCGCGCCGCGAAGCTGGAGCCTCAACTCAGCCGCGTCACGATCGTGGTCGCCCCGGGGAATAAGATCGACGGCTTCACATTGATGCAAGGAGACAAGCCTGTCGATGCGGCGCTGTTCAACGTACCCATCCCGATGGACCCTGGAGAGCATGTGATCCAAGCCAGCGCACCCGGCCACAACAGTTGGCAAACGACCCTCAAGGTCGCAGCCACCGCCGAGCGTCAGACTTTGCACATCCCCCCGCTGCAGCCGGTGGCAGTGGAGCCCGTTGCCGCCCCCGAGCCCTCACCAGCTCCGACGCCGGCCCCCGAAACCGAGCGCCCGCTGCCGCCGGCCACCGCTCAGGATTCGTCGGATGGCTCCGGTCAGCGCACGCTGGGCGTCGTGGTCGGTGGCGTCGGCCTGGTCGGGATCGGCGTAGGGGCGATGTTCGGCCTGCAGGCAAAAGACAAAGACGACGAAGCTGCCGAGTTTTGCGAGGCGGAACGCTGCTTTGACGAGCGTGGCCAATCCGCTTCGGATGACGCTCAGAGCGCAGCCCTGATCGCCAACATTTCATATGGAGTTGGCGCGGCAGCTCTGATTGGGGGCGTCATCCTCTATTTGACGGCACCCGACGGCGCCGACGAATCAGCCGCGCTCAACGTGGCGCCTGCGCTCGACGAGGACACTGCTGGTTTCAATCTATGGGGAACGTTCTGATGGCCAACAAGTGGTGGTGGCTATTGGCAGCAGCGGCGTTGCTAGCTGGGTGCGTTGTCGACGAGCGCAAGTTCGACGAAGACTTTGCCCGTGAGCGCGCGTCGCTGGACGACGATGACGCCGACGATGACGCCGACGATGACGCCGACGATGACGCGGGAGGCGATGACGAGCCCCAGGTCAGTCAGCTGTGCCAGGACTACTGTGATGAGGTGATGGACAACTGCGAGGGAGAATTCGCCGTCTACGCCTCGCCTCAGGCTTGCCAAGCGCATTGCTCGTACATGCCCGAGGGGGACGATGACAAGGGCAACAACGTGCGCTGTCGTCTGAAGCAGGCGGAGCTGGCAGGGTCTACCGGTGAGCCCGACGTGCACTGTCCGTTTGCCGGTCCGGGTGGAAACGATCATGGCTCGGGTGCGGGCTGCGGCAGCAACTGCGAGTCGTACTGTATGATTCATCCGCTCGTGTGTTCGCGCGTGGAGGACGAGACCGTCTTGGAGATGGACGAATGCATGCGGCGCTGCGCAGGCCTACAAGACGACAAGTTCTTCGACGTGGAGTACCACCACGATGGTGACAACGTTCAATGTCGCTTGGTCCACGTGTCGTCGGCAGCCATCAGCCAGGAGTCCGCTGAGACGCACTGTTGGCACGCACGGCTCACGCCGGATGAAGAACGCACGAGCCCCTGCGGAAACAGTGGCTTGGAAGACCACGTGCCTGAATGCCAGCAATACTGCGACTTGGTCATGGTGGCATGCACGGACAAGCAGGCCGTGTATGAGTCCCACGAGCAGTGCATGTCCGCTTGCGAACTGATGGAACCCGGAAACGCTACGGACACGACTGAAAACACGGTTGGCTGCCGTATCTACCATTCGTACGCATCGCTGGCGGCACCCGAGGTGCACTGTCCTCATGCAGGGCCCAGCGGTGATGGCCACTGCGGCGGGGACAATTGCGAGGTTTACTGTCCGCTGGTCAAAGCGGCTTGCGGCGAGCAGTACGCGGACATGTTCCAGGATGACGACGAATGCGCTGCGGAGTGTGCGAAGCTGGACGGCGCTGAGCCGGACGTGCTGTACAGCATCCTCTCTCCCCCAAGTGGAGACAACGTCCAGTGCCGCGTTTACCATGCAGTGCTGGCGTCCAGCGATTCCGATGAGTGCGAAGCGGCGCTGGGGGGTGGAGCCTGCGAATGAGGCATCCGCACACCGCCCCTGGCTCGAGCCCGAGCCTCGTTTTGGGTGAGGTGCTCACGTGATGAGCCAAGGGGTTTGGGCCCTAGTTCTCGGCGCAGCCATTTACAGCGTGGGCTGTGGGGGAACAACTCCCCAGCCCCGCGTGGAAAAAAACAGCCGCTCAGGTCAGACTAGCGTATCCGCCCCAGTCAACTCTGAGCGGCCAACCAAGCAGCAGCCTCCATTGACTCGCAAAGAAGACATCCGGGAAGTGCTCTTCGGGGCCACCATCAAAGACCCCTACCGCTGGCTCGAAGACGACGAGAGCGCGGAGGTGCAAACGTGGATGCAGCAGCAGGACGCAGTGGCGCGCGACTACCTATCGTCGCTGCCGCTGCGCGACCAGCTCCATCAGCGCTTGAAGGAATTGCTCTATGTTGAGCGCCGCTCCGCCCCCCAGCACAAGCAAGGGCGCTACTTCTTTGTCGTCAAGCCTGCGGATCAAGAGAAGTCCATTCACTATTGGAAGCAGGGCAAAGACGGGGAGCCGCGCGTTCTGCTGGATCCGAACACGATGAGTGATGATGGTTCGATCAGCATCGGAGGCGTTTTCCCGACGGATGATGGCAAGCTGGTCGCCTACCTAGAGAAAGAGAATAACGCCGACGATTCCACTTTGAAAGTGATGGACGTCGATACCGGACAGCTGCACTCCCAAGACCAGATTGAAGGTCTGCGCTACACCGGTCCCAGTTGGACGCCTGATGGCGCGGGTTTCTATTACACGTGGCGCCCGACCGATCCAAACATACCCGAGGCCGAACGCACTGCGTTTGCGGAAGTGCGCTTTCATCGCCTCGGGACTGACCCGGCTAAGGATGAGCTCATCCACCCGGCGCTTGGAGATGCGTCCAAGTTCCTGAGCGGGGGGTTGAGCTATGACGGCAAGTACTTGTTCATCGTCAAGGGGCATGGCTGGTCCAAGTCGGAGGTGTTCGTACGGCTCGCGGCGGAGCGTCAAGCCCCGTTTCGCGCCATGACGGAAGGGCTCGACGCGCGCTACAGCGTCAGTACCTATCGTGACCGCTTCTTCATCCTGACGAACGAGGACGCGCCACGCTATCGACTGTTCGAGACTACGTTCGACAAGCTAGAGCGCAAGCACTGGCGTGAGTTGGTGGCCGAAGATGAAGACGCCGTGCTCGACTCGGTCGCGGTGGTTGGTCGGCGCCTGGTTCTACGCTATGAGCGCAACGCCTATACCGAATTGCAGGTACGAGAGCTCGATGGCAAGCCCGTGCGACAGGTCAAACTGCCCGCTATTGGTACTGCCAGCTCACTGTTTGGGCACGAGGAAGAAGACGAGGCCTACTACGAGTTTTCTTCGTTTACCTATCCGTCGGAAATCTACGAAGTGTCCATGCAGAGCGGTGCGCAAAAACTGTACGACCGCGTACAGGTGCCCGCGAAGCCCGAAGACTTCGTTGTCAAGCAGGAGTGGTTTTCCTCCAAAGACGGCACGCGTGTGCCAATGTTCATCATCCACAAACGTGGTTTGAAACTTGAAGGCTCGAACCCGACTTTGCTGTACGGCTACGGCGGGTTCAACGTGTCCCTGTTGCCCAGCTTTTCGAGCTCTTTGTTTCCCTGGCTGGAGCATGGCGGCGTGTATGCCATGCCGAACATCCGCGGTGGCGGCGAGTTCGGTGAGGATTGGCACCGGGCTGGCATGCTGGGCAACAAGCAGAATGTGTTTGATGACTTCATTGCCGCAGCAGAACACCTGATCGCGGCCGGCTACACCGATCGACGGCACTTGGGCATCGCGGGCCGCTCCAACGGTGGCCTGCTTGTGGGGGCGGTGATGACTCAGCGGCCCGAACTGTTTAGAGCCGTACTGTGTGGTGTGCCGCTGCTGGACATGTTGCGCTATCACGAGTTTGGCCTAGGCAAGGCCTGGATCCCGGAATATGGCGACCCCCAAAAGGAGGAACACTTCAGGTTTCTCCACGCTTACTCGCCCTATCATCGGCTGCGTGAGGGCGTGCGGTATCCTGCGCTGCTGATGTTGTCGGCGGACACAGATGATCGGGTGCACCCGATGCACGCGCGCAAGTTCGTGGCGGCGGTGCAAGCTGTCAGCAGCAATGACCCAGCAGCGTATCTTCGTATCGAAACTAACGCCGGCCATGGCGGCGCGGACATGCGCAGTAAGTTCATCGAGCGCGCTGCCGACGAATATGCTTTCCTGCTCGATCAGCTGCAGTAAGTTCCGAGACCCGCTTTGAAGCAGCTCACCGGCCCGCAGGGCTAGTTGAGCAGTTTCTTGGCGTTGGCCTTGCTGCGGTAGATGAGGTCCCAGCCTTTGCGATAGTCGCTACTGGCGACCTGCGGGGGGCCCTTGGAGAGCTCAGGCGCCGAGACTTGCTTCTGCGGTTTTCTGCGCTGAGGAGCTTGGACGTGCACTTCCACATCAAACAAGGGGCTTTCTCCCCGCTGGTGCAGCTGTACCACATCCCCGTCGATCGGCTTGCCATGCTCCAGCGGTCGTAGCACTCCAGCCTCGACCCGGTCTTGTCGCTTGCGCAGCACGTTCAATCCGGTGCCATCCTCGGTGCGCCCGTAGACTAGGGCCACGTCCTCATTCGAATTGGCATTTGCGGACTGTTTTGCCGCTCGCCTTTGACCGCCTGCGTGAGCGGGGGGGGCTTGGTCGGAGCTGTGTACAGGTTTGGACAACGTGGATGCTCGAAATCTACCGTCAGTTCCCGGTACTGTTCATGGCTGAGGTCGCGCTGGCAACCTGATTGGCGCATGGTGTGTCGAGATGGGCGAGCCGGCAAGCCTTTGACTACATAGCGAGTGCATTTTTGTGCACCCAACCCTCGTTTCCGCGGGCATCGTAGCGCACTTTATACCAATCTCCCTGGCGTGCAGTGACCACGACTCGGGTTCCATACAGCAATCGAGTCTTGAGTTTGCCGTCTTTGGGCTCGGTGCGGATCCGCGCCGAATTCCAGATGATGGTGGCCGTGCCTTTGGCGTTGACCTGGGGATCCGCCTCGAGCGATTCAGCCTCGCTGGCACCTGGGGGCTTGAAGTCCACCATGTAGAACACCAAGTAGCGCGCGTGAGTGTGTTCGACGCCCTGCAGCGTCGCGCTCATGAACTCGCGTTTCGCGCACTCGACCAACCCGTCGGCGGTTTCGTCGTCGAGGGTTGAGCTCTTGCCCTTGGAGATCTTCTTGATCTTCAGCTCGCCGAAGTCGAGGTCAAAGCCGATGGACAGCACGCCGGTGGCGTCTTGGGCGCCCTCGCAACTGGCCAGAGCTTTGAGTCGGTTTTCTGCGACGTCGTCGAAGCCAGGCTTGTCACATTCGGACAGTTTTCGGTCGTCCTTGTCCCGGCAATTGACCACCAGGGTCTTGTCAATCTGCACGCTCGGGCCGGACTGTTCCCCTTGACCCGTCTCACGTGGCACGGCTGCCGCCACCGGCACCTCCGAGGTGGGAGCGCGTGATGATGGCGAGCGCTCCGGTTTGGGCTCGGCCTTGGGCTTCTCTTTGTGCTCTTTAGTTGGCACCGTAGGCACCAACTTCACGCCCGCCAGGGTGGGCCAAATCACACCGATGGCAAAACACACGCCCGCGATCGCGCCAACCTGCCCGAGCTTGGGGCGGTCGGCTTCGTTGGAGGGGACGGTGACTTTCGGGATTTTGCTGCTGGACAAGGGAGGGCTAGTGCCTAACACACCCGGCAGCTGTCGGAAAAGACACCAGCGGCTTCCTCCCTGGGGCCGCCGATTTCGGATTCAGCGTTCCCGGTACCTGGCGAGCATCGCCGTGGCTTCCTGATTGTCCGGCAATTTCTCGAGCAGGCGTTCCAGCGTCTGAATGGCGCCGTACCGTTGTCCGACCAGGCGCTGCGTGCGCGCCAGGTGCAGCTGAGCCTCGGCTCGCGGATCCAGCGATGCCCAGCGCAGCGCCACCCGCAAGGACTCACCCCACCACTTGGCGCCTGCCGCCGCGCGAGACCAGCCAGCGAGTACCTCAGGATGTTCGGGGTACTTCTCGCCCAGCTTGCGATAGCGCGCCAGGGCAAGCTCTCGCGCAGCCCGGTTGGAGCGGATGAGCTCATCGGCCTTGGCCATCTGCCTCCGGGTGGCTTCGTCCAGCTCGACGGAGTCAGGAGCGTCTGCGGCGGTGGCGGCGCTGCCGTCGCTGCTTTCGTCGTTGGCACTCGCCGGGTCGTCCAACCCTTCCGAATCCGAATCCGAATCCGAATCCGAGGCGGAGTTGTCGACCAGACTATCGTCGGGCGCTTGTTCCTCGAGTTCGGCGTCGCTATCGCTCGCTTCTGGGCGGTCTGCTGTGGTGATGCCGTCTTCGATGGCGCCGCGGCCGTCAACTGCCACTGCCCCAGACTGCTCTGGCACTTCCATCACTGGTGCTGCCTCCGCCACCGCGTTCGCTGTGGCTTCTGGGCGGGCTGACGGATCGAGCATCCAGGCAGGCAATTGAGTCAGTGTTGCCCGCGCCTGGGCGTCCAAGTTTTGGTACGACAAGAAGCCCGCCCCAAACACGACCGACGCCAGCGCGACGACGGCAGCTTGACGTCTCCGTCGCCGGCCGCGCGCGGGAGCCTTGAGGCAACTTTCCAGAGCGTAGGCGAACAGTGCCGCTGTCACGTAACGCTGGTCAGGCCTGGCTGACAGTGCCTTGAGCAACACTGAGTCGAGCAAACCTGGGATACCGCGCGAGGTGGGGGCTTTCGAAGGTGGCAGAACCTTGTGATGTTGTTTGGCATCCAGCAGGGCCATCGCCCCCTCGGCATGGTGCGGCAGCACGCCCGTCAACATTTCGTAGATCACCGTGGCCAGAGCGTACAAGTCCGCGCGCTCATCCACTTGGCCATGGCCGAGCTGCTCCGGAGCCATGTATTCGGGCGTGCCGTGCATGTAGACGGCGCCGCTTTCCTGGTCGACTGGGGGCTCTTGTTCCGCCTGGGCGATGCCGAAGTCAATCAGCTTGGTTTCGCCGCTGTCAGTCAGGAAGATGTTTTCCGGCTTGATGTCGCGGTGGACGATACCGCTAGCATGCGCGTCTTCCAGGGCCCGGCTGACGTCAATCGCAATGCGTAGCGCGCGACGCCACTCCAGGGTGCCATTTTCGAGCTGAGCCCGCAGGGAGTGTCCCTGCAAGAGCTCCATCGCGTAGTAGGGGCGACCGTCCTGCGAAACTCCGAAGTCGTGCAGGGTGACCAGGGCATCATTGCGCAGCTGAGCTAGCGCTCGCGCTTCGTGGCGGAATTGAGCCTCGAACTTGGGATCGTCGCAATGCTCGCGGGGCAACACCTTTAGCGCGACTCGTCGGCCCAAGTCGATGTGCTGCGCCACGTAGACCACGCTCAACGCGCTCTTGGAGAGCTCTCGCTCCAGGCGATAGCGCGTCCCGGGTAGCATGTCTTTGGCGTCGGCTGGGTCAGGTTTCGGGCTTTCAGGAACAGCCTGAGCGCGAACTTCTGGTGCCTGGGGTTGATTGCTCTGGTTGCTCCGATGGTTGGACACCAGGGTCGCGAATTCGGCACGCGTGCGTGTCGGCTCCGATGGATACAAGCGGCTCATTAGATGCGCGATGCGGCCGCGAATGCTGCGCTCACCGTCCGCTAGACTCGGCGCGCGGCTGAGCACGCGGGCCAAAGCGCTGACCGCTTCGCGGGCGGTGGCGTAGCGGTCTTGTAGCCGCGGGGCCGTGAGCCGGGCGATCACCGTGTCCAACTCGAGGGGGACGTTGTTGGTCAACGAGACTGCGGGGGGATTGCGCGTGCCTGAGGCCACCTTGGTCAGGTGCTCCGCAGGATCGCCGGTCAAGAAGCGTCGCCCCATGACCAGCTCCCACAAGATCACGCCCAGTGCGTAGAGGTCCGCTTGGGGGCCGGGTTGGTTCTGGTTGGCGACCTCTGGGGCGACGTAGCCGGGCTTGGCGAACACGATGCCTGACACCGTCTGGCAGCGGCGGTTTTCTCCGCGAGCCGTTCCGAAGTCGATGAGTTTGACGTCTCCCGCGTAGCCGACCATGACGTTCTGCGGGCTGAGGTCGCGGTGCACGATATCCAGCGCTTTGCCGGCGGCGTCGGTGCGCTCGTGCACGTGAGCCAAGGCTTCCCCCAGCTGAATGGCGACGGCCACCGCGTCCGCCCAGCTGAGCTGCACGTTCAACTGCGAGGCGCGTCCGCGCACCTCGCTCAGGTTGCGCCCTTCCACGTGTTCCAGGACAACGTAGGGTTTGCCGCTCTGATCGGTCGAGGCTTCGAGTACTTGGGCCACACCGGGGTGCTGGAGTTGCGCCTGAATGCGAGCTTCGTCGAAGAAGCGCGCCAAGAACGACTTGTCCTGAGCGTGTTCGCGGCGGATGATCTTGACGACCGCGGGGCGCTCGGCTCCCTCGATGCCGCCGCTGGTGGCCAGGTAAACTTCACCCATTCCACCGCGAGCCAGCGGCTTGAGCAGCGTCCAGCGTCCCAGGCTGGTAGCCAACGTTCGGTTCGCGGGTCTAGCCTTCGGCGCTGGCTGGACCTTTGTAATCTGCGCGTTTTCCTTGTGATTTTCAGGGTTTGCGCTCTGCGCTTGGCCGCTCATGCCGCAATTGTCGCAGGGTGAGATATTGTCGGCAAAAAAGCGGCGGTTTCACTAAGTCTGAATCCTCCGGAATAGGTGCCCCGTAAGGTTGTCTACCTGGCGCGGTTGATTATGCTCCGGCGCCTGCCTCACCTGAGGCGCTTTCGTTACAGAGGGAACATGTTCGCCTACACCCAATCACACAGGCTTGCCTGGGCTGCGCTTCGGCTGCTCAGTTGCATGGCGTTTGTGTTGGTTGGGCTGAGCGCGAATGACGCGCATGCCAGCGCCCCCATGTGCGATCCCAGCGCGGCGACGGTCGTGGCCGACATTCCGGCCCCTCCAGCAGACACGGGCGAGATTGATGCATTGCCGCCGTGCCCGCTCAAAGATTACTCCACCGGGTTTGACGTGGCGCATCCGCAGCCGGATCAACCCGTGGCTCACTTGCAGCCGCCGCCCGATAGGGACCTGCCGTCGGTGATCTCGTATTGCTGGGGGGCGGCTTCGGTGATTCGCGTTCTATCGGTCGACTATGACGATCTGTCTCGACCTGGGTACAGTTCGGAAGTCTATCGCCCGCCCTGTAGCTGAGGCGAGCGCGCCTCGCTTCCGGATGCCGGTGGAGCGCTGCTTCACCGGCGCGCCTGCTTGAACTCAGCCCTAGTTCGTTTACGCCGCCGTGCGTGGAAACGGCTGTTTCCTGGCAGTCGCGATCGCGTTTCAACAGTGTTTTGACTTGAAACCCGGCACCCTATTTCGACGCCGGGCAAATTGGAGAAAGAAAGTAATGATTCAGAAAGGAACCGCAATCGTCGGGTTCTTCCTCAGCTTCGTAGCTGGGATGTTCCTGATGTATGCCATCGATCGAGCCGACGGTGGCCCGACGGTCTCGGATGACGATGCTGCCGCCAAGGCAGACACCGCTGAAGAGAGCAACATCGATAGCCCAATCAAGGTCGAGAAAGACGATCCCAAGTGGGGCAACGCTGACGCCTTGGTCACGATCCTGGAAGCCAGTGACTTCCAGTGCCCGTTCTGCAGCCGCGTGAACGGGACGATGAAGCAAATCAAGGAGACCTACGGTCCCGAGAAAGTACGCATCGTCTGGAAGCACAATCCGCTGCCTTTCCACAAGCAGGCTGGCCCAGCTCACGCTGCCTCCCAGGCCGCATTCGATCTGGGTGGTGACGAAGCGTTCTGGAAGTTCCACGACCTAGCATTCGCCAACCAGAAGGCTCTGACCGAAGACAACTTCGTCAAGTGGGCAAAAGAAGCCGGCTTGGATGAAGCCAAGTTCAAGGCAGCGCTGAAGGACAAGAAATATGACGCCAAGGTCAAGAAGGACCTGGCTGAGAATCGCAAGATCGGCGTGACTGGAACTCCGGCATTCCGCATCAACGGCGTGACGCTCAGCGGCGCTCAACCGTTCGATCGCTTCAAAAAGGTGATCGATGAGCAGGTCCAAAAGGCCGAGGCTTTGGTCAAGAAGGGCACGCCCAAGAACCAAGTCAGCGCGAAACTGACCGCAGAGAACTTCAAAGCGGCGCCCACCCCTGACCGCGCCAAGCCGGCCGAGCAGAAAGAAGACACCACCGTTTGGAAGGTGCCAGTCTTCGATAGCGACCCGGTGAAGGGTAACAAGAAGGACGCACTCGTGACCATCGTCGAGTGGTCGGACTTCCAGTGCCCCTTCTGCAGCCGCGTGCTCGATACTCAAAAGAAGATCCTCGAGAAGTATGGCAATGACGTGCGCATCGTCTGGAAAGACAACGCGCTACCGTTCCACAAGCAAGCCAAGCCGGCGGCTAACGTTGCCCGTGTAGCTTTCGAAAAGGGCGGCGACGAACTGTTCTGGAAAGCTCATGACCTGCTGTTCGCCAAGCAAAAAGAGCTCAACGACGACACCTTCAAGGCTATCGCCAAAGAGCTCAATCTCCCGGAGGCCGCCGTACTAGCGGCTGCCAAGGACAACAAGTACGACGAGAAGATCACGGAGAGCATGGATCTGGCGAGCGATCTCCAAGCCCGAGGCACTCCGCACTTCTTCGTCAATGGTCGTCGTCTGAGCGGCGCTCAGCCGCTCGCCAAGTTCGAGGAGTTGATCGACGAGCAGCTCAAGATCGCCAAAGGCTTGCTGGACAAGGGTGTGGCTCGTGAGAAGGTCTACGATGAGCTGATGAAGACCGCCAAGGGGCCGCCCAAGCCGGAAAAGCGCGACGTCGCGGAGCCCGGTAAGGACAATCCCTGGAAGGGCAACAAGAACGCGAAGATCGTGATCCAAGAGTTCAGCGACTTCGAGTGCCCGTACTGCAACCGGGTCAACCCGACCATGAAGCAGGTGATGGACGAGTTCGGCAATGACGTGAAGATCGTTTGGCGTCACATGCCGCTGCCGTTCCACAAGAGCGCACCGCTGGCGTCTGAAGCAGCCCACGAGGTCTTCTTGCAGAAGGGCAATGACGCTTTCTGGAAGTACCATGACAAGCTGTTCGCGAACCAGAAGGCGCTGCAGCGTGCTGACCTGGAGAAGTACGCCGAAGAAATTGGCGGCATCGACATGGCCAAGTTCAAGAAAGCGCTGGATGAGAACACGCACAAGGCCCACGTCGACAACGACGTCAAGGTCGCCCAGAAGGCGGGTGTGCGCGGGACTCCGGCATTCACGATCAACGGCTACTTCTTGAGCGGAGCGCAGCCGTTCCCGCAGTTCAAGAAGATGATCGAGTACGCCAAGAAGAACAAGTAAGAGCGCGCCAAATCGGCGATAATGAAACCGCGCAGTCTTCGGGCTGCGCGGTTTTTCAAATTTGGGGGATCATGTCTAGATTTATCGGGCTACTTGCCACGGGCGTGTCGTTGACAGTTGCCACTCCAGCGGCTCACGCGAATACAGAAGAGCGCCCCTTGCGGTTTGATCTGGGCGCGACCCTCACCCACTTCCAGCAGCAGGCGAAGACTGAGATCGGTGGTGAGCGAGGGGAGAGGCTGGTTGAACAGACCGAGGTGGGATTGGCCGCGTTGGCGACCTGGCAGCTGCATTCCTTCTTGCATTTGGGCCTGTTCACTCAGCTCGATATGGGGCTGCGTGAAGCTGGCAACTTCGGTGGCTTCGGCCCTGACGGGGCAACCCAATTGGATGAAGCAGTGGGTGGGAGCTACTGGGAGTGGTGGCTCGGTCCTGTCGTGCGAGGGCAGTATCGGGCGTTGTTCGCGGAAGTTGGATGGGGCGCGCTCGGTCTACGTGACGATCATGGCCGCGATGACATCCTCGATGACAGCGGTAGGGCACGCGGCGCTTTCCGCGTGACTCCCAGCGTGGCGTGGTTGGTAGCACTGGGTGGCAGCGTGCCACTGACCGAGGATCTGGAGCTGGCGCTTCGTTTGGAATATCGCGTGCGCTACTACCTTTCTCGTGGAGGCCGCGATTTGTTCGGAGAGTCGGCGCTCGGCAGTCAGAACCTGACTCCCTTCGTCGGCGTGGCTTGGTATCCGTGACACGCTCCGTTTGAGAGTTTGTTGGCTCGCGTGCGCTGCTCGCGGGCGGGGCGGATTGCCTCGACTCTAGGGTCGGTACGGGCTGTTGTTTCTCCGCGCTCGGGTCCGTGGAAGAACGTGCTGCACAGACGTCCAACGCTACTGCGGTGACCTCGGGAAGGCTGGCCATGACACTTGAACCCCAGCCGGGCTCGCGCGATAACTTTAGGGCAGCTCATGTAAGCAGGGGTGGTTCATGTCGATGACAGATAGCGCGCAGCCTGACGCTCAACTCTTTGCGGGTTACCGGCCGCTGGCGGATACGTTTGATGAGTTTTTCGAGCAGCCCGGAAAAACGCGGGCGGCAGCAGCGACCTTGATCGATGCGTTGGATTCGCTCGGGCGCAAAGAATTCGCCGCGCGGCAGCGCTTGGCCAATAGCGTCTTTCTGAACGCGGGAGTGACATTTAGCGTCTACTCCGAGCAGAAGGGAGCGGAGCGGATCTTCCCGTTTGACCTCATACCACGCGTGGTGTCCTCCAATGAGTGGGACCGGATCGAGCGAGGGCTCGTGCAGCGGGTGCAGACGCTCAACGCGTTCTTGTCTGATATCTATGGCGAGCAGCGCATCTTGAAGGAAAAGATCGTGCCCGCCGAGCTGGTGCTCGGATCGAGCGGGTATCTGAAGAAGATGCGGGGAGTCAAACCGCCGCATGGTGTGTACGTGCACATCGCCGGCATCGACCTGATTCGAGATCGCCAGGGCGATTTCGTCGTCCTGGAGGACAATGCGCGCACCCCATCTGGAGTGTCGTACGTGCTCGAAAATCGCGGCGTCATGAAACGCGCATTGCCGAAGGTGTTCGCGAACGCTCAGGTGCGCTCCGTCGATGACTATCCCGTAAGATTGCGCAACGCCCTGGGTGAGGTCGCGCCCGAAGTCGACGGTGAGCCGCGGATTTGCGTGCTCACGCCCGGTCCTTACAACTCCGCCTATTTCGAACACAGCTTCCTGGCGCGCCGCATGGGCTGCGATCTGGTGCACAACACGGATCTGTTCGTTGAAAATGAGCGTGTCTACTTGAAGAGCACCTCCGGGCCTCAACAGGTGCACTCAATCTATCGTCGGATCGATGACGACTTCTTGGATCCCGAGCATTTTCGCGGGGACAGTCTGTTGGGCGTACCCGGCATAGTCAAAGCCTACGCCGCCGGCAACGTGACCTTGGCCAACGCCATCGGCAACGGTGTTGCTGATGACAAGGCCGTGTACCCGTTCGTGCCCAAGATGATCCGATTCTACCTCGATGAGGAGCCGATCCTGCAGCAAGTTCCGACTTATGTCTGCTCAGAGCCTGACGGCTTGAAGTACACGTTGGAACACCTCGACCAGCTCGTAGTGAAAGCCGTGGACGGCTCTGGCGGGTACGGCATGCTGATGGGACCGACCGCAAGCAGGAAAGAGCTGGATGAGTTTCGTGCCAAGTTGAAAGAAAAGCCGCGCGGATACATCGCTCAACCACGCATTGATTTATCCGCGGCGCCGACATGGGTCGATCAAGATGTCGGGCCCCGACGGCTCGACTTGAGGCCGTTCATCATTACCGGGCGACAACCTTGGGTACTCCCTGGTGGGCTCACCCGTGTGGCTCTCAAAGAAGGCTCTTACGTAGTCAACTCCAGCCAGGGCGGCGGCTCCAAAGACACATGGGTTCTGGGGGGAACGCCATGATTTCGCGAGTCGCCGAATGCTGTTTCTGGCTTCATCGCTACATTGAGCGAGCTGAGAGCAGTGCACGGCTAGCTCAAGTCAACCACGCGACGGTGCTCGATGCCGACATTCACGACGCCGAGCGTTGGCGGCCGATCATCGTGGTTTTGGGGGAGCAGGAACGTTTCGAAGAATTGGTCGGGACGGACGCCTATGACGATGACGAACCCTGTGAGGACTACGTCACCTGGAGTCAGCACAATCCCGTCAGTATCCAGGCATCGTTCTACTGGGCACGTGAAAACGCGCGCATGATTCGTGAGATCATCAGTCGCGAAATGTGGGAGACCGTCAACTCATGCTACCAGTGGCTGGCAACTGACGAGGCCCATCGCACGTATGCGGCTGACCGTACCTCGTTCTACAACCGGATCCGCTCCGTTTGCGCCGAGTTCCAAGGCGTCTGTCAGAGCAGCATGCTGCACGAAGAACCGTTCGATTTCATGCGTCTCGGCATGTTGCTCGAGAGGGCGAATCAGACTGCCCGCGTGATGGACGTCAAACACCATTGGCTTGGAGAACGGGCGCAGCGTGAGCCCGGAATGGAGACCCCGCAAGAAGCGGCTCAGTGGGTCGCGTTGCTGCGACTGTGTGCCGCAGCGGAGCCGTTTTTCAAGCGCAGTCGTCGCGCGCCCACGGGCAAGTCCGTGGCCGAATTCTTGCTGCAGGACATGACATTTCCGCGGGCTGTGTTGCACTGCTTGGACCGCTCGCGCAACTTCCTCAACCGCATCGAGCGTGAGTCCGCGCGCAAGTCGAAGAGTGAGGCTAGCCGGTTGGTGCTGTCCGCGATGGACCGCCTAAAAAATCCGAAGATAGACCTGATATCCTCTGCGGGCCTGCACGAAGAGCTGACCAACATCATTGATTCCATCGCTGAAATGGCCGTCGCCGTAGAACGCGAGTTTTTCTAGCCACACACCCGAAAGAGGGCTCATGAAAGTCTGCATCCTATCCCGTAGCCGCAAGTGCTACAGCACAAGTCGCCTAGTTCAAGCCGCCGAGGAGCGCGGGCACAGTCCCAAGGTGCTGGATACGCTGCGCTTCGCCATCTCTTCCTCCAAGGCGGAACCAGAGTTGTTCTACCGCGGCAAGGTGTTGAGCGCGTACGACGCCGTGATCCCCAGGGTTGGCGCATCCATCACTTTTTACGGTACCTCCGTGGTGCGGCAGTTCGAGCAGATGAACGTGTTTTGCGCGAACTCGGCCAGCGGTATCTCGAACTCGCGAGACAAGCTGCGCTCGACGCAAATTCTCAGCCGCTTTGACATCGGCATTCCTCGAACCGAATTCGTGCGTGACAAGAACGACGTGTTGCCGGCTATTGAGCGCGTTGGCGGCGCTCCGGTCATCATCAAGCTGCTGGAGGGAACCCAGGGGGTTGGCGTCATTCTAGCGGACAACGTCAAGGTGGCTCAGGCGATCATCGAGACGTTGCAGAGCACGCGTCAAAATGTGTTGATTCAGAAGTTCGTCAAGGAGAGCAAGGGTAAGGACATCCGTGCGTTCGTGATCGGAGACCGCGTGGTGGCCGCTATGCGACGTGTGGCTCAGGGGGATGAGTTTCGGAGCAATGTGCACCGCGGAGGAAAAGTAGAAGCGGTTGAGTTGGACTCCACCTACCAAGAGACAGCCGTTAGAGCTGCTCAGATTATGGGACTCAAGGTGGCTGGCGTGGACATGCTCGAGGGGGCAGATGGTCCTCAGATCATGGAAGTCAACTCGTCACCAGGGTTGGAGGGCATTGAGTCTGCGACGGGCAAGGATATTGCCGGCGCGATTATCGACTACGTGGCTGAGCATGTGGCTCGTCCGGAGCTGGATATTCGCCAGCGATTGACGGTGAGCACCGGCTACGACGTGCTCGAGTTTTTCATTGGCGAAGAATCGGGGCTCGTCGGCAAATCAATCGAGCAGTCTGGGCTGCGCGACCGCGATTTGGTGGTATTGAGCCTATCGCGTGGCGGCAAGATCATTCCCAACCCGCGGGGTAAGCGCGAGCTGGAGTTGGGGGACAAATTGCTGTGCTTTGGCAAGTATGCAAACGCGAAGGACTTATTGCCGCAACGTCAGGTTCGTAAAAAGAAGCCACCGCCCGCCAGCTGACGATGTCCTATGCCCCACCCGATTGAACTGATCCGCATCCCGTCCCTCGGAGCATTGAGTGATCAGCTCCAGAGTCTGGTTCGGGGCCGACTCTGGGCCCAGGTACTGCTAGGCATGCTGCTTGGGGTCTGCGTTGGTATCGCGTTGGGGCCATCTTCGGGTTGGGTGAGCGCGGGCGTGTCCGAGACGCTCACCAGTTGGTTGGCGCTACCAGGACAATTGTTTCTGGGGTCCATTCAGATGATCGTCATCCCGTTGGTCTTCGCGTCCATCGTGCGGGGCCTGGCGTCGAGTGACAACATGGACCAGTTGCGGAAGCTTGGCGTTTCGGCGCTCATCTTCTTCGTCTTGACCACGATAGTGGCGATCGTCATCGGCTTGGCTTTAGCGCTACTGATAAAGCCAGGCGCGTTCTTGGACCCTCAAGCACTCGGACCATTGCCCACGGTCGAAAATGCGGCGGATCAGGCGAGCCAGATCGATTTCGCGAAGCTGCCCGATACGATCGCCAATCTGGTCCCTCGCAGTCCCCTTGGGGCGATGGTCAATTCCGAGATGCTGAGCGTGGTCTTGTTTGCGGTGGTGGTCGGTATCGCTCTGGTGTCGTTGCCCGTCGAGCAGTCCGAGCCGCTATTGGGGTTTCTTGGCTCGCTGCAGCAGGTGTGCATGGTGGTCGTGCGGTGGGCGATGTGGCTGGCGCCGATTGCCGTATTTGGCTTGATGGCGCAGCTGGCGTCCAAGCTGGGTCTCTCGGCCCTGTTGGGGCTGTCTGTCTACGTGTTGACCGTGATTGGCGGATTGGCACTGATGGCGGTGCTACTAGTGCTGCTGTGTTGGATGTTGGCGGGCGTGCCGCCTTGGGTGTTCGTCGCCAAGTGCCGCGACGTGCAACTGCTGGCGTTTTCTACGTCCAGCTCCGCCGCAGTGATGCCGCTGGCGATCAAGACGGCGCGCCAGAAGTTGGGCGTCAAGCTGCCCGTGGCTCAGTTCATCATACCCCTGGGTGCGACCATCAATATGAACGGCACGGCGCTGTATCAGGGGGTAGCGACCGTCTTTTTGGCCCAGGTGTTTGGTTTGGAGTTGTCGATGGGGCAGCTGGCCCTGGTCGTGGTGACCGCGGTGGCGGCCTCGATTGGCTCTCCGGCGACTCCCGGCGTGGGCATCGTGATTCTGTCGATGGTGCTGACGGCGGCGGGCGTGCCAACCGCGGGCATTGGTCTTGTCATGGGAGTTGACCGCATCTTGGACATGAGTCGCACCGTCGTGAACGTTACGGGGGACTTGGTTGCGGCGACTGTGCTCAGTCAGCGCATTGCCTCCCAGGAGGACGATATCGCCGCGGTCGATGGGGATGATACACAATTGGAGGCTACTTGATGCCGAGGGAGAACAGATGGACGAGTTGAGCAATTGGCTGTCCGAGATTGAAGCGCTCACTGGGCTTTCGCGCAGCTCAATTCTGGCGCTAGTCGTGCTCGCGGTCGGTTGGATCGCCGCGTTCGTCGCCAAGGGGATCGTCGGGCGTTTGGTACATCAGGTAGAGCGCTGGCTGCCGTCCCGCCCCGCGGGCGCGGACCTGTCGCAGTCTGCACGGCGGACTGACGTGATCTTGGGGCGCGGCGTGTTTTGGCTGGTGCTGCTGCTAGCACTGATGACCGCCACTGAACTCCTGGGCTTTCCGGTCATCACCACCTGGCTTGGCGCTGTCGCTTCGTATCTGCCGCGGGTACTGGTGGCGCTGCTGATTGTGGTCGTCGGAGCGTTTGGGGGGGCTCTGCTGAAACGCACCCTGATTCGGTCGCTTCCGCCGAACGATGTCATCGCTCCTCGAAGCCTCGCCCACGCGACTTACTTGACGGTTGTCGGCTTGTCGGTGCTGGTCGCGGTCCAGCAGCTGAATATCGAGGTGGGGTTCGTGATGGTCGTAGTGGCGATCGCGTTCTCTGGCTTACTTACCGCCGCGGCCATTTCATTTGGATTGGGCAGTCGTCTGACGGTGACCAACATCCTGGCTGGGCATCATGTCCGGGAGCTGTACGAGGTCGGACAGACCATTCAGGTGGGTGAGACCCAGGGGCGAATCATCCGTATCACCGCGACCAATGTGATCTTGGAAACCGGAAATGGGGAGACCGCGATTCCGAGCAGCACGTTCTTGGAGCAACCCTCGACGCTACTCCAGCGAGGTGATGCTTGAGCGCCTCGGGTCACGTGCTGAATGAATTGGCGAGGCTGCATCCGGCGGACTTGGCGTCCATGCTAGACGGCGCCACTGCGGAGCAAGCCTGTCAGCTGTTCGCTCAGCTCGACCGAGTGCCTGCGGGGCGGGTGCTCGGACGCATGAATCCCGGCGCGGCGGCGCGGCTCTTGAGCGTGATGGACAGCAGCGAAGCCGCGGCGGTGCTGGAGCAAGCCGGGCCCGTGAACGCGGCAATGTGCTTGACGCGCGTTGACTTGCCGCAGCGTAGCCGTTTGCTTCAAGCTCTGCCGGAGCGGACGTCTAGCGCGGTCACGCACCTGCTGACCTATGCCGATGAAACTGCTGGCGCCCTGATGGACCCGTTGGTGGTCCACGTGTTTGATGACATGACCGTAGATGAAGCTCGACAGACGGTGTGTTCGCACTCGAAGGACGTGCTTTACTATCTTTACGTGACGAACCGGCGTCATCAGCTGGTCGGGGTCATCACATTGCGCGAACTGATCGCTGCAGAAGCTTCGAGCAAGCTGTCCAGCTTGATGAAGCCTGGCCCCGAGAGCATCCCGGCTGCTATCACGCAATTGGCTGCAGCCACGCATCCCGGCTGGCAACGCTATCATGCGATGCCGGTGGTTGACGGAGACGACACCCTGCTGGGGGCGATCCGCTATGAAGCCATCCGTCAGCTGGAGCGAAAGCTGGGGCAAGCCGTCAAGCGCCCGCCCGTCGCTGAGACCGCTGAAGCGCTGGCCGAGTTCTACAGCGTCGGGCTACTGGGAATGTTGCGTTCCCTGGTTCCAAGTGGGCGTGACCCACGTGCGGAAAGACGGGATGCTGATGTTTGACTTTCCGGCTCAGGCCCTCTCCCGAATGCTGCGTTTGCACCCGTCAGACGCGGCCCGCGCGTTGAGCTCTCAGGACAAGCGCGAAGTGGCGACGCTATTGGCGGAGCAAGACGCAACGCTTGGGGCGGATCTGCTTCAGAGAATGAACAGTCAAGATGCAGTCCACACATTAGAGGTGTGTTCGCCGGATGCCGGGGCTCAGTGGGTTCTCAATCTGGAAGTCGGCACGGCCTCGGCGTTGCTTGGGGGCCTCGAACCGCAGCGCCGAGGCGAACTGCTCGAGGCCGTCCCGGGGCGGCTCAAGAAAGAGATCGAACAAATCTTGGAGTACCCCGCGGGCACCGCGGGCAAATTGATGGACCGCCGCTTCGCCCACCTGACCAAGAACCTGACGATTGGGCAGGCCTTGGAGCGTCTCAGGGCCGGTTCGAAACGTCGAGTCACCGAGTTGATGTTGGTAGATGACGCGGGCAAGTTGGAGGCGATGGTGCCCCTGCACTCGGCCGTGGCAGCCCCGCTCGAGACGACTTTGGGAGATTTGGAACTACTGGCGCCCATCAGCGTCATGCCGATGACCAGTGATGAAGAGGTCGCTGAGCTACTGGAGCAACACCGGCTTGCTAGTGTGCCCGTCGTCGACTTCGACGGGACTCTGCTTGGGGTGATCCGCTACGAGGAGCTGCTGCATGCAGCCCAAGAGGACGCGGTGGCTGCTGCCCAGGCGATGGTTGGTGTCAGTCGTGAGGAGCGTGCCCTGTCGACTCCCTGGACTGCGCTCAAGAGTCGCTTGCCTTGGCTGCAAATCAATCTGGCGACGGCGTTCTTGGCTTCGGCGGTCGTGGGAATGTTTGACGCCACCATCGCGAAGATCACCGCTTTGGCGGTGCTCATGCCCGTTGTCGCGGGGCAGTCCGGCAACACCGGGGCGCAGGCCCTCGCCGTCACCCAGCGAGGGCTTGCGTTGCGGGAGATCCGTACATCACATGTGTGGCAGGTGGTGCGCAAAGAGGCTGTCGTCGGGCTCGGAGCCGGAACCGCGGTGGCGCTGGTGACGGCGTTGGGGGTGTTCATCTGGAGTCAGAATCTGGCGTTGGCAGGCGTGATCAGCGTGGCGATGGTAATTTCCATGTGTCTGGCTGCCGTCTCAGGTGCGGTGATCCCGATTGTCCTGACGGCTCTCGGTCGAGATCCGGCTACGGCTTCCTCCATCGTGTTGACTACGGTCACGGACATCGTGGGCTTTTTGAGCTTTTTGGGCTTGGCAACCCTGATGGCCAGTGCATTGGTGTGAACCAAGTGATGAAGCATCCGAAATCTTCGCCGCTGCACGGGAAACCCGGCAAGCGACGCGTCCGCGAGGCGCCAATCCCGCCCTTCGTGTTCGCCGACCACCTGATTGCCCCTGGCAAGACTCAGCGCTTCGAAGTTCCGGTTGCTCGTTTGCCCACGGGCACGTTCATGTCTTTGCCAATGGTGGTCATGCACGGCGCTCGGCCTGGGCCCACCCTATGGTTGAGCGCGGCTCTGCATGGCGATGAAATCAACGGTGTGATCATCGTGGATGAGCTCGTGCGTCGGCTGCAGCCAGCGCAGTTGAGTGGCACTGTTCTGGCGGTGCCCGTCGTCAACGTGTTTGGGTTGATTCAAGGATCACGCTACTTGCCGGACCGGCGCGACCTCAATCGCTGCTTTCCGGGCTCCAAGCGTGGGTCGCTAGGTTCGCAGTTGGCGCATTTACTTTCTGAGTTGGTGATCGAGCGCTCGGACGTAGGCATCGACTTTCACACCGGCTCTGGCGGACGCATGAACCTGCCGCAGATTCGAGGAGACCTAGACGATCCCCGTGTGGTCAAGTTGGCGCGGGCGTTTGGAGCGCCTGCGGTGGTTCACTCGGCCGTGCGTGATGGCTCGCTTCGCGCTCACGCTATCCAGCTGGGCAAGCCGGTCCTTTTGTATGAGGCCGGGGAAGCCAACCGCTTGGACGATGCGGCGATCCAGAGCGGCATCGACGGCAGCCTGCGCGTCATGGCCAGCATCGGCATGATTCAAGAGCGTCCGGAGCGAAGCAAAGACCGCGTCAGAGCATTTCGTTCACGGTTTTGGATCCGGGCGCCGCGCAGCGGGTTCTTACGTATGAGCGTCAAGTTGGGTGATGCCGTGCAAGCCGGGCAGGTCATCGCGCTCGTCGTAGACCCCGCGCTCGGAACTCGCACACCCATCAAGACCAAAAAGGCCGGAGTCTTGATCGGTCAGGCCGCAGATGGATTGGCGACCGCCGGAGACGCGATCGCACACATAGCAGAGAACCCGCAGTCGCTGCGCGGTCACGCCTAGCCGCCAAATCGCATCGCGCTGGGGCGCTGTCGGTCTAGCGCCGGGGCGCTGTCAGTCTAGCGCTGGGATCTGGAGGCATGATGAGATAGGCTGCCGCCCATGCCCCAACCGACCCCCAGTGCATCGCTGACTTTGGCCGTATTTTGTGACTTCGAAAACGTCGCGATCGGCGCCAAAGACGCTGATAAATCCCGGGGTGGGGCCAAAGACAGCGGGTCAGACTTTCGCGTCGACTGGGTGCTAGAGCGATTGCTGGACAAGGGCGATATCGTGGTCAAGAAAGCCTACGCCGACTGGACGCGCTACCAGACGGCCCGCAAACCGCTGCACGAAGCGGCGTTCGAGCTGGTTGAGGTGCCCCACATATCCTACTCAGGCAAGAACTCGGCAGACATTCGCCTGGTCGTGGACGCGCTGGACTTGAGTTACACCAAACCGCACATCGAAGGCTTCGTGGTCGTGTCTGGCGATAGCGACTTTTCCCCATTGGTGAGCAAGCTGCGTGAGAACAACAAGCACGTGATCGGCGTTGGGGTACGCAGCTCCACCAGTGATCTGCTGGTCGACGCGTGTGACGAGTTCATCTACTACGACGATATTCTGAAAGCCCGCGGTCGGAAGGCGGCTGCCAAGAAACCGCCTACCGCCAGCGCGCGCAAGGCGGATCCCGCAGAAGCTCAAAAGGCGGATGCGCTCGAGCTGGTGTTGGACACGGTGGAAGCGCTGTTCAGCGACCGCGAAGGCGCCGTTTGGGGCTCGATGGTGAAGCAGACCCTGAAACGCAAGCGCCCGAACTTCTCGGAATCGAGCTACGGCTACCGCAGCTTCAATGAGTTGCTGAAGGATGCCGGCAAGCGCGGGCTGCTTGAGCTGCACAAAGATGAGCGCTCGGGTGGGTACCAAGTGACCGGCTTTGGCCCCAAGAGCTGAACGCCCGCTCCTGACGCCAGTCGGCGAAAAAGTGGCCGCCAACCAGGAATACTGACGGCGCTGCGTGGTTATCCCTCGCAACCTGCCAATTTTGCGGGCCGCAGCCCCAATGCGCCGCTCGCCATACCTTGTTTGGTCAGGTTGAAATAGGAGGTGTCTCGTGAAACCTGTCAGGTTGAGCTACGTCGTGGTCAGCGAGCGTGGCACGGATTGGGCTCGTCATGCCGAGCTAGCCCGTGAGCGTTTCGAAAGTGTCGTGATGTTGCTGCAGTGGTCAGCGGAGTCGAACCTCGAGTTCGCCCAGCGCGTTCGGGAGAAGCTGCATGAACTGGGAGCCATTTCTGGGGCGACTTTGGTTTGCGGTCCGTCCAGCTGTCGTGACGCAATCGCTGCGCGGCGCACCGTCGTCGATACTTGCCTGGAGTCGTTGGCGGGGATAGCTGGTCGCGAGTTGAGCCTGGTTTGCCCGACAACGAGCCACGGAAAGCTACCTCATTGGGTCAACGCTGCTGTGGCCGGAATGGAGCAGCGAGACCCAGCTCTGGAGCTGTACATCGATTGTGAGCCCAGGGTCGAGGCTGCCTGACGCAGCGCTAGTTCCGCTGGCCTTTTGCGCCGGTTGACACTGCCTGTTGGCGAACACATCAAGGTCATAGGTACCCAAAAAGGAGGTTGACCCAATGGACTGGTCCAAGTGGAACCCCTTCAAATTCAAGAGGGGTAAGAAAGAAGAGACATCCGTGCCTGTTGCTTCGAGCGGCGCTGCGATGCAGCCCGCCGGAACCCAGAGCTGGCCAATGATAGAGCCCTCGCGCATGATCCAAGAATTCTGGCGAGAGCCGTTCAGCGCGTTTGGGCAGATGGATCGCTGGTTCGGGGATTTCAGCGCTACTCGTTTCAACCCCAGTGTCAACGTTGTCGACGATGGCCAAGCGCTGCGCGTGTCCGCGGAGCTACCAGGCCTCGAGAAGAATGACGTCAGTCTGGTGATTGAGGACGGATCGCTAACTTTGCGTGGCGAGAAGAAATACGACGAGTCGCACGAGAAGGACGGTTGCTATCGGATCGAGCGGGCTCACGGCATGTTCGCTCGGACAATCCCGTTGCCGACCGGTCTCGATACCGGCAAGGCCGAGGCCGAATTCAAGAATGGCGTCTTGGAAGTCACGGTGCCCAAGCTCGAAGGGGCAGTGTCGGGCCGCAAGCTGGCGATCAAGTAGACCCCCGCCTCCGCGCGACCAGTGAACTAGGTGTTGGCGCGCCGTTTGCTACGCGTCGCGCGTGGTATCCCAAGTTGCCCCCTCGGAAGCAGAGCTCGGCGTCCAGCCGGGCTCTGCCAATTCCGCGAAAAGCGTGCGCTACCTGGTGGCGGTGCACGCGTTTGAGCGTATCGAGACGCGCGTCGTCGCCAAGCGGAGCGCTGCGCTGCTGACCTCAAATCCCCCGACAGTGCAATTGCCGGCGGGAGGTTACGCGATGTGCATGCGCTACGGTGTGGTGGTGTTCGCCAATGCTGACGGGCAGCCAGCCACCGATTTCCTGAGCTGGTTGGATGAGTTGGGCAACAAGCGCCAGGAGCGCGCGCTCGAGACGGAGTTGTTGAGCATCGTCGTCGAGCCTGAGCAGCCAGAGCGGGTGCTCGGGGATGCGCTGCACTTGAGCGACGCATCCCTCGCTCGTTTGGTGATCGCTGCGGAAGTACTGGCCCGCAGTGTGGTGATGGCGAGCTACGAAGCGATCTTGCGCGAAGCCGCTGCCGCGGTAGAGCCCCTAGCGCGGGAGTTGGAGAGCACTGGACGCAGCGCGCAGCGCCCACGAACCCTGCTACGGCACATCGGTCGCGCGCTGAGTATCCGACAGGCGTTGATCGGCCGCGCTGAAGTCACCGAGAAGCCCGATCTGCTGTGGGAACGAACGGATCTCGAGCGGCTCTATCACCAGCTATTGGACGAGTTCGAAATTGAAGAACGCAACCGAGCGCTGGAGGCCAAACTCGGCCTCGTGACAGATGTGGCTCATACTGGGCTCGATTTGGTGCGCCACCGCAGCTCACTGCGAGTGGAGTGGTATATCGTTCTCTTGATTGTGTTTGATATCTTGCTGAGCTTGTTCAAGCTGGGGTGAGTTTCTACGAGTCGTGCGGCGCTCGATACGATCGACAAAGTGCCACGCCAGGCGATGGTAGAGTTCGTCGCGGTTGACCGCGTCTTCACAACCGGCTTCTACGTTCGGGTTGTCATTGATCTCGATAACGTAGAAGCGGTCGCCTAGCTGCTTGATGTCAACTCCATAGAAACCGTCCCCAATGAGCGAGCAGGCGCGCAGCGCAAGTCTTCTGGCCGCTTCGGGGACGTTTTCTAGCTCACAAGTTTCGTGCTTGCCGTAGCGCCGCCGATTCCCTGCAGATACCTGGATCTGCCAATGCCCTCTGGCCATGTAGTACTTGCAAGCGAAGAGCAGCTTGCCGCCGAGGATACCAATGCGCCAGTCAAACTCTGATGGCACGAACTCTTGCGCCACCAACAGCTCCGACTCGGCGAACAATTCATCCAAACGCTTCGCGAGCTCCTCACGCGTCTCAACCTTGGTTACCCCTTTGGAGAAGGAGCTGTCTGGCTGCTTGAGCACGACTGGCGTGCCCAGCTTCTCCGTTTGTTCCAGGGCGTTCTTGCGAGTGATGATTTGAGTGCGGGGTGCGGGGATGTCGTGCCTTCGAAAGAGCTCAGCGAGATATACCTTGTTGGTGCAGCGGATGATCGATTCGGGATCGTCCGCCACCACCAGACCTTCCGCTTCGGCCCGTCGAGCGAAGCGGTACGTGTGGTGATTGACACGGGTCGTTTCGCGAATGAACAAGGCATCGAATTCTGCGATTCGGCCGTAGTCAGCTCGCGTGATGAAGGTGCAGTGGGCGCCAAGTTTCGCCGCCGCATTGCTGAAGCGCCGCAGAGCCTTCTGATCCGACGGCGCATCTTGTTCGTCAGGATTGATCAGGACGGCGATATCATAGCGAGCTCGTTTTGGGCTCGAGCGGCTCGGTCGGAGAAAAAAGCGCTTGGCTCGCTCGACAACGAAGGCCTCGTGGCCCTTGGGGATGTCTTGCCAGGCGAGCACCGACAGGCGCTTGAGCCGCCAGCGTTGCAAGTCGCCGATGCCGCCGTCGTGGCGTTCGAATTCCGCGCGCAGGAGCGGTGCGGGGAAATGGTTGAACAGTGCTTGCGATAGCCGGTCGTAGCGCTCTGCCAGGTTTCTGCCCCAATAGATACTCAGCGTAAATTGATCGGACTTCAGTCGGCGCAGACTACTGTCAATGAGTGTTTGCAAAGACTCAGACACGACTCTGATGACCGGGGCAGTGCGCAAGTCTTGAATTGTCGCGACTGAGGGCATTGGTTTGTGGCCGCGGGCCTCTGCCAGCAGCGAAACATAGTAGCCCACACTCTGATAGGCGTAGTTGCGGCACAGGTTGAACACTTTGGCGCGTCGCAGGTCTGCATGTTCCGCGGCTTCGATGTAACTTTTGGCGGAGACGATGCTGACGCCGTCAATCGGCAGCCGCCAGGTGTTGGGGTCTTCAACGACCAGTAAGGTAGGCACTAGTTCTAGCTTTCGCGTGGCTGCAATATCAACAAGTTGGCGTCGTAGGTGAGCACTCCTAACAGGATCGCCGCGATCAGCCTGGGGATTGCCACAGGATAGCGTTTTCGTTTGAAGCGAGGGTTGTCTTGCAGCGGGTCGGCGACCAGCACCTGGCGACGATGGTTGTCGTAGCCGCTGAGCACCACGAAGTGACCTGACGGTTCACCGCGCACGTCGTCGTAGTTGTCCTCGAACTCGCGCTCGCACCCATACAGATATGTAGAGCTGAGTCCGGTGAGCAGTGGCACACCCTTCGATAGGTGTCGGCGCAGGAGGGCCGACGACAGCTCTTCGTAGCGCAGGGTGCCTCCGAGCTCGAAGTACTTGGCGTACGCTTGGGACGCGGCGCGTAGCTTGCGGTCGGACTTGACCTGGGCCTGCTGATGCAGTTTCTCCGGCAACTCTCCGGGCGAGTCGAACCAGGTCGGGTCGAACAGGTTCAGGTTGTACGTGTAGATCAGCGCGTCGTAGCCGCGCTCGAGCGCGTGACAAGCCAAATTGACTGCCAGCGTCCCACCATTTTCAATCGGCTCGACCTCCTCGATCACTGAGCGCAGGGAGGCGTCATCTCCGTAGTAGCGGTAGACGGCGTGCAAGCAGGTGGGGCCGCAACTGAAGTCGTCGGGCTGGGTACGGATGTCCAACTGCAGCTGTTGGCTTCTGGGACGCCGACGCCGCCTCGACACACTAGCCTTTTTATTCATGGGTAACGCTGGCGCGCCGAAAGCAGATTCGGTGCCAGTTTCCTCAATAGCTCAGAAAAGCGCGAGCTGGGCCGGGCACCGTGCAAGAGTTGCATGTGCGGGTGCAAGACTGTCATTCGGCAGGTCCCGCAGCCGCCAGATGGGCTCCCCGGCGACTCGCGAATGGGACTCTGGCCGGACCTGCTGGCCCAAGCTTCAATGGGGTGCGGGCTTGGCACGCGGCGTGCTGGCATGCCAGTCACGATGACCCAATCACTTGGTTTGTTCGAAGCTTACGGCGTCGAAACGGAATACATGATCGTCGACGCGCGCACGTTCGATGTCCGGCCCATTGCGGATCAAATCTTGGTCGACCCAGAGCTGGGCCCAGTGCAGGAGATTAGTATAGGAACGATCGGGGTTTCGAACGAGTTGGCTCTCCACCAGATCGAGCTCAAGAATCCCTCGCCAGTCGAATCGTTGGGGGCGCTGGCCAAGCAGTTTCAGGCTGCGGTCGGAGAGCTCAACCGTCGCCTTCAGGAGCACGGAGCCTGCCTGATGCCCACGGGGGCTCACCCCTGGATGGATCCCGCCAAGGAGGGCAAACTTTGGCCTCACGGCGATGTTGAGATCTACGCCGCGTACGACGACATTTTCGGCTGCAATACTCACGGTTGGGTCAACCTGCAGAGCGTTCATCTCAACTTGCCATTCAACGGTGACGGCGAGTTTGCGCGGCTGCACTCGGCCATTCGAGTGCTCTTGCCGATACTGCCGGCATTGTGCGCTAGTTCGCCGTTTCTGAACGCCAGTTACAGCGGCTACCTGGACGGGCGTCTGGAGGCGTACCGCGTCAATTCCCTGATAGTCCCTAGTATTTCCGGACGAGTGATCCCCGAAGCTATCGAATTCAAGACCCAATACGAGCACGAGATCCTTCAGCCCATGTACGAGGACATGGAGGCCCACGACCCTGACGGATTGTTGCGCTACGAATGGCTGAACTCGCGGGGAGCGATCGCGAGATTCGATCGAAGCGCGATTGAAATCCGTTTGATGGACACGCAGGAGTGTCCCAGAGCCGACGCTGCGTTGGCGGGATTGATCTGCTCGGTGCTCGAGCTGTTGGTGTCGCAAGAGCTGTCTGACTATGAACAACAGCAGGCGCTTTCCACCGGGGATTTGGCCATCATCCTGGACGCCACAGTGCGTCACGGTGATGAGGCGCGCGTGGGGGATTCTCATTACCTGCAAGCGCTAGGATTGCCAGGGATCCCCATGTCGGCGATGAGCATCTGGCGGGAGCTGTTCATGCGCGCGGCGCCCGCGCTGCCCACTGGTCAGGCTGGCGCGCTGCAACTCACGCTGGAGCGGGGACCCCTGGCGCGGCGCCTGTTGAATCGGTTGGGAAGGGCCCCAAACCGTTCGCAGCTCAAAGACATCGCCTCGGAGTTATGTCGCTGTCTCAGCCAAGGCGACATGTTTGATGGTTGATTGAGCCACTCTCGGGACCGGAAAGAGCCAAATGGACGCTCCCCGTGGATATGTGATCAGTTGCGAACACGCTGGCAATTGGGTGCCGCCACGCTTTGCCGGGCTGTTCGACAAGCGGCCCGGTCTGCTGCATTGTCACCGCGGCTACGATATTGGGGCGCTGCGTTTTGCGCGGCAATTGGCGGCGCAACTCGGTACCACCTGCATTGAACAGTCGATGACTCGGCTGCTGGTCGACTGCAATCGATCGAGCGATAGCCCGAGCTTGTTTTCCGAAGTCAGTGTCAATTTGCCGGACGAGGACAAGCACGCGTTGCTTCAGATCTACGGCGCCCATCGCATGCGCGTGCGGCAAGCCGTGCAACGCACGCTGATTGACGTTGGCTACGTGCGCCACATTGCAGTCCACTCATTCACCCCCCGCTTGGATGGCGTACTGCGGGATGCAGACGTGGGGCTGCTTTACGACCCGGCCAGAGTCGAGGAAGAGCGCCTGTGCCGCAGTTGGCAAGCCTGCCTCAGTAGCCGTATGCCGAGTTTGCGCGTCCGTCACAACTACCCCTACCTCGGCACGGACGACGGACTCGTCGTCAGCTTTCGGGAGCAATTTTCCGCCGGGGAGGCTTATGTCGGCATCGAGCTGGAGCTGAATCAGCGCCTGCTGGAGCGCTATCAGGGACGCCCGGAGTTGGTGCGTCGGGTGGGAGAGGCGCTGCTATGTGCCGAACGGCAGCCCTCGGCCGCGTGATTCTGGCACGCGAGTTGCTGACGCGACCGGCCAAACATGGCGCAGCCCGCGCCGTCCGAGGAGAAATCAAGATGAAGAACGTTTATTTAATCGCCCTAGCCCTGATGTGTTTCGCTGGCTGCGACGACAAGGCGGATACCAAAGCCAAGTCTGCCGAAAGTGAACCGGTGGCCAAGCAGGCAGAGCCTGTGACCGACAAGGAAGCCAAGGCCGAGGTCAAGGAGGAGGCTGCACAGCCCGAAGCGGAAGAAGCCGAAGCCGACGAGCCAGCAGGCGAAGCGGACGAGGGCGCTGCCGACGAGAATCTGGACGAGTAGGGTGGCTGCGTCCGGTGGCTGGTGCAAGGAGTGCACGCGCGCGTGCGGCTCTTGCATCCCTGGCTGAGTGGGGCGCGGCAAATGCCTGTTGTTTGCTTGGCACGTGCGTTGCTGAACTGGTTGACGCGCCAAGCAGCAAGAGCAGGCGCAGATGGATTGGGAGCATGAACAGCATGATATTCCGCACCATTGTCGGTCTTTGTTTAGCTTTGGTTTTCACTGGTTGCTCTCGCAACGGTGAAACCGAAGGACAGAAAGAGCCGCAGACTGCGCAAGCCAAAGCGCCAGCGAAGAACGGAGAGCAGCCATCAAAAGACGCCACAACCAAGGACGAACCTGCTGAGACCAACTCTGCGGATTCGCAGAAGCCGGAGCCAAGCGCGGACGACCCCGAGACCCCCGCGGCGCCGGCGGCCGAGCCCCCGCAATGGGACTAGTAGGTTCTCTCGACTAACCCACGAAAAGGGCGGGCCTTTTGGGGCCCGCCCTGCTCTTTGCGTCGGTGCCCAGGAGTAACCGCCAAATGAGCTTGGTACTGGCGCCGGTTGGAGCTAGCCTCTCCTGTGCAATGGTGGTCGAGCCCACCGCGACTCTGGTCGTGGTTGATGAAGACGCTCAGAGTGTCGAAGAAATCCAGCAACTGCTCGCGTCTGACGGTTATCGCGTCTTGGCTGCGGCTGGGGGTTTAGCCGGTCTGGGCCTGCTCGATGAGACGGTCGACGTGGTCATCGCCGACTTGAACATGGCGGACATGGGGGGGATCGAGCTGGTTGAGCGCGGCCGCACCCTGGCGCCCCACGCGGTGTTCATGGTCATGACTCGATCCGGAGCGATCGACTCGGCGGTGCAGGCGATCAAGCGCGGGGCCGAGCAGTATCTAGTCAAACCCCTCGATTTCAACGCCTTGAGGGCGTTGTTGCACCCAGCCGTGTTGCGAGCGTCGCAGCACCGGGAACTGTTCAAATTGCGCGCGGCGCAAGCTTGGTCGCGCGTGCACCGCGACATCTTGGGCGATAGTCCACTCATCCAGCGGGTGCTCAAGCTGGTGGAGCGCGTCGCGCCGTCGCGGTCCTCCGTGCTGATCAGCGGCGAGAGCGGAACCGGAAAGGAGCTGATCGCTCGGGCTCTGCACGAGAAATCCGGTCGCGGCGGGGAGTTTGTCGCTCTCAACTGCGCGGCACTCGCGGAGACCGTCTTGGAGTCAGAGCTATTTGGTCACGAGCGCGGAGCGTTCACCGGCGCGTTGCAGCGCCGGGACGGTCGCTTCAAGCAAGCAGACCGCGGTACGTTGTTCCTGGATGAGGTCAGTGAGATACCGCCGAACGTCCAGGTCAAACTGCTCCGGTTCTTGCAGGAGCGAGAGTACCAACGGGTTGGAAGCAATCGCACCGAGCGAGTGGACGTGCGCGTGGTTGCTGCCTGCAACCGAGATTTACGTCGTCATGTCGAAGCCGGGAGGTTTCGCGAAGATTTGTTCTTTCGGCTGAATGTGGTCGACATTGACATCCCGCCTCTCAGGGCGCGACTCAGCGACTTGCCGCTGCTTGCGGAGCATTTCGTCAAGGCCGCAGCCGTCGACAACGGCTTGGAGCAGTCTCCACGCATCAGTGCCGAGGTCATGGATCGCTTGCTGGCGTACCATTGGCCCGGCAATGTGCGCGAACTGCAGAACGCCATGGAACGTGCAGTGGTCGTGTGTGACGGTCCCGAGATCCGGGTGCTGGATCTGCCCGCGGTGCTGCAGGATGAACAGCTGGGCAAGGATCCGCGGCTAGCTATTCCTGGAATGACCTTGGCTGAGCTGGAGAAGCGGGCAGTGCTGCAGACCTTGGAAGCCGTCAATTGGTCTCCGATGAAGGCGGCCGATCTGTTGGGCGTCAGCACGCGCACGATCCAATACCGCCTGAAAGAGTGGGGCATTGATCGTGCGCAGCTGTCCGAGCGGGGAGCTCCCAAGGATAAGTTGGATACGCTGTTTTAGCTCCAGACCGCGGTGTATTTGCTGCTCACGCTCGTTGCTTCGAGCGTGGTGCCAGGAACGCGTCGAGCCACGCCTCCCACTCTTTCAGAGTCATCGCCGGTACGGTGACTGAGTGGGTATGAATCACCCGTCCACTGCCCGTAGCCGCGGGTTCGTCCCGGTTGCCGTCCTCGGGTCGGTCGAGGGCGAAGGTCCAACTTTCCTCCAAGCTCAGAGGCAGCAGGGTCTCGTCCAATGTGGGGTTATCGGTGTGCAATCTATACTTCATACGTTCGCTCGTCCTAGCTGGTGTCCGTCCGGAAATACCGCTTCGTTTCCTCGGCTGGAACTCAGCCGTTCAAAACGTGAGCAAACGGCGTGCCACGAGCATTCGCTGTTCCCCCGCCAGGGGTGAGTGGTTGCAGTTCGCCGGGTGTGGCAGTCCTGGCTTCTGCTGGGGGATCTCGGCGTGGGGCTGACCACAGAGTTCAAAGCGTTTGCGGTCAGAGGCAACGTCGTTGATATGGCGGTGGGCATCATCGTGGGTGCAGCGTTTACGACGGTCGTGAAGTCATTGGTTGATGACGTGATCATGCCGCCACCTGGCACGTTGGTAGGGTGTCTGGACGCCTCAGGCGACTGTTCGCGCCGCGGCCACTGCACGTTGGACCTGGACGATGGGGTAGCTCCCGGCTGAGCAGGCGGCTGTCCCCAGCGCGCCCGCGCTTGACGCTGCTTGTGGCGCCGGGCGATGCTCGATGCGTGAAGCTTACAGTCTGGGCCGTTGGAGTGTTGATGATCTCCGGGTGTGGTGATGACGCACCAGCTCCCGACTTGACGTGGCGCGACGCTTTCGACGCGACGGACACTGGCTGGTTGCTTTCGACCTGGGGCAGTGCCGATGACGATCGTTATGCGGTCGGCGGCACTTTGGATGAAGGCGTGATTTGGCATCACGCGGGCGGGCGCTGGCGCCAGATCGATGACTTGCCGGCAGAAACCCCACTGTTGAACTGGGTGTTTGGGTTTTCGGATGAGGACGTCTGGGTGGTGGGTAATGGCGGCAGCGTGTTGCACTACGACGGGTCTCGCTGGCGTCGTCAGAGCACCCCCACCGAAGAAGACCTATGGGGGATCTGGGGCGCCGGTTCAGATGAGCTTTGGGCGGTCGGCGGCAGCGGTCGTCCCGACGCCGAGGCCACGCTCTTGCGTTACGACGGCGACGCATGGGAGCTGGTGGAACTTCCCGAGTTTGAGCGCGCCGGAGTGCATGCTTTGTTCAAGATCTGGGGCGCGTCCAAGGACGAGATATTTGCGGTGGGCCAAAACGGTATCGTCCTGCAATACGATGGTGATGAGTGGCAAGAGCAACTCGTGGGCGCGAGTGATGATCTGATTGGGGTTTGGGGAACTGGGCCGAATGATGTCTTGGCAGTCGGTGGACGCGGCGGCGGGGTGATCAGCCACTATGATGGCAAAGAGTGGACGACCACCACGCTATTTCGTGTGCCCGGGATCAACGGCGTTTGGATGCAGACTCCCGGCGTGGCGCATTTGGCGGTGACGGAGGGGCGCATCGCGATCCTGGACGTGGAAGCCCCTGAAGAGATCGAGCTGATCCAACCAGGTACATCCCTCGACTTCCACGCGATCTACGGAACGGAAGGCAAACTCACTGCTGTCGGCGGAAACTTCGACACGATCTCCGCTGACGATCTGCGGGGAGTGGCGCTCGAGCGCGACTTGGGAAGTAACGATTGACGAAGTGCGCAGCCCTCTAGTTCTTGAGCCAGGGAGCCTCAATCGCGCAAAGCCTGCGTCGTGAAACAAGGTGATTTCCGGGCGCCCGTGGAAGCTGTGAAATGCGTGTCTTATGCTCGACTTGCCGGTTTGGGTGATTAGAACGAAGGGCATGGATAGCGGGCTGAACCGCGTTGCACTTGCGCTGGCTTCACTGTGGCTAATCGCTTGTGGTGACAATGGCGAAAAGCCACCGGAGCCACCTCTTGAACCCGCCGAGGACGTGCTCGGGGCACTGGGCGAGCCGATCGCGGCGGCAACCGACGAGCAGCTGGCGACCTTCGGGCGGGGGCGTGAAGTCGCGCTGCGGCGCTTCACGCGACAAGACGGCTTGGGGCCTAGTTTCAACGTCAGCTTCTGCGGCGCTTGTCACGAAAAGCCGACGTTTGGCGGTGGGGCAGGGCGCTACCGCAACTTCTTGCTGAGCGGTCAGCGGCTCTCAGATGACAGCTTCACCGCAACGGGCGTCAATGGCGTCGGCGTTCAGTACAGTTTCGAAGAGCCGTTGCGCGTGCCGGACGACGACCAGACGAACGTCTTGGCGACGCGCAATCCGATCCCCTTCTTTGGCGCGGGGTTATTGGCGGAGATTAGCGGTGAAGAAATTCTCAGCCGGGAAGATCCCGACGACGAGGATGGTGACGGCATCAGCGGTCGGGCCAATTTTGACCGGGGCTTCGTCGGACGTTTTGGTCGCAAGTCGCAAACCGTCTCGATTGAAGGATTCATACGGGGCCCGCTGTTTAATCACCTGGGATTGACGACGAACCCGCTTTCCGAAGAGATGTTGGAGCGATTGCCAGTCCCGAGCGCCAGCATCGCGCCCGCGGATGACAAAGAGCTGGCGTCTGGCTTGGGGCGCGTTCGGCAGCGACAGGCAGCGGCGCCCGCAGAACCGACCCAGGACAATGACGGCGTCGCCGATCCTGAGTTGAGTGAACAAGACCTGTTCGACCTGGTTTCGTTTAGCATGTTGCTCGCAGGACCCCAGCCCGAAGAGCTGAGCTCCGACGGCGAGGAAGGGCAAGAGTTGTTCCTGCAGGTCGGCTGCGCCAACTGTCATACTCCGGAGCTGGTTGGTCCGCGCGGCACACTCCCCGTCTATAGCGACCTACTGCTGCACGACATGGGCGAAGACCTGGCAGACGGGATTGTGATGCTTGGCGCCTCCGGGAGTGAGTTTCGGACCCAACCGCTGTGGGGTGTGTCTGCGGTTGGCCCCTACCTGCACGACGGTCGAGCGGACACTTTGGATGAAGCCATTCGCCTGCATGGTGGTGAGGCGAAAGTGGCGCGAGATAACTACGTGAAGGACCTATCCCCTGGTGAGCAGGACCAATTGATCGAATTTCTGCTTTCGTTGGGTGGCCGAGATCAGATGACCCTGGGGTTGTTGCCACCTGACGCTGAGCTGCCGGAGGCCGGGGAGCTAGGTGGACCGCTGGCGGCGCTTTCCGGCGATGACCGCGAGCGCTTCGAGCGAGGCCGAGAGGTGTTCGACCGGGACTTTGCGTTGCATGCCGGTTTGGGCCGCTTCTTCAATGGGGATTCCTGCCGGGCCTGCCACTTTGAACCGATCATTGGCGGCGCTGGGCCAGTGGGGGTGAATGTCACGCGCCACGGCTTGTTGATTGATGACGCGTTTGAGCTGCCGAGCATCGGCACCATGGCCCACAAGTTGGATGTGCGGGTGGATCGTCGCGCACCGATTGACGAAGACGCGAAGATCTTCGAACACCGCCAGACTCCCCCGTTGTTCGGCTTGGGCTTGGTGGATCGGATCTCAGCAGAGACCATTCTGGCGCTGGAAGATCCCGATGATGCAGATGGAGACGGGATCAGTGGACGTGCTCATGTGCTTGGCGACGGTCGCTTGGGGCGTCTGGGCTGGAAGGCGAATGTCCCATCGTTGGCTGAATTTGCACGCGACGCCATGTCTAACGAAATGGGAATTTCAGTTCCGGAGCAGGATGATCTGACTTTCGGCTTCTACGAAGACGCGGATGATATCGACGACCCAGAAGTCGGCCAAACCGAACTGGATGACTTGGTGTTCTTCATGGCGCAGCTCGCTCCCCCCAAACGTCGGATTGAGGACAAGGCGCACGAGCAAGAAGGCAAACAACTGTTCGAAGAAGTTGGGTGCGCCAACTGTCATGTGCCCTCGCTGCAGACTGAGGATGGGCAAAGCGTGCCGCTCTACAGCGACTTGTTGTTGCACGACGTGGCCCCCGAGGACTTCATCGGCGTGGGCGACGGGCAGGCGTCAGCGCGAGAGTTTCGTACGCCGCCGCTTTGGGGGCTAGGCCTCACTGCGCCGTACATGCATGATGGCCACTCCCCGACGATTGAGCACGCGATCGAACGCCATGCCGCAGAGGGGCAAGCCAGCGTTGATGCCTACGCCGAGCTGACGGCAGCGCAGCAAGCCGGGCTGCTGGCGTTCTTGCGTTCGCTCTAAGCCCGTTGGGCCCTACTGACGCAGGCCGCGCGGACGAGACACCTAGTTGCGCAGTGAATGGTTACGCAGTGAATGGTTACGCAGTGAATGGTTACGCAGTGAATGGTTGCGCAGTGGCGTGAAACCCCAGCGTGGCGCTAGGTAATTGCGCGTCGCATAGCTGAGCATCGCAAACTGAGCGCAGTGGTCGAGCCGGCCATTGCCCGCGAAGCCGCGCACGTGCAGGCCCTCCTTGGTGAAGCGTTGCACTTCACGCAGGCCCATGCGGTAACTTTCGCGTTGGCTGCCCGCCTCAGGGCGCCCGCCTGCACTCCACACCAGGTACTGGGCTGTTTCGGTGGTTGAGACGTAGTCGGGAGGCGTGATCGATGAATGCGAGACGAACAGCAGCTTTTCATTCTTGGCCGCAGCTCGAGCGAAGTCGACTACTGGTTGCAGCTTGGCCTGCTCAATGCCTTGTTCGGTGTAGCCAGTGTGCAGCCCATCCAGCAAAAACACCGCGTCCACCATGCGGCGGCCGTATTCGCTGTTGAGGATACGCAACGTGGCACCATAGCCGGCGCTCCAGCTGGTGACGGCAACCCTGCCGACCTTGGCTTGCGGCACGCCCAAGCGTTTGGCGACTCCCTGCTCGACACTTTCCAGCAAACGACGAAACTCATTGGGATGGGCGAACTTGTTCAAGTAAGCGCCGGAGCCGTTGCCCAGATCGATACCGACCATCACGACTGAATCCACGGTGCTCACCCATTCTTTGCGCGCAGGTTCGTGCCCATGGAAGTGAACTACGACGTCAAAGCGGCCGCTCTTGTCGAGATGTAGCCCCTTGGGAACGAGCATCTGACCGATGCTCGGCGCGCGATCCCACCCATAGAACGCACCGAACCCAGGATCTGGCGTCAAGCAGGGGTTGATCCCGCGCTGCCCACTGGGCGTGCGGTACTGCGTCTCGGGTAGCGGCTTCTGCAACACCCACGCGGGCGGAGTCTGCACGGCCCTAGCCGCAGCCGGTGACGGAGCGCCGCTCAGCAAAGAGCTTGCCGAGAACACGCTGGCCACAAGCCATACTGAACGTCGAAACCACGAGCTCAACAATTGTTCGGACTAGCAGAACCACTTGCGGGAGCAAGAGGATTCAGCGCGGACGAAGCCACGTCCTACGTGTCATATTAGAGCAGAGCCGCAATGCTGCCGATCGTGATGCTAGGACCGAACACGAATGCCCATGGATTGAGCTCAACTGAGCCAGCTGGGGTGCCGTCCGGATTGGTCAGCTGCCCTTCACGGTCCCCCAGCGAGTAAGCTGCCCAGGCATGGATGTTCAGGGATGCTTGCGTGGGCTGATTGACGTTCCCCAACGGTACCCCAATGCCAATGCCTCCCACCACCGCCAGTTGGCGGTTCTTTTCGGTGGCTAACCCCATGCCCATCACCCCGCTTTCGAGACCAATCAAGCCTTCCGAGCCGTCCGAGTTCAGCCAAGTCAGCCGTGACAGCACGCCGAAGTTGAGCGCCAAAGGACCGGTGCCCAGATCTTGCGGATCATCGGAGAAGCGGAACAAGCCGCTGGGGATGGTCGCCGTGGCGTAGAATTTCAGATCTGCGTCTTCCGTCACTACGCTCCATTGTGCGCTGGGTAAACGATAGCGTGCGCCGTGCCCCACCAGATATCGGGACTCCTCTACCACGTGGTGCACGCGGATGTTGATGCGGTCAAATTGCTGCTTGGCGCCGCGGATCCAGATGACCTCACGCTCCGAGCCATGACGCAGCAGCAGCCGTTCGTCCAGGCGCGCTTCGCCGCGTTCACTACCTGCCGCGCTGACGACAGATACCTCGACGTCGACCAGCTGTTCACCGCTGTCGGTAGGGATCCGAGATTTGTGGATCGTCAATCGGCAGCTATCTCTCTGTTCGAACGGGATGTGCGGACTGGTTCCGGGGGCAAGCCGCTTGAGCTTGCCGGCGGCGTCCAAGCAGTGCAGCTCGACAACGGCGTGCTTCTGTGAGCTGGAGGCACCGAGCGCTATCGGCAGGTTGGCTTCACGGATGGGGCGCTGCAATGGGTCGTTGACGACCGCAAAGTCGACCGCGGAAAAAGCAGCTGGCACGCCGGCGACTCGAAAGCTGATACGCAAGTTGGTAAAACCCGCGGACGCGGAGATGCCGGTGATGGTTGGTTTGCCACCGTTTAGATCGACTTCGTAGGCGCCGGGTACTGACAGCGGTACCAGCTTCCCACCGTTGACGGTGCTCAACGCGACGGAGGCGGCGCGATTCTTGGGGATGAAGTCGATTTCTCCAAAACCCGGCAGCGTGAACGTGCTGTGCGTTGGCGGCAATTCTTGGGTGCTGACCTCTGCCAGCGCCAGGACAGTGTCGTCTTCTGCGCGAAGCACCGTGACCGTCAAGTCTGCCTCGCTCAAACGCGGCGCCCCCAGCAACACATAGACCTGGCCGTCGATGATTTCCCAGCGCTGCACTTGCAGTTCGCCCGCGCTGCTGGAAAACCGCAAGCGTTCTACTTCGGCGCCGCAACGTTCGGGCATCACGACCAACAGACGTGTGCTTTCCGCGGAGCGGATGGGTTGGCCAGAGGCGATCTGCAGGTCGCATCGCGCGATGTCGAAGTTGCGGACAACGACGGATTGAGTTTCAGGACCACGCGCGAGCAGCACGCGCGGGGCTAGTTCCAGCTTCACGCTGATCTGCTTGCTGGAGACCGGAACCTCGCGGATGAGCACCGCTGACTCAGTCAGCTGGCACTGGGCGCCGGTGCAGCTAACCGCCGCGACCGCTCCCGGATGAACGAGGGGAATGGCGCCGTGCCCGTCCGACAGATCTAGCGTGCGCATGCGAGATAGCAACCGACTTACCAAGATCCGGCCGGGACTGAGTTCCAACTCTGCAGCGGCCAAGGGGCGACCGCTAGCATCGAAGGTGTACGTGCGCCCGGATAGGCTCCCGCCGGCAGGCGCCCACTGGATCCGGAGCTTGCTTGGATCGGCGCTGACGCTGCGGTCTAGCGCCAACTGGCACTTGTCGTCAGGGGCGCTCAAGCAGGCGTCGGCCGTCTTGCCGTTGGAAAGCCGAAAGGTCGCGCCCGTTAGCCCTTTGCCCTGCAGTCTCAAACGCCCCGACTCGACCTCGAAACTGACGCTCTGCAGCTCGATCTGCGGGAACGGCCCAGTGACGATCAGTAGACTGCGCTCCGCGCTATCACACGCTTGCAGACTGCTCGCCGTTGGCAGTTGGGTGCGTTGACCCACAGGCGCTGAAGACGGCGGGCGCAGCGAGCGGCGATCGCTGCTCACGCTCCAAGTGCCGGCAGATTCTGAGCACGCTACTCGCCCGCCAGGAAGCAACAGCTCACTTCCGCCTGCAGGAGCCTGCACCGTAATGCCTGCGCCCCACGCCAGACTGGCGTTAGCGAGGGCCAGCAGTGTCCACGTGAGGCATACGGCTGCGAGCAGGGAAGAAACACGGGTCCAGCGCGTTTGGAACAGCATGGCTGTGCCGGTAAGTAGCAGAAGCACGCCGGCTTGCACCCAATTATCGGCGCTGCGATTATCAGCCGTCCACGGTTTGATACTGTCGCTTCCAGCTATGCTGCGCTAGCGTCGCGGCATGCAGAGCGCTAGCGCCATGAGTCGACTGCCCACGGCAGCGGCATGGCTGTTCGGGCTGTGTTGCCTGCAGGCAGGTTGTGAGGAGCGTCGCACACCCCCGCCTGAGCCGCAGGCCCAGACAGAACGAAACGCGCCGCTCGTTGCTACGGCTCCGCCACGCGCCCGCGTTGAACAGCCACCGCCCAAAGCGCAGCGCCCGCTTCCGGTGAGCAGCGACAGCCAGCAGCTGCGCACGGCGCCGGTCGAGGTGCAACAGGAGTACTTGGTTGAGCTCTTGGTGGAGCAGGAGGGGCTTGGAGAGCCGGCGCGCGTGCGTTTGCAGTCCGTTCTCGAGCGTTCGGATTGGCTCAGCTTTGGCAATCCTAAGGCAAGTCGGCCAGCGATGACCAAACAAGAGTGCCGAGAGCGCCGGGCCGCAGTCGACACGCTGCGTGGCGATCCCGCGTGCGGCAGCCCCAACATGGTGTCACTGCCACTAGCCAAAGCCACGGACGCTCCAGAAGTGTGCGTGGATCAGTTTGAATTCCCGAATGTCGCCTGCGAGTACCCAGTCGTGTGGGTTCGCGCCTCAGAAGCGGCAGAGCTGTGCGCCGTGATGGGCAAGCGCTTATGTGACGCCCACGAGTGGGAGGGGGCCTGTGCGGGCAGCGCGCGTACGCCAGATGACGAATATCTCTGGGCTCAGTTGCCGAAAGGTACATCCAAAGAGACGCGCCGTCAGCGGCGCCTGACGATGGAGCATCTGCACAATTCCCAGCGAGAGATCCGCTGGGCATACGGCGCGCACAAGAACCACGACCGCTGCGGCACCAAAGCTCGCAAGGACCCCCGCTGTACGACGGTTGATTGGGGGATCTGTGGCACCAATGACTTTCCCGCCGGGGCGTTCCCCGAGTGTGTGAGCCCGGTGGGGGTCTATGACTTGCACGGCAACGTGGCCGAGCACATGAGCCTGCCCATTTATCCGGAAGAACTTGGCGGAAAGGGCTGGACGGAAATGAAAGGCAGCTGGTTCATCTTCTCGAGAGAGGAGGCCCACCCGGATGATTGTCGCTGGCGGGCCAGAAACTGGCACACTACTCGGGTCGAAGATCCGAACAGTCACCGCAACTATCACTTGGGCTTTCGCTGCTGTCGCGACCTATGAGCCGCCAGCAGACTCACGCTTGCCGCGGCCTAGTCGAACTCAGGTAGGGGGGCGCGGCGGGCTTGAGCCGGAGCCCAGCGCTCGGGAGCGACAATGGGTGTGTCCGGGAACAACCTGTCGATACCGGCAAAGCTTCTCTTCTGCAGCCAAGTGACGTGCGCTGCGGACTCGAGCTTGTCTTTGGGGGACAGCAGCCGGAGCTTGTCGCGCAGGTACAACTCCTGCCGACAGCCCACTTGCTCCGAGATCGTGGCGATCTCTCGCGCCAAGGGCGGACGGCTCTCAGCCGCCGCTTCAATCAACATCAGACTATGAGTATGGGTCACGCACAGCCAGCCCCCGGCCGTTCCCCTGG
>JBNLEN010000041.1:0-42687 GCA_050304975.1 Polyangiaceae bacterium
AGATCCACCACCAGCTGTCGGTTGATGAATACCCAGACGTCATCGTCACCAGTAAAGTCCAGTGTCGGCCAGGCCGTGCCGACCTGCTGGTATTCGAACCAGTAGGTGACTTCACTGGTGAACAGGAAATTGTGGCCGTTGTCTCGTGGCTCCTCCGCGGGATTGCCATTCGGGTCATCCAGTGCCGTCCAGCCCAAGCCATCCAGGGGAAAGAACTCGTTGTCCAAGAACTGGAAGCTCCCGGGCTGATTCGGCAACTCATCCAAGCGTAGCGAATTCACCACCGTGACGTTCACACCCTCCACCGCTTGAAACCACTGGTTGAAGGTGTCGCTGCTTTGAATGATCCTGGGGGAGGTCGCGAGACCTGAGAATACGGGCTTTCCAGCCACTTCTCCGGGTTGGTTGGCGCGACCTAGCGTATCGTTGACAAGCCCAACGACAATCTCGGGGGTGTAGGCAGGTTCGAAGTCTGGGTGCGCCTCCGCGACGCCCGGAAAGTTCACTTCGTCAGTACCGCGAAAGTCGCGATACACGATTGGTAACAACAGAGTGCCGTTGGTTGTGGTGGACACGGGTTCACACACGAAGCCGGGCTCCACCTCACACTCCGGGCTGCAGCCATCGCCCGCCTTCAGGTTGCCATCATCACAGCCTTCCGTGTCATCGGGCAGGATCAAGCCATCTCCGCAGGCACTGGTGCAGGCGCCGTTGTCACAATTAGGCTCAAGCAGGCAGCCCGGGGAGCAACCGTCACCGGTGTTGGTGTCCGCGCCGTCATCACACGGTTCACCACCTTCGACCACACCATCGCCACAGATGGCTTCGCGACACGGCATTCCTGGCGTCTCGCAGACATACCCGATCTCGGAGCGGCAGTAGGCGTCGCAGCCGTCTCCGGTGACCAAGTTTCCGTCTTCGCATTCTTCGTTGCCAGCGATGATCTGGTCTCCGCAAGCGGCGGCAATGCACGGGCGATTGGCGGTTGGGCAGCTCCAGCCTGGTTCCACCTGGCAAGCGTCGTCGCAGCCGTCGGCGGCGATCAGATTGCCATCATCGCATTGCTCTGGGCCAGAAACGACGCCGTCTCCACATTTGACCGTCGACACGCAGGGCATGCCTGGAGTCGGACAAACGAAATCGGCTTCAATCACGCAGGTGGTAGTGCAGCCGTCGGCGGCCACGACGTTGCCGTCGTCACAACCTTCGTTGGCGGTTTGCCTGCCGTCACCGCAAACCTCCACCGCAACGCAGGGCTTGCCGGCTTCCGTGCAGTTCCAGCCAATTTCGATAGCGCTGCAAGTTGAGTTGCAGCCGTCCATGTCATTGGTGTTGCCGTCATCGCAGACTTCACCTTCCTGATACTCACCGTCGCCACAGGCCGGATTGTTTGGTGTGTCGTCTGCGTCATCATCCAAAACGGGCGGAGGATCGTTATCGTCGTCATCGGCCGCGTCGTCTTCTCCAGGCATGACGTCGTCGTCGGCGTCATCGTCATCTGGCGTGTCGTTATCGCCATCCAGCATGCGGTCGTCGATGCCGACCTCTGAGGCGCAGGCGCTGACGATGAACACCGAGATGTAGGCTAGAAGACTAAGCTGACGTAAGTGATTCATGCGAGTGGGTGGACTCCGTTTTGGGTTCTTCGGAACGCTGTAGCTCGGGCCCGCGGGAGCGGGGTCAAATTTGTGAGGTGTCCTTACTAATTGCAGAATGGAGTGCTCCGGACGCTCCAAGATGGAGCGGGAGTTCATCCAATCGGCGTACTTTAGCGCTGATTCGCAGCGCGTGCAGTGGAAGAATCAACCGCCCCTGTACCCGTCCAGCCACGTCGGAGGACGCCGGTGGAACACGCCGCTCCGGTGATCTCGCTGGTCGATGTTGTGCATTGGGGAGCAGGTCGAAAGTCGCCAGGAGCGCGGGCGGAGGGCTAACTTGACCCGACCATCCCGCGTTGGCGTCGAGTCACGCTCACGGGGCGCTGACTTCCGAGGAGGACCACAAGCCGCGCAGCGGGCCGCCGGGGCCGAAAATTGGGTCGGCCTGAGGGAGCGGAACGGCGGCGATGCGGCGATCGGCTGCGGGACGCTCTTCGGGCGTGCCGTATTGCATGTCATTTGCGGTCCCTCGCGGATACGCGCCGACGCAGCGAAAGTCTCGGCTCTGAGCGACATTCTTGTGAGCGACGCCAGCGGGCAGTACCACCACGTCCCCGGCGTGGACCGTCAGCTTTGGACCTTCAGGGCCACCCAGTTGCGCCGTGACATCACCGCTGTAGATGCCAAGTACTTCATGGGCCGTGCTGTGGTAGTGGTGAACAGTGAACAGTCCATTTCGCCAGGCCCCGGTCCAATGGTGCTTGAGGAAAAGCGCTTCGAACTTTGCCGCCAAGTTGTTGTCCGGCTGCGACGACAGCGGTCTGCGATACACTAGTACCGGCAGGGAGCTGTTGGGAAACGTGCCGTCGTCCCGAAGGATCAACGTTTCGGGTTGCTGGGACACGGCGTCAGTCTACGTGGACGCAGTAACCCTAGGAAGACCCTTGTTCATCTGCCGGCGGAATGGGATTGCTCGGCTTGGAAGAGGGCGGCCCTGACATCCGTCCCGGAGCGGTAGAGCTACCCGGACCGTGTAAGGTGGAACTCGCGAGCAGGACCGCCAGCAGCTCACTGTCGTGGTCAGCGGCACGCACCCGCTCGAGGAAGGGGGTTTGGGTGACCAAGCGCGCCACTGCCGCCAGCAGGCCCAGGTGGGTGTTGCGTTCGCTAGGCGGTCCCAATGTCACGAAAAACACGTCAGCCGGGGCGCTGTCAGAAGCTTTGTAGTCGATTGGTTCTGCGGTCGTGAAAACTCCGGCGAATGTCTCCGTGACTCCAGCCACCGTCGCATGTGGAACCGCAAGACCGTCACCCAGGGAAGTATTTTGAGTGCGCTCACGTTCCCACAGCGCTTCTTCAATTTGCTCTGCTGACAGGTTTGGAATGGCCCGAGCGAAACGTTTGGCGATGCGAGTGAACAAGGCTTGCTTGGTCATCGCGGGCCACTGTGCGCCAATGCATTCTCCCACCAGGTACTCTTCCAGCCGCAGTCGGCTGGCGTCCGTCAGCGACTCATGCCGCATGATGATACGGTCAGCCAAACGCCGCGGGGCTTTGAGACGCAAGACGGAGCAACCAGCGTGGCGCATCAGGCGATCTTCATCGATGCCACGAATGTAGTCCCACAGCGAGGCGTCAGGTGGAGCTCCCGTGATCAACAAGTCGTACTCGGCGGTGATCGCGGTCAGCTCTTCGATTGGCTTTTTGCCCCGCACCAGACGGTTCGAAGACTGACGCGAGCACATGCCCTGCAACTGCTCCAGGTATTGTTCTTCACTGCGCAGCTGGTCGTCGCTAGCGTTGTCGGGGACGAAGCGCACGAACGCCAAGTCGGCGTCAAATACACGTGCCAGGTGGTCCGCGGTGACCGTGACGAGGGCGTCGTTGGGGCCAGGTTCGGTGAAGACCAAGATCTTTTGGAAGTAGTGGATCCCTTGATCGCGAAACACCGCCAAGTTGCATGACAGGTGATTGGCGAGCCAGCCCAGGGGATTGATATCCAGCACCCCGCGGTTGCCTCTCGCTCGCCACTCCATGAGCAGCCATTCGCAGTGCACCCGGTTCGAGATATCGTGCACGACTTGCACGAAGTCGTGGGTGACGATGGCATCAAACGTGAGATCACTCTGTTCGCGCTTGCCGAGCCCCTCGATCCGGCGCCGCAATGAATTGGCGATGGGGTCCCCAAAAAAATGCGCGTCGAGCGCGGTCTGCTCGGGGACGTCCGAGATGTGCACGACCTCTACTTTGGCTCCGCCGCCCAAGGCGCCGCCCAGTTGAGCTAAGGTTTCTGCATCCCGACCGCGGTCACGCAGAGCGACAACCACGGCCGCTTTGGTGGGTAGCTGCACGTGTTGTTCCGTCGCGGGCGCGAGCAATTCCCGACGGGGGCCGAGCCGACCCAGCACGCCGCGGCGGTCGGTGTGGCGTCTTCCAAATCCCCAAAACAGCAATAGACCTGCGCCGGTGATGGTCACCAGGGCGATCACGCTCAGCCAACCCAGCATGAACAGCAACGCCAAGCTGAGCAGCACTCCGGCGATCTGGGGCACCGGATACATGGGGGACTGAAACGGCGGCTTGTACCACTGGATGGAGCTCTCGCGCAGCACGACGACGGCCAGGTTCAGGATCAGGTAGTCGACGATCATCAAGGCACTCGCTAGCTTGGCGATACCTTCGACGTTGAGCAGCAAGAGCGCCGCACCCATCAGTGAACCCGTGACGGCGATGGCGGTGACCGGAGTCAAGAATCGGCTACTGACGCGTCTGAGAAAGCTGGGCAGCAGGTTGGCGCGGCTCATGGCGAAGGGAAATCGCGAAGCGGCGAGTAGCCCAGACATGGCCATGCTGGTCATGGTGATCACGCCGAGCACAGCGGCGCCAACGCCGACGATGGGGCCCGCGATCGTCTTGGCGAGGGTGTAGATCGGGCGCAGATCAACCGTGTCAGTCGCTTGAGGCACGTTGGACGCGTAGGCGAACGTCACGCCCGCGTACACGCAGGTCACGGTTCCCAAGGAGAGCAAGATCCCCACGGGCAAGTTGCGCCCGGGATTTTCGACCTCTTCGGCAATGGCGGCCACCTTGGTCACGCCCGCATACGAGATGTAAACGAAGCTGACCGTAGTCCAAAAACCGAGCGTGCCGTGGGTGAAGTGAGGTTGGAGTAGGGCGCGGTCCATCGTGACGAAGCCGCGCGCCGTCAGTGCGATCAAACTCACCAGGGCCAGCACGACCACAATCATCTGGATCTTGCCGACCTTGCGCACGCCGAGCACGTTCAGCGCAATCACGATCACCAGCAGCGAGAGGGCGACCGGCTTCAGGGGCACATCAGCCAAGACCGCCAGGTACGCCCCGAATCCGACCAGGGCGAAGGCCGACTTCAGCAACAACGACACCCAGGAGCCGAGTCCAGTGATGGTCCCGATCAGAGGCCCGAAGGTGCGGTCGTTATAGACGAAGGTACCGCCAGAAACAGGCATGGCCGTGGCCAGCTCGGCCTTGGACAGTGCCGCCGGTAGCACGCACAAGCCCGCCACCATGTACGCCAGCCAAACTGAAGGTCCCGTGAAACCAGACGCCACGCCGGGTAGAACGAACAGGCCGCTGCCCAACATGGCAGCGATGCTGATCGCCACGACCGATGCCAGCCCTAGGCGGCGTTCGAGAGTTTTCACCGGTGCATGCCCCTGTCACGGCTATGGTGCATGTGCCCAACCAGATCAAAGAAATCCGGGACGATTCCGGGCTTTTGGCCCAGAAGCCGTGATTGCCAGTCCCACGGCCCAAGGCTAACGTAGCTGGCGATGCTCTCACTGCGCGACCGTCGATGCCTTCGGGCGAAATCGAGTGCAGCGCGGTTGAGTGCGCGTCGCGGCACATCGCTGATTCGCCCTCGCGTGCTGGCCGCATTGCTGGTGTTCGTTTGGGTTACCGTCAGTTCGTCGCTTTCGGCGCAGTTTTCCCGCAAGCTGTCCGGCTATGAAGAGGAGAGTATCGCGATTGCGTTGCGTCAGATCGGTGGCGGCAAGATCAAGCACCAGCTCGAAAAGGATCCCGCCGGAAAGACAATAGAGAAGGTTGAAATCGTCTCATTGGAGGTGTTGGAGCCTCGCGACCCGGCGCCCACCTTTCTCAACTGGTTTCACGTCACTAGTCAAGATTACGTGATCCGCCAAGAGGTGCTCCTCGAACCAGGTCAAGTCTATGATCAGCGCTTGTTTGACGAGACTGAACGCAACCTTCGCCTGAAGCCCCAACTGTCCGTGGTGTTGCTCGTGCCGCTGAAGGGGTCAACGCCGGACAAGGTGCGAATCTTGGTGGTGGCCAAAGACGTGTGGAGCCTGCGCATGAGCTGGCAGCCCACGATTGACCAGGGCAAGCTTACCTATTTGGCGATGCAGCCGTCGGAGACGAACCTGTTTGGCACGCATCAGCTGATCGCGGCCAATATCACGTTAACCCCGAACAACTACACGTTGGGGGGGACCTACAGCTTTCCGCGTATGGGCGGCAGCCATGTCAACGCGTACCTAAAAGCCAACGCGGTGCTCAATTGCGCCACGAGCGAGGTGGAAGGTGGGTTCGGCGTCTTTCAGTACGGTCAGCCCTTGTATTCCACCTACGCCAAGTGGTCGTGGCAAGTGGCGGCCACCTGGAGCAGTTCGCTGATTCGACCAGGGGCCGGATACGACGAAAATGGTCGTACGCTTTCGATTTGCGCTGATGGCATGACTCGGAACTACGAACACGGCCGAACGGACGAAACACGACAGCAAATCACCTCGCGCAGCAGGTACGTGCGCCAGCACGCAGTCGTCTTGCCATACGAGTGGAGAAACGAGTCACTAGCAGGGCAGCTCGTACTGACGAGGTCGTTCTTTACCGTCGACAAGCTGAATCTGTCGACCGGGATCGAAGTCCAGCGTGATCGCTACAGTTTTGTGGAACCGCGCATTGAAGAAACACAGCTGGTGAGAGCAGATGCGCTCGTCTTTCGTTCGGGGACAAAGGACACTGTTACGAGCCGCGCGCTCGACCCTGAACCTGGGATGCACGAAGCAGAGTACGCTTCCGCAATCAACTATCTGCGAGCGCGTCAAATCGGCCAACGGCGGATCAGTCCTTACGTTCAGCTGCACGCGTTCTCCAATCGCTGGCGCCGGATGATCAACTACGTGTCCCTTGGTCTGCAAGAGGACTGGCCGATGGGGCATGACGTCTACCTCCGGCTGTACCCAGCGTTCAGTCCGTTATCCAGCCACGACATGCTGGGAATATTTGCCAGCGCCTCCTACACGTGGCCGGTCGGGTCAGGGTTCGCCAAAGTGCTGCTTGGAGGCCAGTTTGAGATCGGTCGCGTGCGCGAATCCGTGCCGCGTGGCTTCGATATCGCGCGCTCTGTGGAGTGGCCGCCTGACGCAGAGCCCAAGCAAAAGCCAATCGTTCCCTCTTCGGGCGCAGCTTTTCGGGACAACACTTACGAGGCTGGGGCGCATTTCGCCTCGCCGCACTTGGGGCTGGGCCGATTTGTCTTTGATGTGGCAGCCCACTACCGCCCGCAGTACGCGTTCAACAACTTCTTGTACACCGGGGGCTCCGGACGTTTGCGTGGCTACAAGCCATCGGAGTTTGGCGGACAAGGGATTATCAATACCAATGCCGAGTTCCGCACGAGCCCGCTGCAGATTTTTGCGGTCAACACCGGGCTCGTCGCGTTTTTTGACGCCGGAGGAGCCTTCAACCGCACTGACGTGGACGAGACGCAGGTGGACGTGTCGGGGGCACAATCCGGAAGTGGATTTGATTTGACCGGAGGCTACTCTGCTGGCCTCGGTTTGCGCATCCTGGCGCCGCAGCTCGACCGGGACGTTTTTCGCATCGACTTCGGGTTCCCTCTGCAGAAGGAACGCCTGGGGGAGATCGGATTTTTCGCTACGTTCTACCAGGCATTTTTTCCACCGTACGCCATCCCTCCCGTGTTGCTGCCGCAATAGCTGTTTTGTTTGATGTTTGGGCGGTGGTTTTGCCGCATGCTTGCCGGGTGCCTGCCCAGCTGACATCGGGGAACTGGTTCTTCGCTCTGCTAGGCGCTTTTGCGGTCGAGCTAGTGGGGTGCGCCAGTGATGATCCCGATGCGTTGGTTCAACGCCTTGGGAGTGAATTTGATTCTGATCAGCCTGGGCCGAAAGCGTGCGACGCGTGCACTCAGGGGGAGGATTGTCCCAAAGGTGGCGGCTGCGTCAGCTTGTCCGGGGGGCCCAGGTTTTGTACTTCGGCTTGCTCCGATCACGACGACTGTACCGTCGGTTTCAATTGTCTGGATCTTGGAGAGCACGGCAAGCAGTGCATTCCGGATACCGGAGCCTGCAGCAGCCGTTCGGGTCAGGACGACACTCCGGTGGATCTCAGTTTCGGGGATTCGGACAATCCGGAGGCGCTACGGAGCTGTGAGGAGCTTTCGACTTGGCCCGATGCTTGGCAGGAGTTCGAGCAAGAGGTGCTGCTACTGGTCAACCAGAGCCGCCGCGAAGGCACCACCTGCGGCTCGACAGACATGCCCTCCGTGTCGCCGTTGAGTCTGGATCCCAATCTGACCTGCGCCGCGCGTGGGCATAGCCTAGATATGGCAGAGCGTGATTTCTTCGAGCACGAAAACCCTGACGGATTGTCGCCAGCCGATCGCATTGCGAATGCCGGCTACGATTATTTGGCTGCGGGTGAAAACATAGCCAAAGGCCAGCGCGATCCCGAGGATGTGATGGACAGTTGGCTAGCGAGTCCGGGGCACTGCACCAACATCATGGGAGGCTCATTCACCCAAATTGGTATCGGTTACTACTTGCACGAGGCTGCTGACACACCTCGGGGGGGCCGGGCGTTTTGGACCCAGAACTTCGGTAGACCGCGCTGATTCGAAACGGCCCCAGATCGCCGCACGAAACAATCGTGGGTTCGGGCTTGGACTTGGGCTAAAAGTCGGCGAAACGGTGCAGCAGGCCAATCCCATCGCCCTCGATCAGCTCCGAGCTGCCTGGCCCGACCAGTATCGGCTCTGGATGCGAGCGCTGCTGTGGATTTCGCTTGGTGGCTACGCGATCGTGTGTGCGACGCATGTGATCCTCGAGGCAGGAACGCCGTTGTGGGCGACGCGCGATTTCTACGCGATGCTACTTTGCCTGGTCGCTGTGGCGTTCGAGCGGCGTGGGCACCTGGTGGCTGCAGGCTGGTTGGTGTCGGCGACGGTCTACTTAGAAGCCCATGTGACGCTGGTGTTTGAAGGCGTGTCGGGACCGAGTGCTCCAGTGCTAGCGATGCTGGTCCTGGGCATCGGTTTGCTTTTGGGATCGCGTGTGGCCTTGGGCGCAGCGCTACTGTCTGTGGTGTTGGTTCCTACCGGCGCATTCTTGGGCGGGGTTTGGGGACTGGGCCCTGGCCTCGCCGAAGACGAGTTGTCGAGTCTGGCGGTCTTGCTGATCAGCGTTGCCGGCAGTGGGGTGCTGCTACGTGTGATCATGGGGTCGTTTTCACGGGTGCTGCAGCGCGCGCGCCTCCAGGAAAGCCAGGCCCAAGAGATGATCGACTACGCGCCAGATGCAATCGTCGTCCTGGACGACAACAATCGCGTGGTAGAGTTCAATCCAACCGCCGAGCGCTATTTGGGTGTGCTCCGAACGGATGTGCTTGGCAGAACGTTGTCTGAGCTGCCACTGCGCGACGAACAGCACCGCGCGTTGGACGGTGAGCGCCTGTTGGAGCCGAACGGTCTCGAGCCGGAGTCGCTGGAAGCGACTCAGACGGAGCGCCGGCTCGAGGCGCTCTATCGGCAGATTACTCATACCAACGAAAAGCGTGGTCTGATGATGGTGCTGCGAGATACCACGGCGCGACGCCAGGCTGAAGAACGCGCGAGCGAGCTCCAAGTGCAGCTGCAACACGCACAAAAGCTGGAAGCGGTGGGACAGCTCGCTGGAGGCGTGGCGCACGATTTCAACAATCTACTGACGACTGTTGGGGGGTACGCAGCGTTGATTGGACGCTCCCCAGACCCCAAAGCTCGAGAATACGCAGAAGAACTCCTGGCGGTGCAAGAGCGCGGTGCCGCACTGACGCGGCAACTGTTGTCGTTCGCGCGCAAGGAAGTCGTGCAACCGCGACTGATCGACCTGGCCAAGATCCTCTCGGGAATGGATAAGCTATTTGACCGCTTGGTGGGTGAACAAATTGAGCTGCATCTGGGGCTGACCGGACCTTGCCCCATTCACGCAGATCCTGGCCAGATCGAACAAGTGATGCTCAATCTGTGCGCTAATGCTCGCGATGCCATGCCTCACGGGGGGCACCTGTGGATCAATTGCCGCCCCATCGGAGGAGACGTGATGGTAACCGTCGAAGACTCCGGGCAGGGCATGGATGAGCAGACTCGAGAGCGAGCCTTCGAGCCGTTCTTCACCACCAAACCCCGCGGAGCCGGAACGGGGTTGGGGCTATCTACCGTGCACGGAATCGTCAGCGACAGCGGTGGACACATCCAGGTGCACTCGCGGATCGGTCACGGGACATGTTTCGAGTTGCGTTGGCCGAAGTCTGCAGAGCGCCCGAATGACGAAGCGCCAAGGTCCAGTCAGCGAGCGTTTACCAGCGGGACCGGCTGGGTACTGTTGGCAGAGGACGATGAGCACAGCCGTCGCTTCGTTCAACAACTGCTGACCCAGGCGGGATATCAAGTGATCGCAGCGGCCGACGGCAGGGGTGCGTTGGAGGAATTGAAACAGCTGGAGCTGCCTCCTGATCTGTTGCTGACCGACGTGATGATGCCGGGCATGACTGGCGTCGAGCTGGCGCAGGCGATCCGCCAGCTCTATCCCCAGGTGCCGGTGCTGTTCATCTCAGGCTACTTGGATGACGTGCTGAGCGATGCCCCCTTCGATCCAGTCGAAGATCTGCTGCTCAAACCGTTTCAGGCGGATGAACTGCTACGACGAATCGGGCGCAAGCTGCGGGGGGGCGTTGGCCGCGCGAAACTTGGCTGATTCTTCGCGGTGTCGTGCCCGGCGGCGGCAAGGGTGATCAGGCAGTGAACTGGGTGATCTGAATATGACCTACCGAATAGGCTGAATCGCGATCGGCCCGATCGCGCTTGCACCCGATTGACCGCGTCCATTCATCGACCCGGTTCTAGGCTCGTTACAATCTGGAACGAACGTTTTGCACGTCGTTGTGCGTTAACAGGCTTGGAGCTAGCTTGCCTGAACCGATTCCCCGGCTCGACTCAACTGGACTTCCATGATTCGCATTTCCCGTTATCCCGCGTTCGCCTGTTTGCTGATTTCTGTGTCGGCTTGTAGCGAAGCTGAGCAACCCCAACGCTCAGAGGACTCTGGTCCGAATAGCAACGGCCCTGGGGTGGTCGTCAACGGCGGTAACGGTTCGGGGGGAGGGACCACCATCGTCAACAACCCTCCCGCCAACACGGATGATTCCAAGCCGCCCGCGTCGAGCAACGGCGGAAGCGGTGGAAGTGGGGGAACGGGCAACTCGAGCGCGGACGGGGGCGTAGCTGGCTCTCCGTCTGCCGGTGATGGCGGCATGGATAGTGACCCCATTCAAGAGCCCGCGAAGATTGGTGACTTTGCCGTGTTGTGCGAAGACGGTAATGGGGGGCAAACGAGTACCCCTCAATTCACGTACAACCTGTACCTGGTGAACAAGACGGATGAGGACGTGCCATTGGACGAAATTACCGTCCGTTACTTCTTCACGGCTGACGAAGATGCTGCGGATGAACACCGAGTGTTCTTTGACTACGCCGGCCCAGACGTTGGCAGTCAGAGCAACCTCAGCAGCAGCATCGAACCCTTTGAGCCGGCCCAGGATGATGCGGATTCGTACATTGAGATCGGCTTTGCCGACGGCGAGCTGGAAGCAACACCAGAATCAGATCCAGACTGGAACGCTCGCATCATCAAGTTGCGGGTTCAGATCCAACCCACGGCGCTGCGCTACGACTTGACCAACGACTACTCCTTCACGCCCTCGGGCGACGGCAAATCGCCGTGTGAGAAGATCGTGATGTACCGCAACGGGCGCATCATCTTCGGGGTGCAGCCAGATGGTGTGACCGTTGAGGAGCCGATGTTGCCGGATGGCGGCGTCGGTGATGCCGGCCCTCCCAACGCCGTGGATGCGGGAGTTGAGGATGCCGGCAGCGAAGCCCCGGACGCCAGCATGACACCAGATGCCGGTGCGGGGGGCGCTGCTGTTGATGCGGGCGCTGCTGTTGATGCGGGCGCTTCTACGGATGGCGGCGCTGCGGACGCCAGCGCAGGCGGCGCGACTGACGCGGGCTGAAGCTCGCCGCAGAGTACGAACCTCGGACCCCAATATTTCATGCTGGTTTCAGAGGCGGAATCTGCCCCGCACTGGCTAGCTGGTTCTGACCAGGGGCTTTGCTTGTTTCGGTCCAACGCTCAGGCGGTTGGTGAGAAGTTTGTGTCAAGCGTCGGACGGCTCTGAACTTGCCCCTGCAAGGTGACGTTGCTCCCAGCAGATGCTGGCTCGACGATTGGACTGGTCCGTAGACAATCACGCTTCGCGAGACATGGTGCAGGCCGTGCGCGCTCTGGAATTGGGACGGGTGAGCTGGGCCCTCGTCTACGCTCCATTCGATGCGCCGCTAACTGAGTTCATGGAGGCCATGCGCCGAGTGCACCCGGGGATCGCTTGCGCTGGGTGCACCTCTCATCTGGGCACTTTCACTGCGCAGGGATTCGGCCCGCAGATTGTTGTGCTTGCGGGGCGCCTAGAGGACGGGGTCGAGTGTCTGCCGGCCCTACGCGACTGCCGTGAGTCCAACGCTCGGCAGATAGCGGCCTCGGTGTGCCGTGAGTTTCGCAACCGGTTCGGTGGCAAGCCGAACATGTTGTTGCTCCACGCGACACCTGGATTTGAGGAACGCATCCTCGAAGGGGTTGCGGACGTGTTTGGCCCGGGAGTCCCGGTTTTCGGAGGCAGCGCCGCGGACAACGACATTCGCGGTGGCTGGAAGGTGTTTTCCGAGGTTGGTGTTTCCAGTCAGGGGTTTGTGCTCACGGCGTTGCAGTCAGCTAGGCCGATCCAGGGCGGCTTTCTCGGGGGTTACCTGCCGACGGAGCACTCAGGCACGGTGACTCGCGCGAGCGGACGCATCGTCTATGAAATTGACGGTCGTCCGGCGGCCGCTGTCTACAACCTCTGGTCCCAGGGGGCGATTGAGGCCCAATTGACCGCTGGAGGCAGCGTGCTCGCGGAAACTACCTTGATGCCCCTGGGCAAAGACATCACGAGCAGTGGGTCGATGCCGCGTCGCTTGCTTGCCCACCCAGCAGAAGTGAGCGCGAGCGACGGAGCCATGACGCTGTTCACCGAATTCGGCGCTGGGGACCAAGTCACGTTGATGACCAGCACGCCGGGAAACTTGGTCGGTAGAATCGGACGGGTAGTTCAGCGCACGCTCGGTGCAGGCGCTGCACACCCGAAGGCTGGACTGTTTCTGTATTGCGGAGGAACCCTGTCAGTCACTCAACACTTGGCTAATCAGATTTCCAAGAGCTTCCAAGAAGTGGCGCCCAACGTGCCGTTCGTCGGGCTGGCAACGCTCGGAGAGCAGGGATCCTTCTTTGCCGGGAGCGGCAATCACCACGGCAACCTGATGTGCGTGGCTGTCTTGTTTGGCTAGCGTTAACTCGTTCTATGCGAAACGGGTCTCGCTCAACTCGCGCAGCTTGCCTGCGGCGTGCTCGGCTGTGAGATCCCTCTGCGGATCTGCGGTCATCTCGTAGCCAACCAAGAACTTCTTGACGGAAGCCGAGCGTAATAGCGGCGGATAGTACTCGGCGTGAAGACGCCAGTAGCCGTGCTCCTGCCCGTCAGTGGGGGCGCCGTAAAAGCCCATCGAGTACGGAAAACTGCATTCGAACAGATTGTCGTAGCGAACGCAGACGCGCCGCATGACGTCGGCCAAGGCGGCTTCTTCCGCCGAGTCGAGTTGCTGAAAGCCGCTGAGCAGCCTGCGCGAGATGATGCTCACCTCATAAGGCCACACCGCCCAAAAGGGCACCAGCGCGGTAAAATGATCGTTTTCGCACACGATACGTGCGCCCGATGCGCGCTCGTGCTCGAGGTAGTCACCCAACAGGTCAGTGCCGTGCGCGGCTAGGTATCTCCTTTGGGAGTCCAAGCGTCGCCGCGGCCGCTCCGGAATGTGCTCGGACGCCCAGATCTGGCAGTGGGGGTGCGGGTTGCTGCAACCCATGATGGCCCCCTTGTTCTCGAACACCTGCACGTAGTCAATCCACTCGCGTGAGCCGAGCTCTTCGACCTCTTGTTTCCAGGTCTGCACCACCCGCGTGATCTCCGCAGCGCTCATGCTGGCCAGGGTTTGATCGTGGCGCGGCGAAAAGCACATCACCCGGCAGAGACCGCGCTGGCTTTCGACCCGGTACAGCTGCTTCAATTTTGGGTCGAGCGCTTCCGCCTGGGCGAACACTTCGGCTTCTGCAGTTTCCGTTTCCGGAAGTAGCGCCGCGAAGTCGTTCGTGAAGACGTAGGTGCTTTCGTATTTCGGATTCTGCTCCCCCCCGGCGCGCGCATTGCCGGGGCATAAGTAGCATTGAGGATCGTACTTAGGACGCTGCTCTGGTGGCGGTTTGTCTTGTTGCCCTTGCCAGGGGCGTTTCAGGCGATGCGGAGAGCACAGCACCCATTCATCCAGCAAGGGGTTGTAGCGGCGGTGGGGGCCAGATGGCAGGTTGGAGAGACTCAAAGGATCGGTTTCCGCGAGGTATTAGCCCTCGACTCGATTGCCGCGAGTCAAGAGTTGTTGCATGGCGATGAAGCCGAGGAGCAGCAAGCCGATGGTGATTGGATGCCAGGGGGAGGGGAGACGCCCATCCAGATTGATGACCGCTCGCACCAGGCCCACGATCATCACACCCATCAGCGTGCCAGAGACGGTGCCCACTCCACCTTGAGACAGCATGGTTCCGCCAATCACGACGGCCGCGATCGCGTCTAGCTCCAAGCCGACACCGATGTTGGGTTTGCCCGCGCTGTCGATCAAAGTGGTGACAATGCCGCCTAAGCCAGCACAGAACCCGCTGAGGGCGTACAGCGAGATGATGGTCAACCCGATTGGCACACCCATCAATACGGCAGCTTGGTAGTCTCCCCCGACGGCATACGTGTTCCGTCCGAACGACGTGAAGCGGGCCACGACAACGCCAAGCACTAACACCGTGAGGAAAATGGTCGCTGTGGGCGGCACGTAGGTTTCTCCCCAACCCGGGATCAGCAGCATGAAGCCCAGCCGATCCATGATGAAGTCCATCGTCGGGTGGTTGATGCTCAAGGGTTGAGTACTCACGACGAAGGCGAACCCACGCGCGAAGAACAGTCCAGCGAGAGTTACCAAGAACGGCGGCAGCGTAAACTTGTGGATTAAGAACCCCGCGGTCGCGCCGAAGGCGGTGGCGAACACCAGCGCAGCCAGGAAGGCCAGCCAAGGGTCTACGCCAGCGACGACTAGGGAGGCGACGACGGTCGTGGTCGCTGCCAACACCGAGCCCACGGACAGGTCAATTCCGCCGGACAGAATGACGAAGGTCATGCCCACGGCGCACAAGCCAACCGCCGCGTTGCCCTTGATCAAATCAACCAGAAACCTCAGCGTGCGGAACGCGTCGTAGAAGACCATCCCCGACACGTACATCACCACCAGCAGGACCGCCGTGACGAGCAGCGGGATGTGCTTGCGGTCGATCTTCAGCCAGGAGTCTTGCTTGCTATCCACGGATTGTTCTTGAAGATTTGGATGACCTGTCTGCGAGAGTCCGGAGAGAGTAGTAGACATACGAGTAGAATGACGACCGCTTTCGGCATCGGTTCGATATCCGAGGGTACGTTCTGGTTATACATGGTGACGGAAAGGGTTTGGATCAGGACGGCGCCCAGCAAAGTGCCGGCCAGATTGAAGCGACCGCCGGTGAGCGCGGTCCCACCGACGACGGTGGCGAAAATGGCGTCGAGCTCGCGCATGCGGCCGACGCGGTCTGGATCTGCAGTGGTGATGTACGAGGCGGCGATCAGTCCGGCGACCCCGGCACAGAAGCCGGAAAACCCGTAGAGCCAGAACTTGATCGAGCGGTTGGGTAGGCCTGCTAGGCGGCTGGCTCGCTCGTTGTCACCGATCGATTCCATGAACAGTCCGAGCGCGGACTTACGCACGAGCAAGACCACAGCAGCGAACACCACGGCGACGAGCCAGAGGGCGAACGGGACACCCAAGAAACGCCCGTTGCCAATGAACTCGAATGCAGCATCTTTGTGGGGTACTGGATTGTTGCCGGTGACCAGCGTCGCGACGCCGCGCACCGCGACCATCGTGATCAAGGTGGCCACGATCGGCTGCACGCTTAGGCCGGTCACCAACGCTCCGTTCAACAAGCCAACCACGAGGGAGGCCAGCAGCGCTAGAGCTGCTGCGGAGTACAGGGACATTCCGCCCGCGGCGTCTGCCTCAGCGCTCCAACCCTTCATCGCCATCACACAAATGGCGCCTGATAGTGCCATCACGGACCCAACTGACAAGTCGATGCCCTTGACGGCGATCACCAGCGTCATGCCGACAGCCAGCAACATGACTTCGGAAGCTTGATGCAAGATGATGAGCGGGGTTCCGTAGAGACCATCGTCACGCGTCTCAATCACCATGAAGTTGCTGGAGAACAAGAAGTTGAACAGCAGCAGCCCCAAAAGGCCCAGCAGGGGCCATACTTCTTGGCGCTTCCGCTTGTGGAGGTACCCCGCGACGCCGGCCACCAGCAACAGAATGCCAACGCCCGCCGGATTGAGGTTGGTCTCCAATGCCTCACTCATGCGCTCAAACATGGTCTGCCTCCTGGTTTCCATCGGTATCGCCGCCCGCGATGACCTTCATCACGTCACCGGGCTCCAGCCAGGAACCGTCCAGTTCAGTCACCTGCTTGCGGTCGCGCAACACCAACACCCGATTGCAGTTGCGTGTGATCTCTTCCAGCTCGGAGCTGATGAGTATTGTGGCCACACCCTTGCTGGACAGCTCCGCGATCAATTTTTCGATTTCGACTTTGGCGCCGATGTCGATGCCGCGGGTGGGTTCGTCCAAGATCAAGACCTTGGGTTGCATGGCTAGCCAGCGCGCTAGCAGCACCTTCTGCTGGTTTCCCCCTGAAAGCAGCCTGATTGGTGTTTCGGGGCTGGGCGTCTTGATGTTGAGAGCTTTGATGTAATGATCCGCTAGGCGATCCTGCTCTGCCCTCGGCAGCAAACGTACCGTTCCGCGTGACGCTTGCAGAGCCAAGACGATATTTTCTCGAATCGAGAGATTCGGGATGATGCCTTCGACCTTGCGCTCCTCGGCCGAGAATGCCAGGCCGGCTTTGATCGCGTCTTTCGGCGCTTTCATTGTCATGGGCCGCCCTTCGACGCTGACGCTGCCTTCATCTGCCGGGTCGATGCCAAACACCATGCGCGCCGTCTCCGAGCGGCCTGATCCCAGCAGCCCAGCGAGTCCGAGAACGTCACCTGGATGCAGGTCGAAGTTGATCGGTCCGACGATGCCGTGGCGCAGAAGCTGCTTGGCGGACAACACCGTGGGTGCGTTGGTTTCCGATTGCTTCGATTCCGTCGCTCCACCACCCGACTCCGAGACAGAGCGTCCCAACATCGCCTCGATCAGCTTCAGGCGCGGCAATTCCTGGACGCTGCGGGTTCCGACGTACTTGCCGTTGCGCAGGACGGTGATGCGGTCGCAGATGCCGTAAACCTGGTCGAGAAAATGAGTGACGAACACCATGCCCAGGCCATCTTCTCGCAGGCGGCGCATGACCGCGAACAGCCGCTCGCTCTCTTCTTCATCCAGGCTGGACGTGGGTTCATCCAGAATCAGGACCTTGGCATCGACCGCGAGCGCGCGAGCGATTTGGATCATCTGTTGAACCGCTGCAGGGTAGGAGTGCACGGACTGACTGACATCGATACCGGTCAAGTTCAGGCGCTGAAGCACTTCATCAGCCCGCCGCTTGAGTGCGCGATGGTTGATCAGTCCGAAGCGTTTGGGTTGCCTGCCGAGCATGATGTTCTCGGCCACGGAGAGGTGAGGGATGAGGTTGATCTCCTGGTAGACGGTACTCAGTCCCAGCTCTTCCGCTTCGCGTGGGCTGGCAGGTTTGACACTCTTTCCGGCCAGGGTTACCTCACCAGTGTCGCGCTCGTGGACCCCTGTGAGTAGCTTGATTAGTGTCGACTTGCCGGCCCCATTTTCGCCCATCAGCGCGTGGATCTCACCAGCTCGCACGTCGAAGTCGACGCGGTCCAGGGCTTTGACGCCCGGAAACGACTTGCTCAGACCTCGAGCGATGAGGATCGCGTCGGCGTCAGGACTTGATGGTGCTTGGGAAAGTTCAGAGGGCATCGAGCGTGCGGTTGTATGTGAAACAGGGCAACTTCGGAAGAGGCGCAGCGTGCGCCAAGTCCTGCATGGTTCCTTGGGTATCCTGCCTCGGGTCAGGCTCGCACGAGTCGCACACGACTTTAAATAAAGGCGAAACAAAACCAGTGGGACTGAATTTCATGGGGAGCACTTTTGTATGGGTGCCGCACGCTGGCCGTACGGACGCCGTTTCATGATTTTTGACTGCTGTTTTCCCGGTTTTGCCGCGGGAGCATTTGCTAACTAAGTGCCCATCGGTCAGTCACTTGCAGGGCCAGCCCCGGGCCGAATGCTGGTCGCCGCACATAATCCAGCGAACTCCGGAATTGCCTGGTAAGTTCCTGAATTAGCTGGCATTCCAGCCGAACGTTTGCCAGCGATGACTGCGGAAATATGATGTTAGACCTGAAGCAACTGAAGCGTGCTTTCGTGTTAACCTACGACAATCAATCCAGTGCCCCTGCCAGAACATTCTCCGCGCCTGGTCGTGTGAATCTGATCGGTGAGCATACCGACTACAACGATGGATTCGTTTTGCCGATCGCCATTGATCGTCGCACGTACGTGACCGCCGCTCCTCGCGCTGACCGCAAAGTTCGGGTCAAATCGCAGAGCATGGGGGAAGTGTATGACTTCGATCTGGATGCTCCCAGTTCCGGACAACGGGGACTCTGGCTCGACTACGTGGAGGGGACGGCGCAAGCGCTGCTGGCGCGGGGCTTTCAGCTCACCGGGATGGACCTGCTGATTGATAGTGAGGTGCCGGCCGGGGCGGGACTGTCAGCGTCAGCCGCTCTGGAGATGTCCATCGGCCTGGCCTGTGCGGTCCTTGGGGGCAATTCTGAGCCGGATCTGGTCAAGCTAGCGTTAGCCGGGCAGAGCGCCGAGCATGAATATGTCGGCACGCTGTGCGGCATCATGGACCAATACATCTGCGCGCTTGGGCGTGAAGACCATGCGCTGCTGATTGACTGTCGGAGTCTCGAGCCGACGTTCGTGCCGCTGGAGCTGGATGGCGCGGAGGTCGTGGTGTGCGACACTCGAGTCAAACATCAGCTGGCGTCTTCCGAGTACAACAAGCGTCGCGCGGAGTGTTTGGAGGGGGTGGAGTTGTTGTCGAAGAAGTTGACGGGCGTCCACTCACTGCGCGACGTGACGCCCGCGGATTTTGAGCGCCATAGTGACGTGTTGCCCGAAGTCATTCGCGCTCGCTGCAGGCACGTCGTTCAAGAAAATGAGCGCACGTTGCAGGCCGCGGAGGCGCTGAGCCGCGGCAACTTGCCTCGGTTCGGTGAGTTGATGTTGAAGTCGCATGAGTCCCTTAGGCACGATTACGAAGTCAGTTGTGTCGAGTTGGACGCGGTAGTTGACGCTGCGCGACAACTTCCAGGTGTTTATGGGGCGCGCATGACCGGCGGAGGGTTTGGCGGGTGCGTCATTGCGCTGGTGGATTCGCAAGCGGTGCCGTCAGCGTCGGAGGCTCTGAACCGCGAATTCCAGCGGCGATTCTCCCGCGACCTGAGCATTTTCTCGACGCGCGCCTGCGCCGGCGCAAAAGAAGTGAACTAGGACAATTCCCATGAGCAAGAAGATTCTCGTAACTGGGGCTACCGGCAAAGTCGGTCAGACCTTCATCAAAGCACTCATTGCCGATCCGAAGTTCAAGGACTTCAAGGTTCGCGCACTGTGCCACAACCGGGTGCTCGAAGAGACGGACCGCATTGAAGTGCTCAAGGGTTCAATCGAACATCGAGACGTGGTTGAGAGATGCTTTGATGGTGTCACTCACGTGTTGCACCTGGCGACCTGCAAAGAGATCCCGGAAACCATCATGGACGTGACGGTGAAGGGACTGTTTTGGATGCTGGAGTCCGCCCGCTTGAGCAAAACGTTCGAGCAGTTTATCCTGATCGGCGGCGACGCAGGGATGGGGCACTTCTTCTACCCCCATCCGATACCCGTGACCGAGACCCAAAAACACAGCGCCTACCCGGGCTGCTATGCGCTTTCCAAGGTGCTGGAGGAAGTGCTGCTGGAGCAGTACTACATCCAGTACGACCTGCCCGGCTGCTGCCTGCGCGCGCCCTGGATCATGGAGAAAGATGACTTCAAGTATCAGTTGTCTTTCGGAGATGATGTCTTCGGCGGCCCTGTATGGAAGGACCTCGTCGGGGCGGAGAAGGCCAAAGAGTACCAGAAGAGTGGCGCGGTTCCCGTGATGCTGGATCCCGATGGCGTTCCGGTACAGCGCAACTTCGTTCACGTGGATGATCTGGTGCAGTGCATTCTCAAGGCGATTGACCATCCCAAGGCGCATCAGCAGACATTCAATGTCTGCATGGATGAACCCGTCGATTACGGCAAGATGGGCGTGTACCTCAAAGAGACGCGCAATCTGCCGACCGTGGAGGTCAAGACCGAGTTCCGCTCGACTTGGTTGGACAATACCAAAGCCAAGTTTCTACTTGGCTGGCGTCCCGAGGTTGACCTGCATAAATTGATCGATCGCGCTTTCGACTACGAACGCGGGCCAGATGATGCTCGCAAGATTTGGTATCCCGGCTGAGCGCTCACAGGAGAGATAGAAGGTCCATGAATATTCTCTGCACGGGTGGAGCTGGTTACGTCGGTAGCGCTTGCGTGCGCTACTTGCTCAGTCAGGGGCACAACGTGACCGCATACGACAACCTGTCCAGCGGCTCACGTATGGCGGTGCCTGATGCTGAACGCCGACTGGTCGTTGGGGACATTGCCGATCAATCGCTGCTCGAACGAACTTTGCAGGAGCGTCAGATCGACGTTGTGATGCACTTCGCTGCGCTGGTCAGTGTTTCTGAATCGGTGGCAAAGCCAGATGACTACTGGGAGGTCAACCTCGTCGGGACCAAGCGCCTGCTAGATGTCGTGGCGCGGCAGGGGATCCAGCGCGTGGTCTTTTCCAGCACGGCGGCAGTATACGCACCTTCCGATGCGATGCCCCTGCAAGAGGACTCGAGCACGGGACCGGTGAATGCCTACGGGCATACGAAGCTGGCGTGTGAGTACCTGCTGGAGAACTATCGTGAGGCGTTCGGGATTGGGTACACCACGTTCCGCTATTTCAACGCATCGGGCGCCGACGAGAGCGGGGAGTACGGTGAAGATCGCGAGAGTGAGAGCCATCTAGTTCCGCTGGCACTTCAGACCGCAGTCGGCGTGCGTGACAAACTCATGGTTTACGGCAACGACTGGGACACGAAGGACGGGACGTGTGTCCGTGACTACGTGCACGTCTGGGATATCGCTCAGGCCCACGCGCTGGGCGCTCAAGCGTTACAGCCGGGGGTTGGCAAGACCTACAACATCGGCAGCAGCGAAGGCACCACGGTGCTGGAAGTGATCTCAGCGTGCGAGAAGGCCGCCGACAAGAAAATCAAATGGGAGTACGCACCGCGGCGAGCCGGCGACCCCGCCAAACTGATCGCTAGCAGCGAGCGGCTTCGGACTGAGCTCGGCTGGCAACCGAAGTTTGGCAGCGTGGACTCGATCGTGTCGTCTGCGCACCGCTGGCATCGTCGCTATCCTGGAGGGTATGCGGACAAGCCGGTCGCAGCGCTGCTGCAGTGAGCCTGCGCCGCTGCGTTCGATTCGGCCTAATCCCGTCTGGGTGTGATCTGGCGGGTCAGCTGGGTTCGTCGAGCACGGACATGTGCTGCAGCGACTCGTTGCGCCCGGCGCCCTGGAGGTGCTGATTGCGATCGATGCGAATGTCCAAGACGATCGGGCGCTGAAGTCCGCTGAGGCGGTGCAGGACATCCCGGGTGATCTCGCCCGGGTGATTGATGCGTAGACCAGCCATGCCCATGGAACGGGCCCAAGCTGCAAAGTCCGTCCAAGGGGTTTCCCACTCCGCTTCGCGACCGAAGACTTGCTTGAAACCGTGGTAGACCATGTTGTAGCGAGCGTCGTTGAAAACGGCGTACACAATGGGCAAGCGATGCTTCAGCGCCACCAAAGCTTCCATCCCCACCATCTGCATGCCGCCATCGCCGCAGACACAGATCACCTGGCGCTGAGGGCGCGCCAGGGCCAGCCCCAGGGCTCCGCTGATCCCTGACCCCATGCTTCCCAGTCCGAGATGGATCGTGAATCGGTCTGGACCGCGCGCGGTCAAGTAATGCATGGCGAACATCATGTGTTCACCGATGTCAGAGATGAAAGTGGCATCGTCCTCTGCGGCTTGTTCCAAGTCCGCCAGAGCGCGGGCAGGGGTGATCACGCGGGAGACGTCGCGTCTAAAGTCTGGCTGCTCGAATGGTGAGCCTTGCTTGATGGTTCTCAGTCCGTCGCGCGAGCGCCCATTCCGGAGCCCGTTTTGGGTGACGTAGTCACGCAATTGTTCAGCAAACGTAGAGACATCCGCCACCACACCGATCTCTGTGGGAAGGTTGCGACCGAACACAGAGGCATCCAAGTCGACGTGGATCAGTCTGCCGCCGGATTTCACATAGGGAGTTTGACCGATAGCGCAGTCGTCCAGGTCGCTGCCCAGGACCAGGGCCACGTCGACCCCTTGGGCCGTGTATTGTCGCGCCCACCTAGAAGCGGCTAGTCCGCCGTGTCGGAGAGATCTGGGGTGCGCTTCGCTGACCACCCCTTTCGCCTGGGGAGTGGTAACGAAGGGGATGTCGAGCGCGTCTACCAGCCGACGTACTGCTCCCGGGTCGCGCCGGCAGCCAGCGCCCAGCACGATCAGTGGATGCTGAGCGTCCACCAACCACTCCGCGGCGGTCTCGATAATCTCGAGTGGTGGCGGCGCGGACAGCGCCTGGGGGACCGAGGCCACGACGGTTTGTGGCGCTGCAGCGCGGCCCCGATGAATCGGCACCACCAATAGCGCGGGGCCCGGGTTGAGCGGATTGTTGGCAGCGCCGAGTGCAGCCAGCGCTTGGGCCACTGCGGTTTGAGCTTGGGCGACACGCACCGTGGCACGCGTCACGTTGGCCAGAAGCTTTTCCACAGCGATGCCCTCGGGCCCGCTGTCTTGAAGTAGTTTGCCTCCGCCAGACGCCCAGGCCACATCGCCGCAAATCACCAGCATTGGGACGCGCTCGACGTGCGCGGACACGATTCCCGTGACCGCGTTCGTCGCCCCGGGCCCAGCAGTAACGACAACCGCTGGCACCTGACCGCTCGCGCGAAAGTAGTCGGCCGCAGCGAATGCCGCGGAGGTTTCGTGGCGGGACTCCACCAGTGTCGCCTTCGGATGCTGCAGGATCGCGTCGAATACCGGTGAGATCGGCCCGCCTGGGATCCCGAAGAAGGTGTCCACCCCGGCACTCACCAGGGCGTCTACCAGGCGCTGCGCCGCGCTGATTTCTGGCTCAGCGGTCCTCCGAGGGGTCAGTTCCCGGATGTACGACTCGTTCGCTGGTCTGGGGAGGTTGCCGACTTTAACAGACTGATCGAGGGCCAAAGCCTGGTTCATCTGGTCACTACTGACAGCATCAAGTGGCGGTACCAGTTGTCGCCAGGCCTTCTCGTCCATGCGCGGAACCTAATGTTGCGGTTTAGAGCACACAATAGCCCATATCGTACATTTGCACACCTGACGCGACGTATCTCACTCCTGCAAGGAGTGAATTCCGTAAATGCCAGGAATCATTGCATCCTGGAAAAGCAAGAGACAACGACTTGTCGCAGACAAGCAACGTTGTCGTGTCCACCCTGGGCGCCGCGGTGCGTCCCACGAGATCCGGGGCATCATCGACGGCTACCTGCACCGCGAAGCGGTCGCCTGGCGGTTGTTGCCATTGGCATCGCTGAAGCTGCGGTCGGCCTGGCAGCTCTCAGAGCCGCAGCCGCGTCGTTGACTCAAACGTTGACGGCTTTTTCGAGCGCTTCCAACAGGGCGCTGGCATTCACCGGTTTCGTCAGCACAGGATTCTTCAATTCGCGGACGAAGGAGGAATAGCGTTCGCGCGTCGCGTCGGCCGCCACGAAGACGGTGCGCGCGGCAAGCCTGGGGTTTTCCTTGGCTGCCCAACGGTAGAAAGATTCCCCGTCCACTTCCGGCAGGTTCAGCTCGGTAATGACAGCGTCCGCGCTCGAGCCGGAGCTCAACAGGTCGATCGCTTCTTGGCCATCGCTGGCCGTGATGATGTTGCAGGTCCGGCCGAGTAGGCGTGCGTACGCTTTCAACACTCGCTGATCGTCATCAATCAACAACACGGATGTTCTTCGAATCGACGGGGGGGGATTCGAGATGCGCGAGGTGTTTAAGAACGCCGCGCGCATCGTCTCTTTGTCGGGGATGGGTAACAGAACCACGAAAGTAGCTCCGGTGCCGTGAACCGACTCGACCAGCAGATCACCGCCCATGTTGAGCATGATGGATCGAGAAATGCTCAGCCCCAGCCCGGTGCCCATGTCCGCGCGCTTGGTCGTGAAGAACGGGTCGAAAATGTGCTCCAGACCGTCTGCTGGAATACCTGGCCCAGTATCTGAAACGCAGATGGCGATGCAGTCGTCGTCTGCACGAGTACTGATCCGCAATCTGTGCGCCGGGCGCTCGACTTCTCTCATTGCCTGGGCCGCGTTGATCAGCACGTTGATCAACACCTGTACCAACCGGTTCGGTGATACAGCGAGCGCCGGCAGCTCTGCTTCGTAGTCGCGTTCAATGTTGGCGATCTGCGCGAGTTCTCTCCAGACCAGGCGCAGCGCCTGGTCAACGACGTCGTTGGTTTCTACCAGTCGAATCTCGTCTTCGGCGCTATCGGCTCGTGCAAAAACGCGCAGATCCTTCACCACGTTGGCGATGGCGGTGGAAGCAAACACGATCTCCTCGAGCAGCTCTTTGACGTCCCTCAGGCTGCCCAGGCGTTCGACCAGATCAGAGAGCTCCTGTAGTTGAGCTCTCGAGGCGCGCCAGTCGCGAGCAGATAGCTTGCTGATCTTGTCCGTCAGCTCCCCGAAAGACGCGAGACCAATATTCAGTGATTCAACGCTGAGTTGCAGCGCTGTCAACGGATTGTTGACTTCGTGCGCCACCCCAGCGACGAGCGTTCCCAGAGCTGTGAGCTTCTCGGCCTGGGCCAGAGAAATCCGGGAGTCTTCGCTGGCTTTCCTCAGTTGCGCCCTGAGCACGGTGCGGTCGAAAAAACCTCGTATCGCTTGGTCATCGCGTGGTGGCCAAACGAACGACTCGTCTGCCCCGCTACTCAGAGCCTTGAGTGCGCTTTCTTCGTCCTGGGCCACGTAGCCCAGCGGAATGCCGCCGTAGTGTTTGCGCGCGATTTCCAACGCCTGCTCAGGCGGTCCGGCGCCGATCGCCACCTCGACCATGTACGGGTTGGGCTGATAGCGAGAAGAGAGAGCCACCAGCAGCCGCTCCTCACAAGCACGGTCAGGCGCTAGCAACACGACCGTGGTCTGCTCCGGATTGACGGCTTTCAGATCAGAGTAGCTCACGATCGCTTTCTTGAACTTGCGGCGGCTTGGTGGACCCAATGCCGCGAAAACCTCTCAACCACCTAAGCCAGCGTCGCATCGTGCAGCCGCCGTCGCAACTAGTTCCCGCATCAGCTTAACGTCCACATGGCTGATATTACACGACAAGTGGCGCTTGGCTTCAACTCTGTCCGGTTTGCGAAAACAAGAGTGTCGGGGCGCACGCGGATGTCATCGCCGGAAGGCTCTATAGTGGGCCAGCGTATGCAGTCGTGCGCAAGTGACTCCAAGTAGTAGTCTTACTAGGTATTCTCATGACCCAGCTGGTCTACTTGCGTAGACTGCAACGACCTGGTGAGGCACTCAGCGTTTCGCCAAAAGACGCGCGCGACCGGTGGAGCTTACAACGAACGGCGGAACTTGGCGCGATACTCGCTGGGCCGCATTCCAAGGTGCTTCGTGAAGTGCCGGTAGAAGTGTGATGGATCGTAGAACCCATTCTCCTGCGCGATTTCGGCGATTGGGATATTGCTACGTGTCAGCGCCTTGCACGATGCCATCACACGCACTTTGATGATGAACGCGCGCGGCGACATGCGGAAGAATGCTCGAAATCGACGCTCAAGCTGAGAGACCGAGACGCCCGCGTGTTTGGCGACTTCCTTGACCTCCAGCGGGCGACTGCGGTTATCCGAGATGAACTGAACCACGTCGGCCATCTCACCAAGCTCACCGCCGAGATGTTCAGCCCGCTGCAACTTGCGGGTCGTGCCCGCGACGCCTAGCAGGATGCCAGTCGGCCCGATGATCGGTAATTTGTTGGACAGGTACCACTCGAGCGTCCCTTCTTCGCTTCGGGTCAGCTCGACGATGTTCAGCAGCTTGCGCTGGGTGCGCAACACCTCGCTGTCGTCCGCCCAGAACTTCTCCGCCAGCGCTTCCGGGAAACATTCGAAATCATTGTGACCAATGAGTTCGCCCTCGCTCCGGTGGCCGCATTGCTCCGCGATCGACTGGTTGCTCATCAGGAAGCGAAGATTCACGTCCTTGACCCAGAATCCCACGCCAGGCAGGTGCTCAAACAGTTCGGTCAGCGGAAAGGAGTTACGAATCACCCCTAATAGGTCGTACCGCTGTTGAGGATCCATCAGGCCGGATTGTAGCACAGCCGAAGAGATGCGTCGGGCGTCGGAATCACACGGCAATCCCACGCTGGAACAACCCGTCTGTGTGGGCTGCGCAGGAGCCGGGCATCAGTTGCCGCACGCGCCCCGGCCCAGTGTTCTGAAGGCTGGCGTCTGGGCTCCAGCTGCCGGCGAGTATGTGCCTCGGGATTCGGCTGAAATTAGCCAGCTTTCAGCCCGATAGGATTCTCAGATCGGCCTGGAAAAGTGTCCGGTCATGGGGCTATCATCCGCGAGCTGTCCGCCCTAGGACTACCTCCGAAGCGTAACCCGCGCCGTACCAGGCAGGTTCACTAGCACCCCAATCCAGCTAGTTCGACCGGGCACGTATCTCTGAAAACGACCCCCAACTCGGCGCGCGTTCGCGCCCCCGCCCCGGCTCTCGCGGGAATCGGCCGACAGGTGCCACGGCACTGGCCCCCACCCTCTCGCAAGCGAGTTGGATCCCAAAACGCGAACCGAATCGAGTATGAAGCCCGCGAACTTTTCACGGGCGTAACTGCAACAAGGAGAATCTGAAATGATCAAGGTAGGCATCAACGGTTTCGGTCGCATTGGCCGCATGGTGTTTCGTGCCGCTGCCCAGCGCGACGACATGGAAGTCGTGGCCATCAACGATCTGTTGGACCCTGACTACTTGGCTTACATGCTGAGCTACGACTCGGTGCATGGCCGTTTCAAGGGTGAGGTCAAGATTGACGGCGGAAACCTGGTCGTCAACGGCAAGCCTGTTCGCACCTCCGCGGAAAAGGATCCTGCTGCCCTGAAGTGGGCAGACGTCGGCGCCACTCACATCGTGGAGTCTACCGGTCTGTTCTTGACCACGGACACGGCGAAGAACCACTTGGCTGCCGGCGGCAAGAAAGTCGTGCTGTCCGCGCCGTCCAAAGACGACACCCCGATGTTCGTTTGCGGTGTGAACACCGACAGCTACGCCGGCCAGGACATCGTCTCCAACGCGTCTTGCACCACCAACTGCTTGGCTCCGCTGGCTAAGGTGGTCAACGACAAGTTTGGCATCAAGCGCGGTCTGATGACCACCGTGCACGCGGCGACTGCCAGCCAGAAGGTGGTTGACTCTCCCGCCAAGAAAGATTGGCGTTCCGGTCGCGGAATTTTGGAGAACATCATTCCCGCGTCCACCGGCGCTGCCAAGGCAGTGGGCAAGGTCATTCCTGAGCTGAACGGCAAGTTGACCGGTATGGCCTTCCGCGTTCCGACCTCGGACGTGTCCGTCGTGGACCTCACCGCGGAGCTGAACAACGAAGCCACCTACGACGAGATCTGCGCGGCGATGAAAGCTGCTTCAGAAGGTCCTCTCAAGGGCATTCTGGGTTACACCGACACGGCTGTCGTTTCGACGGACTTCCGCGGCGAGGCCTGCACCTCCGTGTTTGACGCTCAAGGCGGCATCCAGCTCGACAAGACCTTCGTCAAGCTCATCTCTTGGTACGACAACGAGTGGGGCTACAGCTCCAAGGTGCTTGACCTGATCAAGGTCATCGCCGGCTAGGCTGCTCGCAAAACGTGAGGCTGCGCACGCGCGGCCGCACCTGGGCCCGCGCTTATTGGAGCGCGGGCCTTGTGCGTTTGGGCCCAAGCAGCGCCCGGGCCGGAGCCAGCGCCTGAGTTCGCCCTTTGATGGAGTGCGCCCTGCCTCGGCTTTGGGTTTCGTCGCGGCCTTTCCCGCTGCGCCTAAATGGCTGGCGGAAGTGGTGTCTGGGGCGCGCCGACGCGGATTGTGTCCCGAAACCCCGGCATCAATGGCATCCTTTCAGGTGTGAAGGGCTCGGGGGACTCCAACAAACACACGCTAAATGCCGGTGGCGAAACGCTCGATGTTCGCAACCGCCGCGAAGGCGAGCCGGGGGAGTCTATCGACGTGGTCGTGGGCTCGGAGAAGCGCACCCAAGACGAGCTGGACACCTTGCAGTCGGCGGGAAGCGATGCCTCAGAGGACGTCGCCTCAGCGCCGACGCTGCTAGGTCCCCCGGGGGAGGTGCTGGCGGCGCCCCAAGCCGCGTCGGACGCGGGGTTCGACGACACGTTACACGTGGACCCGCAAGCGATGGACTCCGCAGTTCGGGCGAAAGACCGTCGAGGTGCTGGGAGCCAGCGGCGCGGAGCTTCGTCTTCCGGGGAGTCCCGCGGCGCGCCTGTCACGCCAATTCCGCTGAGCATCGTGTCTGCGGACTACTACTCGTTTGGAGTCGAATTCGGTCGCGGTGGCATGGGGCGCATTTTTGAGGCGACGGATTTGCGCCTGAACCGGCCGGTAGCGATCAAAGAGCTGTTGATGCAACGGGGGGCAGCGAGCGCTCGCTTCGAACGCGAGGCGCGCATCACTGCGCGCTTGCAGCACCCGGCAATTGTGCCGGTGTATGAGGCCGGACGTTGGCCTTCCGGGGAGCCGTTTTACGCGATGAAGCGGGTGCAGGGCCGCTCACTGCAGGAGGTCATCGCGGCCGCCCGCACGCTGCACGAACGTTTGCAGCTATTGCCCAACGTGATCCAGGTAGCGGAGGCCATCGCCTACGCCCACAGTCGACGGGTGATCCACCGGGATCTCAAACCGGACAACGTGCTCGTTGGTGAGTTTGGTGAGACGGTGGTGATCGACTGGGGCGTGGCCAAGGATCTGAACGCTGACGAGCCGGACACCGGCCCTGCCCCAAACTTGCTGGACGCGTCTCAAGATCTGACGGTCGACGGCTCAGTCATGGGCACGCCCGCATATATGCCGCCTGAGCAGGCTGATGGACAACCGGTGGATGAGCGCGCGGACGTCTACGCTCTGGGGGCGGTGCTCTACCATGTTCTTGGTGGTAAGCCGCCGTACGAGGGGCAAAGCGCATTGGAAACGCTGGAGAAGGTGCGGCAACGTGACCCCACGGCGCTGTCCCAATTGGTGGATGGAGTTCCGCCGGACCTATTGGCGATCGTCGACAAGTCTTTGGCTCGCTCCGCCGACGACCGCTACCCCAGCGCGCAGGAGCTGGCGGAGGACTTGAAGCGCTTTCGTGGCGGTCAGCTCGTGGGGGCGCACCGCTACTCGGCCTCCGAGATCTTCTGGCGCTGGGTCAAGCGACATCGTGCGGTGTTGGGCGCGCTGTTGGTTGCGGGCGTCGCGCTGTTGGTTTTTGGTCTCTGGAGTCTCGGACAGATCTACCGTGAGCGCGACAACGCCATGGCTGAGAAGCAGAGGGCGGACCAAGCGCGGGACTTGGCTGAAGAGCAGAAGTTGGTCGCACTGGAAGAAATGAATCGCGTCACGGTCCACCAAGCACGCGCCAGTCTGGAGCAAGATCCGGCGATGGCGCTCGCTTGGCTCAAGCGCCTGGCTCCGAAGGGCGGGAGTTTTCTAGCGGCGCGCTCCGTCGCGGCTCGCGCTCAGGCGATGGTCCTGCCGGAGCGTATCATCGTCTCCCCAGCTGGCTTCTTTCAGCAGTTGGCATTGGTTCCCGCCGGCACCGGGACAGTTTTCGGCGCACTCAGCACCCAAGGCGGGCTGTTCCTGTATGACGAGCACGATCCTTTGCCCAAGACTTGGGAACTGGCTCCGGCTGGTGCCGAAACCAGGACCTTGCGCTTTTCTACCGATGGGCAACGCCTGTTGGTTTGGGACGAAAAGCAATTGGAAGAGTTTGGGTTGGATGCGCCCGCCTCGCGTCGGAGTTTGGAACGAGAGGGGCTGAGGCGTTGGGTTGAGGCGACGCAGCGCGCGGCCACGTTGCGCCAGGGCGACGAACTGTTCGCGCAGCTCCCCCCCAGCTCCGAGCGGCCGCAGACGGCGGAGCAACCGGTCCTCGAAGGAGTCAGTCAGTATGATGTGATTGATACCGCTCCCAACGGACAGCTGGTCGTCGCCCGTTCAACGCAGGTCATCCGCTACTGGCGAAACGGCAAATCTGGTGAGTTTGACGCCGGAAGCTATATCGCAGAGCACGGCATCTCGGCCGATGGTCGCTTTCTGGTCGCCGCCACTTCTGATGAATTGCTGGTGCTCGATCTGGACAGCGGTCATCAGCAGCGCTTTGACCATGGCTTGGGAAGTGTTGCCGGGATTGCCGTCCATCCCGTCGAGCCGAGCGTCGTGGCTTGGGGGCGCGAGCCGCAGTTGACAGTCGTCGAGTTCGAGACCGGACGTCTGACGCGAGAGCCCCTCCGCAGTCCTGCACTGGGCGTGCACTTCAGCCCTTCGGGAAAGTATCGCGCAGTTGCCGAAGCGCAACGCGTGGTGGTGACAGACTTGAGCGATGGAAGGTATCGCGAGCTGTTCGGTCACACCACGGGCGCACGAGCGCTCAGTATCTCCGATGACGGACGTGTGCTCAGCGCGGGGTTCGAGCGGTCGCTACGTTTTTGGAAGCTGGAAAGCGCCCACCAGGTGCCACTGCCTGACGGAGAATTCAGCGGCTTTATCGCCGCACACAGCGGCCGGCGTTTAGCCTTGGTTCGCGCGACCAACGTTGACCAGCCAGGGTCAGAGGCTCGAGCCGCACTAGGGCTTTGGGAGCACCGGGCCAGCGAAGCCGCTACGCCAGTCGAATGGCTCCCGGGCAAATACGGCACGATCCAGGACGTCGCCTGGGCGCCCAGCGACGATCGCCTGGTCGCGGTCAGCGAGGATGGCAGCTTGCATCTTTGGGCCCTGTCGGCGAGCGGTCCACAACACCGACTCGTCGGAGAGCACGATGGCGCGGCTCGCGCAGTCGCGTTTGCCGGTAGCCAACACGTGATAACTCGCGGTGAGCAGCGGCGCCTGCGGGTCTTCGACCTGGGGGCGGACGGATTCGTCGACCTATCGCCACCGGCCTTGCGCCGGCGCCAACGCAACAAAGGCAGCGGGCTGTCGATCGACCACGGCTGCGCCTGGATTTCGAGCGATTGGTTTTCTGTGAGTGCTGATGGCTCGCGCGTGACGGCGTCGTTTCCAGCGGATCCCGGAGGATGCGAGCACGAAGTGCATGTGTGGCAGACGAACGACAAGTCACGCCACACATTGAAGGGCGGTATGGACCACCCGGTGTTTTCACCCGCCGGCGACGTCGTGGCGGCCTTTGGCCCCCCAGGGAAAGTGGCGCTGTTTCAAGCCGGAGAGTGGTCTCGAAAGGAGATCGCTCTGGCGATTGAGCAACCGGGCAGAGCTCTGACTTTCTCCCCGGACGGTGCCTGGTTGGCCGTGGCGGGTTTTGGTGAGATAGCCCTGGTGCCCGCTGCGCAACCCGACTCCCCTGACCGAATGCGGGTGCTGACTGGTCATCAACACGCTGTCACAGCGCTGGCTTTTTCTCCGGATTCGAAGCGTCTGGTCAGCGCGGATGAAGGCGGTGAAGTGCGCCTGTGGGAGTTGGATTCCAACAGCTCCAGGGCTCTGCCGCACGCCGGGGGGGCGGACCGCATCTCGTTTCTGGCGGATGGCGTGCTTTCGCTCAAGGCCGGGCGCTTGGCATTTGATGCCGACGACCTTCCTCTCAGCGACGAGTCGCTGTTCGAGTTGTTCCAGACCTGGCCCTACCAGTTGGGGCCAGCTGGGGTGACTACGGTTCGGGCTTGGGCACCACCGAAATAGCCTCAAAAAAACATTGCAGTACCGGCTGGGCCCGTCAACCATGGGGCATGCCGCGATCGCTCTTCGTTGTGATGTTGGTGCTGCTTGGCGCCTCGTTTTCATGCGCTCCGTCCGCGCCTGCGCAGACGGCTGATTGTCCGTGCGTTAGCACGGAGGTTCGCTGTCCGCAGCTGGCTACCGTCGACGTTTCCGCGGCGGACGTCGCCGACTCGGAGCCGGAGCAGGCCGAGCCGGAATCGCCAATTCCAATCGGGGCCGATGATCCCAAGTGGGGAGATAGCGACGCGCTGGTCACCATCCTGTACGCTTCGGATTTCGAGTGTCCGTTTTGCTCTCGCGTGGTGCCCACGCTGGACAGCATTCGTGAGCAGTATGGCCCTGACAAGGTCCGCTTCGTCTTCAAGCACAATCCGTTGCCTTTTCACAAACGCGCACGTCCCGCTCACTATGCGTCGGTCGTCGTCCATCGCCTGGGCGGTGATCAAGCCTTCTGGAAATTTCATCACCTCGCGTTTGAGAACTCCAAAGCGTTGACCGATGAGAACTTCGAGCTGTGGGCTGAGATGTCGGGCGTCAGCCGAGCCAGCTTTCGGCGCGCCATGCGCACTGCCGAGGTGGACTCGCCCCAGAGCCCGAGGCGGAAGATAGACTGGGATCTGGACCGCAATCGCGAGATCGGGATCATGGGAACTCCCGCGTTTCGCATCAACGGGGCGACGCTGTCCGGGGCACAACCACTGGCGAAGTTTCAGGCGGAGATCGACCAACAGCTGGTGCTCGCGAACAAGTTGATGGCCGGGGGGATCCCACGCCGGCTAGTGAGCGCTGCCGCGACCGTGCAAAACTTCGAGGAGCCGGAGGACGATGAGCGGGCGGAGCCCAAGCTGGATACCACCGAGTACCGCGTCACTGTTGGCAAGGACGACCCCCAACGAGGCCCGAGCGACGCATTGGTCACGATCATCATGTTCAGCGATTTTCAGTGCCCGTTTTGTCAGCGCGTCAACGCGACGCTGGACGCGCTGCTCAAGGAGTACGGTAAGGACGTCCGTCTGGTGTGGAAAGACAATCCGCTACCCTTTCACAAGGAAGCGAGACCGGCAGCGAATCTGGCGAGAGTCGCGCTCGCGCATAAAGGCCAGTCCGGATTTTGGGCTGCCCACGACGCGTTGTTCGAAAATCAAAAAGACTTCGGCGAAGAAACCTTCAAGAGCATCGCGGCAGAGCTCAAACTGCCTTGGTGGAGAGTCAAGCAGGCGATTGACAAGGACAAGTACCAAGATGTGTTCGACTCCGCTCAAGAGCTGGCCGAGGGATTCAATGCGCGCGGCACACCCAGCTTCTTCATCAACGGGCGCAAGCTCAGCGGCGCCCAGCCAATAGAGAAGTTCCGGGAACTGATCGACGAGCAGCTCACCCGAGCCAAGGCCATGATCGAAGCCGGGGTGCCGCGGGCAAAGCTCTACGACAAGATCCTGGAAAAGGCGGAGCCGATCCCGGAGCCCGAGCGGCGCAACGTGCCTGCGCCAACCAAGCAACATCCTCGTCGTGGCGCTAAGCACCCGAAGGTCGTGATCCAGGCCTTCGAAGACTTTCAATGTCCGTTTTGTTCGCGCGCCAAGCCGACACTGGAGCAGGTGCTCAAAGAGCACCCCTACGTCCAGATAGTCTGGCGACACATGCCTCTGCCGTTTCACAAGCAGGCAGATCTCGCTGCGGAGGCTTCCCACGAGGTCTTCTTGCAACAAGGGGACAAAGGATTCTGGAAGTACCATGACAAGCTCATGGAAAACCAGCGGGCGCTCGAGCGCGAAGATTTGGAGCGCTACGCCGAGCAGCAAGCCGTGGACATGAAGCGCTTTCGCAAGGCCCTGGATGAACGGACACACTCGGCGCATGTGGAGGCAGACAAGCAGGTGGCCCAGCAGGCGGGCATCAACGGCACGCCATCGTTTACCATCAATGGCTACTTCTTGAGTGGCGCCCAACCCTACGGGCAATTCAAGAAACTCATCAAATACGCGTTGCAGCAGGGCAAACCCTGAGCTGCGCGTTCATTGCGAAATCGGGATCTCCGCGGAGTTCAGTACCTCAAACAGATAGTGCAGGGTGAGCAGCAGCAGCGTCGGCCCAGCGAGCTGTCGCTCCAGCACCTCTGCACACGCGTCGGGCGAAAACAGCGTGTGCAGCTGTTTGGTGTCGAGGATGCGCTCTCGAACCTCCGGATGCTGCGCGACCGCCTCCAAACGAGTGTAGCCAACCGGATCACCGAGCTTGAACATGTATAGGGGTGACGCGCGCCGTGCGATCACCTCTTCGCCCTTGGCTTGAAACTGCATCAGCGCTGGGCACCATTGGTTCAACGCGGCGCGGTGGTAGTTGTAGCCCAGACGGTCACTGCGCAGGAGTCTGTGTACGGAGCGCAACCACCGCACGTCCGTGAAAGGGGAGACGACGCCGGAAAACGAGTCGCGAAGCAGCTCTTGACCGTAGGCCTGAAAGTGGGCCGTGCGTTGAAAGACCAAGAACTCCGTGGCGCGTTCGATATCGCTGGGAGAGCCGGAGCAGAGGTGTTTGGCTCGCTTCAACTGCTCGCTGAGCAGTCGTTCGCTCGAGTCGCCCGTCAGTGCTGAAACCAGCGGGTTGTGCTTCGTGTGTCGGCCGAGGCGCGCCTTCATGATGGGAAGGAACACAGGCGCTCGGGTGGTTTCCAGCAGTGGCGAGACGGCGCCATACTCGAACGCATAGGTCCGAGCGAAGCCCCCACCAGTGCCGACGTATAGCTGGTGTTCGTGAGCGAGGCCGGACTTGTGAGCGTAGATGAATGTATGCCAATGACTGGCCGTCTTGGCGCCACCAGTGAGCTGCACGATGTGCTGACCGCAGTCCAAGTAGTCGCGGGCGCGGACTTCGACAGCGGTCAGCTCCAGACCAAAGTGGCGGCAGATCTTGCTTGCGACAACCCGGTCGGAAGAGTCTTCAAACCCCATCGTGAGCGCAGCGGGCTTGATGCCGCGCGACAGCATCAAAGCCAGCAGGACACGGGCATCCAGGCCCGAACTGAGCGAAAGCAGCGGCTTGGGCGTCACTGACGCTAACTCGTCGAAGTTGTCGCCCAGCTGCTCCAAGGATTCTTGGAGGCTGTCCCGCCTGGGATCGGCAAACAACTCAGCTTGCGGGTGATGAGTTCTCCTCACCAGCTGACCCTGTTTGTAAAACAGAGCCTGACCGCCAGCGACTTGCCGCACTTCTTGATGTAGCGTGTCCTCGCCCAGCGTGTGCTCTAGCGCCAAGATGCTCGCCAGCGCCGGTCGGTTCCAAGTCCAGGGGACTCCACTGCGTCGGACGACGTCAATCAATCGTCTGCCGTGGACGAACGCTGCCTCCGTTTCGCGGAACAGCACGAAGTACGGGATCGTGCAGATCAGACTTGTCACGATCAGTTCACAGGCGTGGCCATCGGGAGTCTTCCCCCGGGCCGTGAGCACGAAGTTCCCTGGGATCTCGCTCGGTACCTCGCCGCTGACGGCGACTTCAACGATGCGAGCGGGCGTCCACGGACTGAAGCCGTGCAGTTCAAGCTGCCAGTTCGGGTCTAGCTGCAGGCGCTCAGGGAATCTCATTGGTGACGTGGAGTGCGCGACTCGGAGCGCATCTCGGTGAACAGCTGCACCAAGTGTCGGGCGTGGGAGTCCCAGGTGTGTTCGCGTTGCACTTTGGCGTGCCCGGAAGAAGCCATGCGTTGTGCGAAATCGGCATCCGTCGCCAGACGTTCGATAGCGGAGGCGAAGGCGTCGGCGTCTCTTGGAGGCACGGCGAGTAGGTGCTCCTCGTGCTTGAACAGGCGGCAGATGTTGTCCGCCTCGATGGTCACTACGGGTTTGCGTAGCGCCAGGTACTCGAACAACTTCAGTGGGTCGAGCTGGTATCCTGCTTTGACGGATGGCGAGTGTTTGTCCGGGTCAAAGGGCGCGACGCAAATATCGGCGGCGGCTAGGGTGCGTGGCATGTCGGCGTATGGCACGGCGCCCGTGAATAGCACGCGCTCGGTCAACCCACGCTGCTCGACCTCTTGACGGATTACCGGTGCGTGTCGACCGTCACCGATCAACAGGAACTTGACCGGTTTTCCCGCCACTTGTTCAGTTTTTTCTGCCACATCCAACAGCAACTCTAGGCCGTGCCAAGGCTGAAAGCTGCCGGAGTAGCCAACGACCAACGCGCCTGCCAAACCGTACTTTTGGCGAGTTTCCTCGCCGGAGACATGGGCGTTGAAGAGCTCCGTATTCGCGCCCCAGCTGACTTTGACGGCCTTGTGCCGAAAGGCCTCGGGCACAGTCTCAACGTTGGTGCAGATGATCTTTCTCGCGCGTCGCAGGGATAGGGGACTGATGTGCTCATCCAGCAACATCGAGAGCAACGGTATGTCAAAGAGTTTGGAGTAGTACGCTCCCAAGCCGAAACTGGATCCACGCTCGTATATCACGTTGGGTTGAAACGCTCGCACGGCGGACAAGGAGCGCGCCAAATTGACGCCCGACAGCAAGTGAGCCATGCCTTTGGGGGGCAAGGTCTTCCACAGGCCAGCTCCTACGACGTGATGCCCAGTGGAGCCGCGGCGCCCCAAGAGCAATGTGGGCGCCAAGCGGCTCAAATGCGCATGCAGTTCAGTGACATGGGTGTGGCCGCCGCGCGTGCCCGGAACGGCGATGTGCGTCGCTACCACCAGGATGCGCAGATCGGGGTCGACTGGGGATGCTCCAAAGGGCTCGCTTGAACCAGCGCTGGATGCAGTTCGGCTGGGCTTGGCCACATCCCTTAAACTCACCGTTGGCTCCGTCACGATCAACACATCCGCTGGGTCTAGCTGCGTCGTACCGGGCGCAGTTTGAAAAAGCCAGCCAGATAATGCCAGTCGTCGCGGCTGATTTCCCGCGTCCACGTGCCCAGAAGTGCGAAGCTGCCGAGCAAGGCGACTCCCTGCAGCGCGAGACTGACGGCCGGGGGTGCGGACAGGGTCAGCTTGATCGCCAGTGCTGGACCAGCCGCCACGGCCGATAACAGCACGACCTTCAAGTAGCTCTTCAGTGGGAAGATACTGCGCAGCGGTAGCTTCGCCGCCCGGGCAATGTAGTAGCAATACACCACCACCATGGGAACGAACGCCAAGGCGGTGCCCAGGGCTGGGCCGATGAAGCCCACCAGCATCAGCAGTGGGACGCTCAAGAGCACGTTGGAGACCAGCGAGAAGATGGCCGCGTTGAGCACTTGGCGGGACTGACCAGCGGCCACGATCACAGCGCCAAAGGCCGCAACTCGACCCATGGACAGCGCGCTGTAGCAGCGAAATACGTTGGCGGCACTTTCATATTCGCTGGTGAACAACAGGGTCATGGTCTCTTCCGCGGCGACGAAGAAGACCATGGTGACGGGGACTACCAGCAGGGCGACTTTGCGAATGGACGCACGCCACTGTTCAATGGCTTCAGCAGCTTTGCCGTCCGAAAACAGCTCGCGGAGTTTCGGAGACAGTACGGTTCCGACGTCATATGGCACGTTGGTGATGAACGGGATTTGAAACGCACCGGCTTGGTACTCGGCAAAGCGCGCTGCGGAGTAGAAGCCGAGGATCAAATAGCGATCGATACGGTTGTTGATGGTCGCTGCGATTGAGGTCAACCCAAGGGGGAAGGCGAACTTGAGCAGCACGCGATAGGTGACGGGCGCGGCCGTTCGCTCGACGTCACGGTAGAGGTCACGGACCAAGTGAAGCAGGAGCAAGAATTGCAGCACCCCGAAACCGACCATGCACAGCGCAATCACATGCAGTTCCGCGCCGAGCGAAATCGGGATCAGCATGCTCAGGCTGTTGCCGAGGGTCCTGAACACTGAAAGGCCAGCGGCGGTACGCGCCCTCTCCTCGGCCACCAATAGATTGGGTAAGATACGGGCCGGGAGTTCGAGCAGCGGGAGCGGCGCCAAGAAGAACAGGTAGCGCAGGGTGTCGCTGGCCTCGATATGTGCGTTTTCCGCGGTGACGTGACCAGCGCCGTTGGACCACAGCGCGTAGCTGGCGATCAGGCATAACACTGCCGCCGTAACCAATCCCATCCCGAGCAGCAGGCGAATGAACGCCCAGCTGATGGCTCGTCGCTCCTCGGCGGGTCGACCGGGCACGAAGTACATGACTGACGCGGGAAATCCGAGCTGCGCGACGAGCACCGAGGTTTGGTAGACGAGCAGCACCGCCGTCAGCGCACCGACCTCAGCCTTGCCCATCAGACGGACCACGACCAACATGACGAGCGCTTCGCTGAGCACCGCCAGCAGCCGGCCGATCGCTAGAATGCCAGCCTGGTCAGCGAGCTTGCGGTTGTCGGTGGTAGGCATGTGGCTTGGGCAATGCGCCGCGGGGTGCGTGCAGATATCGTGCCCCGCTCCGACTTCGCAACTCGATTTTCTGTCTTCTCTCTGCTACTCGCTTGGGTAGCTGGGCGGCGGGGACCATGAAACTTGCCTTGATCACACAGGATTTCCCTCCTCGCATGGGAGGAATACAGACCTATTCGTTTGAGCTCGCGCGGCGCTTTGCGCGCTCTCTGCCTTCGTTTGTCGTGCTCGCCCCGGACAACGACGGAGCCGAAGAGGTGGATGTTGCCGCCCCGTTTCGCGTGGAGCGGTGCTTGGGTAACAATGACGTGCTGCCGCTCACGACCTTGTCGAAGCTGAGTACTCTAGCGGCGACTGGTGTGGTGGACGCGACCTTTCACGCACAATGGCAGACGCTGCCCGTGGCGTTGACGCTCAAGCGAATGGGGTTGCTCAAGCGAGTGTTCGTGGCTGCACACGGCAGGGAACTGCTGTTGGCACCATTTCACCGCACACCCAGATTGCAGCAGCCATACGACGCGATGCGACGCCGCATGCTTCAAGCCGCTGACGCGATCTTCCCCGTCAGCTTGTACACCGGGCAGTTGCTGGTCTCCATTGGGGTCGCTCATGATCAGATCCACGTTGTCAACAACGGTACCGACACCGAGCACTTCCGGCCAAAGGCGGCTGATGAGCTACGCGCCAGTCTTGGCCTGAGCGAGTGCGCCGTGTTGCTCTCTGCAGGAAGGCTCACTCCTCGCAAAGGCCTGGACATGGTCATCCGGTGTTTGCCGGCTATCGCTCAGCGTGTGCCCCAGGTGCGGTTTGTGATAGTGGGGGAAGGGGACGACCGCCAGCGCCTGGAGACGATGGCGCGGCAAGGTGGGGTGCAGGAGCGCGTGGTGTTCATCGGCAAGGTGCCCTCCGAGCACCTGCCCGACTACTACAACATGGCGGACGTATTCATCACGCCCTGCCGTGAGCAGCGACCGAGCGTGGAAGGATTTGGGCTGGTTTTCCTAGAGGCGAACGCTTGCGGAAAACCGGTGATTGCCGGCCGCAGCGGAGGCACCTCTGACGCGCTGGACGACGGCAAGACCGGCTTTCTCGTTACTCCTGATTCCCAGGAAGAAATCACCGAGCGTGCCGTCCAGCTGCTGTTGGATCCTGAGCTGTGCGAGCAAATGGGAAACGCCGGGCGAGAGCGCGCAGTTCGCGTCGGGACCTGGGATCACGCGCACCAGACCCTGCTCAGCGTGATGCAGGCGGTCTACGAAACCCGCACTAGCTGAGAGCGAGCCGAAGCTGTCCGTTGTGGTTTCGCTCGCGCGATTCAGTCGATCGATCTGGAGGCGACCGTGGTGCGTTGTGGGGGAAGCGCGCTGCGAGCGTAGCGGGCGATGCGTCCTGCACTGCGGACCACGTAGTTTTGGATCATCCCGCTGAACAACGAGGCTACTAGCCCCTCGCCTGGGTCCACGGCGACGCCCACGGTGATCAGACAGCGCGAGTCCTGGAAATGCGAGAGCTTGATGTACCCGAAGACGTCTTCTACGTCTTTGGGACGAGACTGATCCAGCCAGAATTTCGCGACGTAGTTCTCGTCGTCTGCGTGGAAGTCCACTGTGTAGCTGCCGTTGATGAGCGCAGTGCCATGCGTGACTAGCAGCTTATTCGGATTCTTGCGGTCAGCGCGTTCCACGCTGCGCGTGGCCGGCAAAGCGCGGGCGTAATGATCGACCGGATTCTCCATCAAGCTCCAAACGCGCGAGCAGCTGTGATCCGAAACCTGATAGGACAAGCCCCCGAGGTACTTGCGCCCACCAACCTTCATGTAGAAGCGGCGTTGCGCGTCCCAATGTCCTTCCAGTCGGGACTGCTCTTTCTTGGTCAGAGACTTCAGTGATGAGCCGCGGGCATAGGCTGGATCGGCCAGCAGCACGGACAACAACATTCCGAGCAGTAACAGCACGCCGAACGTCTGATGCCCCCGGCGCCGGGATTGCCGATGGTTGAGGCGAGTGTTGCAATCAGGATACACCTGTGAATTCATGGCCCTGGTTTCCGCGAGATTGAGTTTACCAAGATAGGGCGCCTAGCGCCCATTTCCACCCCCGCCGACCATCAAAAGCGGGTCGGCACGGCTTCACTCCGCAACCTATACAAGACTCGGGCCAGAGCCCGGCAGCGTTCAGGTTTCGCGAATCAGCGAAATTTCGCGCTCTCCCTCGCGCAGGTGGAACACGCGGTAACCGTGCGCGTTGAGGCGTTCGACGGCCTGTCTAGTCTGACTGTACGGGATCGGCGCGAGTTGATGGTGGAACTCAATCAGAAGCTGGGCCACCGGCACGCGATCGTCGAGGATCTGCTCGAGCACGTTGTATTCGAGGCCTTCAATGTCCAATTTCAGCACATCTAGGCGCTCGTGCCCGCGCTCCTGCATCAACGTTTTCAGGCGCTTCATGGGCACCTGGATGGCTTCACTATCGACCCGATCATGTTCGAGCATCGAGTGGGAGATGTGCTGCGGATTGCGGGGCTTGTAGAACGTTGCGCTGCCGTCCTCGGTCCCGAGTGCGATCGCGTTCATGATGAAACACGCCGGCAGATTTTGCGAGCGCACCCATTCGACCGAGCGAGGAGTGGGGTCGAACGCGTGCACGCTCAGCCCGAAATGTTCGGCAAGAGCCAAGTCGAATGAGACGTCCTCACCTACGCCAACGGAATAGACGACACTCTCGGGGCCGAGTTCGTCTGGGCATACGGTGTGGGCTCCGTATTCGCTGCCCAGGGTCAAGCACTCTCGCTGCGTCTGCAGCTCGATGCGCGGTCCACGTTGGTCGGTCCACTTCTTGATGCGGCGTTTGATGCGGCGTCCCAGATCCATGATCAAGCTCGGCGCGTTCCCAGCCTATGCGTTTGCCGAGTTCTGGGCTCGGTCGACATTGACCGCGGCGTCTTCGCTCGTGAACATGCGGGGCCGGGCTTAGCAGGCGGCGCTCGGGCGTTCAACGGTTTCCCCTCCTTGACGGCAATTGCCGCCTGGAATAACCGACGGAGTGCGTGTCGGAGAAAATCCCGCTGACGGTGGTGCACCATGGCCGCTTCAACCCCGATGAGCATGTGGGCGGGGTCGAGACGTTCGCCCGCAGTTTGCGCCAGATCTTCGACCAAGTGATCTTTTCGACGCCGGACAAGCGAGCGGAAATTGCCATCCGGGAGTCATTGCCCGTGATTTGCGACAACCAAAGTGTGCGCGATTGGCCGAAGGACTTTCCGCTGATCGGTTTTCGGCATGGGGTAGCGGCGCAAAAGGCGCTGATCACACGCAGCTCGACGGATCTGAAGCTGGCCATCGGCCAGGCCTTGGCCGCCAGACGTCGCCGAGTGGTTTGGGTCGCGTGCGCCGGCTGGATCCGGGACGCCAGCGAACGCTGGTATCGCTCTGAGACGCAGCACGTGGTGTATCACCCGATCGATCTAGAGAAGTTCGATGGACGGCTGGATAACCAAGGCTCCAGGGTGCTGCTGCATGACGCGCGTAGTGAACACAAGGGGAAGCGCTTGCTCGCGCAACTACAACGTCGATTTCCCGAGTGGACCTTTGAGGCGCTCAACTGCCAGCCGCAAGAAGTGGCAGAACGCATGCGCATTGCTGCCGGCTTCATTCACCTGAGTCGCTACGAGGGCAACAGCATTGTGGCCAACGAAGCGATGGCCATGAACTTGCCGTGCCTGTTCACGGACGTTGGCTTGATGCGTGATCCGGACGCCGACTTGGATGTTTATCGCCTTGATGCTCGCCGAGCGTTTTCAGATCCTGCCTATCTGGAGTCCGAAACTCGGCGCTTCCTGCGCAGCCTGGTGGAGCGACAGTATCAGCCGCGGCGCTGGACCGAACGCCACGCGACGTTTGAAGCCGCGCGGGAAAGCTGGCGCCAGGTGCTCGATGACTGGCGGGAACTAGCGATGTCTCGTTGATAAATCTCAATAAGAACGAGCGGTTGACAGAAATCT
>JBNLEN010000042.1:0-40726 GCA_050304975.1 Polyangiaceae bacterium
CAATAGCTATCCCCAACCAATCTGCGCTCACGCACTCTGTGGCAATTATTCCGACCTCAAGCACTCTGCGCAAGGGGGTCAAAGCGGATGCTATCAGCATCCCACTGCACGACTTCTATCTGGTGCCCCGTAGGATCGCTGATGTAATAACTGGTCGAATGAGGCCAGCGCACAGGTCCGCCGTAGGCCAAGGGGACACCACGCTGCACCAACAGCGCACAAAACTCGAGACCATTGGTGATGCGCAGTGCGAAGTGCCTGAGCCCCTGCTCTCGGGGAACGTCAGGATAGTGAGGTCCGCTGGGTACGTGCGCATGTTCATAGAGACAAAGCATGGCTTCACCACTGCGAATAATGGCCCAAGGCACCGGATCCGGCGCGCCCGTCTCAACCAGTTCGAAGCCAAACAGCTGTCGGTAAAACTCGACAGATTGCTGCAAATCGCGAACGGTCAGATTCAAGTGATCGAGCTGACGCACCTGAGCGCGCCTGGGTCTAGGGCTACTGGATCCTGAGCTAGTCGGTTCTTGGTTGCTGTCTTCCATGACTGTCACCTAGCGCAGAGTGCGGGCTAGCCCCAGCACCATGACAGCATAGTGTCATAAGGACAGATAACTGTCCAACCCGCGCCGACAGACGGCCCCAGCCAGCTCGGGCTCGGGCCATCCAGTTGTGCCAGCGGCTCGACCGGCCTAGCTGGCGAAGCCAGAAAAGTACGGCAGCGCCGCAGCAGTCTTACGAATTTCCTCTTTGCCGTCCAACAGCTCTGCCGTCGTGTCCCAACGCCCTTCGATGAAGCTCTTGCGAGCACCATCCGGCATCTCGAAACGGAATTTCAGATCCCCGCAGACGATGGTCTTGCTCTCTAGATCAGCAGCGATCTCCACATCGGGGGTGATCTCGACGGCCTTCATCAGGTTCTCGATGGTTTCTTCATCCACCGTAGGACACGGAACGCCCAGGGCGATGCAATTGCCGTAGAAGATCTCCGCAAAGCTCTCCCCGATGATCAGCTTGATGCCCTTGCCCCAACGGGCGATCGCTTGAGGTGCATGCTCACGTGATGAGCCACAGCCGAAGTTCTTGTTGACCAGCATCACCTCCGCGGACGCATACTTTTTCTCGTCCAGAGAGTGGGTCTTGCCCGCTTCTTTCAGCTGCGCTCGGTCATCTTCGAACGCGTGCTCACCCAGACCGTCAAACACGGTGGTGCGCAGGTAGCGGGCGGGAATGATGCGGTCTGTGTCGATGTCATTGCCGCGCACCGGCACCGCACGACCTTGGATCTTGATTCGCTGATTGTCCGACATGTTCATGACTCCCTAACTCAGGCTTGGATCTCGAAAACTTCGCGGGCGTCTGCCACCTCACCGCGAATGGCGGCCGCTGCCACCATGGCCGGGCTCATCAGCAGTGTGCGACCGGTGGAGGAGCCCTGCCGTCCTTTGAAGTTGCGGTTTGAAGATGAGGCGCACACCTCATTCCCAACCAGTTTGTCCGGATTCATCGCCAGACACATCGAACAGCCTGCCTCACGGAACTCGAACCCGGCGTCAGAGAACACTTTGTCGTAGCCCTTCTCCACCATCTCATTTCTGAGACGCTGAGACCCGGGCACAATCAGCGCGCGAACGCCGTCCTTGACCTTCAACCCAGAGCCTTCGATCAGTTTGATCACCGCTTCGAAGTCGCTCAGTCGACCGTTGGTACACGAGCCGATGAAGGCCACGTCTACCTTCATGCCTTTGAGCGGCTTACCCGGTTCGAGCACCATGTAGCGGTAGGCCTCATTCACTGTCTCGCGCTCATCGTCGCTGAAGTCTTCTACCCTCGGCACGGTGCCGTTGATGCCGATCGACTGAGACGGCGTGATCCCCCAAGTCACCACGGGCTCAATTTCTGCCGCGTCAACCTTGAAGACGTCGTCGTACTTCGCGTCAGCGTCGCTCTTGATGGACTCCCAGTATTCGACCGCCTGGTCCCACGCCTCTCCCGAAGGCGAGTACTCGCGCCCTTCGAGGTAGTCGTAGGTGGTTTGGTCCGGATTGACGTAACCACAGCGGGCGCCACCCTCGATGCTCATGTTGCACACCGTCATGCGCTCCTCCATCGAGAAGTTGTCGAACACCTCTCCGGCGTACTCGTAGGCGTACCCGACGCCGCCCTTCACGCCCAGCTTTTGGATGATGTACAGCGCCACGTCTTTCGCATAGACACCGGGGCGCAGCTCACCGTTGACTTCAATCCGGCGCACTTTGAGTTTGGCCATGGCCAACGTTTGCGTAGCCAGCACATCACGCACCTGAGAGGTACCAATCCCGAAAGCGATCGCGCCAAACGCTCCGTGAGTGGAGGTGTGCGAATCACCGCAGCAAATCGTCATGCCAGGTTGGGTCAAGCCCATCTCCGGACCAACGACGTGCACAATCCCCTGCTCGCCCTTTTCCGAAGAGAAGTAGCGGATGCCATGCCGCTTCACGTTGGCCTCCAGCGCCACGATCATGTCCTCTGCCAAGCTGTCCTTGAAAGGCCGCAGCTGGCTCTTGGTCGGGATGATGTGGTCGACCGTGGCGAAGGTCCGCTCCGGATACAGCACAGAGAGACCGCGCTCTTCCAACATGCTGAACGCCTGCGGAGAGGTCACCTCATGGATCAGGTGCAAGCCCATGAGCAGCTGATATTGCCCCGACGGCAACTTGCGCACCGTGTGCTTGTCAAAAACCTTTTCGTACAGTGTCTTGCCCATGCTCAATCTCCTTTTTCGACGAGCGCTGAGAGTTTGCCTTCCAGCTCGTCGGCGAATTGGTTGAAAGTCTCCAGCTCAGCCTGGTCGATCTGCGTCCACACCCGATCGATCGCTTCCTTGCGCGCCCTGCGCAGGCGGGCCATGACCCGCTTGCCCTTGGCTGTCAGATCATACTTCCGCTGACGACCGTCGCCCTCGCCCAGCGAAACCGTGACGAGTCCCTTGTCCACCAGTTGGCGAATGGTCTTCGAGACCGCCGCCGCCGAACTCTCGCGCTGACGCGCAAACATGCTGGGCATGAAGTGGTCGGTCGAGATTTCCTCCAGCAGTCCCCACTGGTGCTCAGTCAGCCCAACGCCTTCCGCCAGCTGCTGCCGACGCTTCTGAAACAGTTCGCTCAAGCGCTGCAAGTGCTCGATCGACGAATGGATCAGTTGCATTTGGGGGCCCTCGTCCACGGAAATCTCTCGGCAGTGTCTCGAAGCATGTAATTAACCCTGGTTAATAGTTTTCGCAAGGCAAATTTGTGGCCGCTTCGGCGTTTCGCCCTTAACGAAGCACTCTCGCCTCGACCGCCCCGCTTTCGTCGAGCGCGCAGGCTGCTAGGCTCACGACACCGAGGCGGGCTGGGCAGAGTGATGAGCGAAAAACTGCTGGAGGCATTGGAGCGTACGGACCCGGTGTTCGGCGGCGGGGGCTCTGGCGTGGCGCTGGTGCTGCTGCTGGCTTTGCTCGTGCTGTTGCCACCGGGCGAGCGGGCCTTTGCCCGAACGCCGCTATGGCTTCTTCTCGGATACCTCGCCAGTGTCGGCGCTAGTGCGCTGATCCCGAGTGATTTCGCGGACGACTTCATCCGAGTCGCCGCCCTGATGTTCCTCCTCGGAAGCATCGGCCGCAGTGTGTTCTTGCTGTTCGCCAACGCCATTTGGGTGCGCCGGATCTCGACGCCGCTACCCAAGATCCTGCGTGACGTGATCCAGGCGTTGATTTACGCGTTGGCGGGCTTGCTGGTGTTACGCGCCGTGGGGGTCGAGCCGGGCTCACTCTTGACGACATCAGCGCTCTTGACTGCCGTCATTGGTTTGTCGCTGCAAGACACCTTGGGCAACCTGTTTGCAGGTCTAGCGATCCAAGCCCAACGCCCCTTCGCCGTGGGCGACTGGGTGCAGTTTGACGACAGCCCAACGCGCATCGGTAGAGTGATCGAAATCAATTGGCGCGCCACCCGCCTGCGCACCTTGGAGCGTCTGGAAGTCACCGTTCCGAACAGCATGGTCGCCAAAGCGCCGCTGATGAACTACTCGCGCCCCTCACTCGTCGTGCGCCGTGAGGTTTCTGTGGTCGCGCCCTATCACGTGTCCCCGGACCGCGTTCACCACTGGCTGCATGACGCGGTGCTACACACGCCGAACGTTCTCAATTCACCGGAGCCTGTCGTCGTCACCAACGATTACACCGAGCGCGGCGTCGAGTACCTCGTTCGCTACTTCATTGACGACTTTGAAAAACACGAGAACATCGAAAGCGATGTGCGCGACCGCCTTTGGTATGCGCTCAAGCGCCATGGAATTACGATCCCTGTGCCGGGCGCACGCATCGAGCTGCGGCGAGCTGCGGCAGGTTCTGAGCCGGTTGTTGATTCCGCGGATGCACGCGCCCGTCTGCTCGCACGCTTAGAGCTATTCCGTGGGCTTTCACAGGAAGAGACTAGCCGACTCGCGAGTGCCAGCCGACGCGAGACGTTTGCACCAGAGGAGCTGATCGTCCGTGAAGGCGAAGACTCGACTGAGATGTTCATCATCCAAAGCGGTCGAGTGCGCGTCGAAGCCAAAACGCTCAGCGGGGTAGAGGTCGTTTCGGAGCTGAAGCATGGTGAGTTCTTCGGCGAGATGTCTCTACTCACGGGTGCGCGCCGCGCGGCCAACGTCGTCGCCAGCGTCGAAACTGAAGTGTTAGTCTTGGACCGAGAGACCATGTCGCCCCTGCTGGAGGAAAAGCCGGAGCTGGCAGGATTGATCAGCCGCGTGCTTGCGGAACGGCAGCAGGCCTTATCTCGAGTTCAAGGCGAGGACCGTCCGAGTGCCCTAGAACAAAAGGAAGAGGAACAAGAGTTGCTCAACCGCATTCGGCGCTTCTTCCACCTCTAGCTGCCGGTCACGATCCCGCCCCTTCCCCCATCCGGGACGGTGAGGGAGGCAATTGCTGGGGATTGTTGCACAACCAGCCAAGAGGTCTCACACTAAGACCACTTAGCAGACACTTAGACTAGGCGGGGATGCATGCGCCGATTTGGCTTACTTATTTACAGTTTGCTCGCGCTGGGCTGTGAGGATGATGACAGCTCCAAACAGGGTGAACTTGGCAATGTGACATTCACCTACGTATGCAGCGGTGCGGACTATCAATGCGCGGGTCGCTCGCGCGGTCTGCCGGAGGCCATCGCAGTCGGAGGTGAATTCAAACTGGAAGAAGACGAGGCGTTTTCTACCACGGAACACCTGCGAGCCTCGGCTCCGAGCATGGTGAGTAAGGAGTCATCCAGCTTCCGCTGGCACCGCCCAGGGTTCGCGGCGATTCTGGTGTTTGAGCCCGGTGGGGAGATCGAAGACTTCACGCACTTCAAAGGACTGCCCGTGGACCGGCTGTTCATTGAGGATGAAAACGAAAACGCGCTGCGCGACGTCGCGCTGCGCGATGGCCGATCCATTGAGCTATTCGTCCGACCAGAATCTTCGGACGGTATCCCGCTTGGCGGAGGGCTGCCTTACGAGTGGACCAGCGCGGACGAAACCATCGTCCGTGTCAGCGGCAGCAACCCTGCACGGCTCACCCCTTTGGGCGAAGGCGAAACCAAAGTTCAGGTAGAGTTCGATGGAATCGCCATCAGCGTCGATGTCGAGGTCTTTCCGAGCCCCAATATCAGACCGCGAGACGCCGGCAAACCTCCGCTGGGCGATGCGGGGCTCGATCAGGGCGACGCCAGCGCTCCACTGACAGACGCGAGCATTGACGCGGGCAGCGACGCAGGACCTGCAGCGGACGCGGGTGAGCCGCCGGATGCAGCCGCAGCCAGAGATGGAGGTGCGCCATGAAGAATCGTTGGAGCCCCATAAAATTCATCTGCGGCATCATCGCGCTGCTGTTGTTCAGCGCCTGCGGTGAAAACCCTGAGTACGGCGGGATGACATTTGACCAACGCACCGTCCCGCCACTGCCAGTCAGCCTTCAAGCCGATGAGATCGAGATGCATGTCGGCAGCGCGTTCATGATCAAAGCCCTGCCCGTTAGCGCCAACGATGACAAATACACGGCATCGGATGACATGGCGCTCACCAGCGCCAACCCGTCCATCCTCAAAGTGCATGAGGCGGACCGCATCACCAAGGTCGTCTTGGTAGGAGTCAGTGAAGGGGTGACCTGCATGAACGTCGAAATCAATGGCCGCGATGAGGACTGCATCACGGTGAGGGTCAGACGCAATCCCGGACTCGACACGGAGGGTCTGCAATGATCCGATCTAGCTTTTTTGCAGGCTGCGTGGCGCTCGCTGCAAGTACAGCGCTCAGCACCTCTGCTAGCGCGCAAGAGTATCAACCCGGGCAACCGCTTCCCCCGGGGATGCTGCCTCCCCCCGAGTACGAATACACGCCAGGGCACCTACTGCCTGAGGGCTACCATCTCGAAAACCGCCCCCGGTCTGGATTTTTGGTGGGTGGCTTCATCGTCACGGCCGTCCCCTACTTCAGCGGCTTGCTAGTCGCGGCCGCCAACGGTCTCGACAACAAGTCCGAGTACTTGTTCTTGCCGTTCGCCGGGCCCTGGCTCACGCTCGGGATGCGCGAACGTGCGTGCAACGAAATCGGTGATAGCGCCGTGGATAGCCCCCATTGTTTTACCGATCGCTCAGCGGAGTGGCTACTCGGCATTGATGGCGTCATGCAGGGCATCGGCGGTGTGCTGGTGCTCATGGGCTACACCCTCACCAAACCGTACGCCGTGCGCGACGGTTTCTCGATGACGGTGGTCCCCGCGCAGGTTGGCAGCGGCTACGGCCTGCAGGCCATCGGCACTACCTGGTAGCTCACGGCCATCTCTGCGGCCCAGGGCCATCACTGCGGCCCGGCCACTCACAGCTGAAGTTCGCGCAGGATCCCGGACGCTGGTTGGGCCCCGCTGGTGCGCGCTCGCTCGCGGCCTTCATCAAACGCGATGAAGGTGGGCACGCCGTCAATGCCATAGCGACGCGCCAGCTCTGGCATGTCTTCGGTGTTCACCTTGGCGACCAACAGCTTGCCCCGCTTCGAATCAGCCACCTTGACCAGCTCTGGTTCAACCAACTTGCAGGGAGGGCACCAAGGCGCCCAAAAATCGACGAGCACAGGAAGCGCTGCGTCACGAATCAACTCCTCCAAATCGGGTGCGGAGCTGACGGGCATCGGACGATTGGGCGGCGACAGCTCACTCTTGCAGCTACCGCAGCGTGCTTTTTGATGCACGCGCTTCGCCGGCAATCGGTTCTTCGCTCCGCAGACTGGGCAGGCGTTGATCATGCTCTCGACCTAAGCACTCCCGCACCACTGGTAAAGCGCAATTGGCAAAATTCGCCAAACCGTAGGCATGGGGTTTTGAATTCTCGATCACTGGCCGTAGCGACTGCGGGGGGAAGTCCTTCGGACTGCTACGATTCGGCAAAGTTTGCGAGCTTTGTCGAGGGTTTGGCTGACAGCGTTGGGCGACGGGCGCAGTGCCAGGCTACGCGCAAATCTTACTAGTTGGTCGCCGCACGAAGCCGCTGCTTCGCCTCGCGGCGTCGGTATCTGACGCAGCCCAGCATGAGCGCCAGCCAGGCCAAGTTCAGAAAGTGAACACGGGCCGACGATTGAGCGACGGTGGTGCAGCTGCAACCAGCTGGCTCAGCAGAAGACTCACCGACACCTGGCATCGGGACCGCGGCCGGCGGAGACATGCTCGGCGGCTCGGTCTCTGGCACCTGGCTCTCTCCGCCGGCACCGGCATTGGGACCGCCTCCCGACGCCGGATCCATCGGCTCAGCCAGCGGGGGCGGCGCCGGCTCCATCCCCTCAGGCTCGGGTGGCATCGGCTCAACGGGAGGCTCGTCATCTGGCAGCGCTTCAATGGTCACTTGCCACGACACAGACTGTTCCATTCCATCGCGAGCCAAACGCACCCACGGCGTATCATCGTAGACCAACGCGGTGACTTCGTATTGTCCCGGCTCTAGGCCGAGTTCGACGGTATCAAGCTCAGGACCGTAGTCCTCTAGCGCCGGCTCCCCATCCACCAACCAGTCTACTTTGAGCACAGCCGCATCCACGGGCTGCACCCAAAGCATGGGGTTAGGCGCGTCAGCCTCTGGCGCGGCTTCGTCAATCGGCTCCACGATCTGGTAGATATCCAAGACGATGCGCTCTTTTGCGATCGGGTCAAAGGCGGCTGGCAGATAGCGCATCTTGGAGTTTTCCGCCGGGCGATACAAGCCGTACGTGTAGTACTTGCCGCCTTCGTAGGCGCCAATTTCCCCCAACACTGGGTCCTCAAACCCGAGCCAGTGCTCCCACTTGCTGCCCGTTGGGTCGAGCGTCACGTTGATTTCTGAGGGCTCAGCCCCGGTGTACGTGCGGTCACCGTCACTCGGGTAGAGATCTGCCAAACCGTGAAACGCGTGTCCGCCTTCATGCAGATGCACGTCAGGCTGGTCCGTGCCGGGCACAGTCGTGAAGCGGCGGCCGTCGCGATGCGTATGGGACTGAGCGCGAAATGTCCCGTTCAGCAGGACATGCCGCCAGTGCACCTCAATATCCGTTCCCTCGAAGGTGGCGTCGAAGGTCGATAGCGCCTCGGCCCAATCCACGATGCAGTCCCCAACCGTGTAGTCCCGACACTCATCATTGCCGCCCAAGGGGGTGTCGACAAAGATGTTCTGCGACAAGCGATCAATGCCCGATTCTGGGCTGACCAAGTCGATGCGATGCACGTTGATGAAGTTCTCGTAGCGACCGTAAGGCTCTCCCAGCTCCTCATTGCCGAACATGTGGTCGATGACCGCTTGAACTTGATCGACCCACAACGTTTGGATGTCATCGGCGGCGTAGCCGTCTCCAAGAAACACCAGGTTGACGCGGTTGGTGTTCGGTCCCGAATCATGGATGGTCGTGAACTCCGGTGCGGACTGGGCACTCGCACTTGAAGCCACAAGCGCGATCCCCAAACCAAGGAACACTCCCGCAACGCACGACCATCGCGTGCGGCAATTCGAACTTCTTAAAGCAGAGATGCTGACGTTAGGTTTCTGCAATGTAGCCTCGCTTTCGATACCACGGTTTGCCCATACTTCATGAAGCATCTCGCAGGGGGCAAGCATGATTGTGGGTAGCCGGCAAAGCCACAGCTCCGCTAGAACCGGGGCATGAGTGTCTACGATCTGGAGCGCGTCAAACTCCCCGTGCTCACAGGCACGCCGCTGAAGCTATTCACTGCCCTGCTCAAAGCACCGCTGGTGGGCCCACCGCTGCTGAACAAGTTGGTCGCGGATGCTGGGATCCCCAAGTTGCTGAAAGCTCAGCTGTCGCAGGAGCCGACGTTTCGCCCGTTAGTCGCGCCCAACGGCCCAGCGCCGGAGGGCTCCGTGTCCGAAGAGTTGCCGAATGCCACGGGGATGGCGTCCATTCGCGACTATCAGCGTGCCTATCAGAGTGGGGAGCTCACGCCCAGCGACGTGGCCGAAGCCACGCTCACGGCCATCCAAGAGAGTGACGCGGGGGAGCGTCCACTGCGAGCGATCATTGCATGTCAAGCCGACGACGTGCGGCGCCAGGCGGAAGCCGCGAGTGAACGCTACAAGACGGGCACCCCCAAGAGTCCACTGGACGGTGTTCCGGTAGCCGTCAAAGATGAATTCAACATGCTGCCCTACCCCACTACGGTTGGCACAGCGTTCTTGGGCACCGCGCCAGCGACTGAAGATGCCACCGTCGTCAAACGTTTACGCGAAGCTGGTGCGCTGCTGATTGGCAAAGCCAACATGTACGAGATCGGGATCAGCCCCGAGAGCCACAACATGCATCACGGTGTGGTTCGCAATCCGTACAATCTAGCCCATCAGGCGGGCGGCAGCTCCAGCGGGCCCGCGGCTGCGGTCGCCGCAGGACTGTGTCCCATGGCGCTCGGCGCAGATGGTGGAGGTTCTATCCGCGTCCCAGCCTCGTTCTGCGGTGTGGTTGGGCTCAAGGCGACCTATGGCCGCTTCAGTGAGCATGGCGCGGCGCCGCTGTGCTGGACCCTGGCCCATGCTGGGCCAATCGCAGCCACGACCGAAGACATCGCGCTGACTTACGAGCTGACTGCCGGAGCCGATCCCAAAGATCCCTCGACACAGCTTCAACCACCACCCCAACTGGGAAACTGGGCAACCCCTGATCTGCAAGGCGTGCGCCTCGGCGTGTTTCGACCCTGGTTCGAACACGCACAACCCGAGATCGTCCAAGCTTGTGACTCGATGCTGAAGCAATTGCAATCCGCCGGCGCGGAGGTGCGTGAGATCGAGGTTCCACAACTGGATCTGATGCGCATCGCGCACGCAGTCACGATCTTGTCGGAGATGGCGACGGCGATGCAGCCGCACGCCGAACATTTCAACCAGCATGCCCCTGCCGTGCAAGTCAACCTACTAGCTGGCAGGGAGTTCCAAGCACGCCACTATGTGCTGGCCCAGAAGGTTCGCACTTTGGCTCTAGAAACCTTCACTCAAATCTACGAGAGCGTGCACGCCGTCGTCACGCCGACCGCGGCCATGACTGCCCCGGAAATTCCCGAATCCTCTGCAGTCGTCGGCTGGTCGAACATCACCAACGTCACGGAGATCATGCGCTTCATCATCGCCGGCAATCTCACGGGTTTGCCTGCGATCAGTTTCCCGGTGGGGTACGACCAAACTGGGCTGCCGATTGGCATGCAAGCGATGGCCAATCATTGGAATGAGGCGCTGCTCCTCAGGCTGGCTTGGGTGGCGGAGCAAAACTTCGAGCGCCAACTGCCAGGGCTACATTACCGCCACCTCTGAGGGACACATGCGGCGGTCAGCCATCGCTATTTTTCTTCGCCGATCACGGCCGACTCGATCGAATCAATTTGCGTGCCTTCGCAGCCCGGACTGCTGGATTGCCCGTCAGGGCCTTCCGGCTCCGGAGCGCGCTCCACGCATTCCGCTTGCTTGGCTCCGCTGAGCTCCAACCAGCCAAACAGAGTCTCATGCGCGGGCTCGTACTCCAACGAGAAGTTGAGCGTCGCGGCGTCGTAGCCCGAGGCGTCAACGTCGCTCAGACCGCTGACATCAGCCAGCTCATCCGGCGCGATTGAATCGATGGTGACCCGCAGGCCCACAGAATCCAGCGTGCCTTTTTGCCCGCGCCAAGCGATCGCGACCCCATCAAACTCTCGCTTCCAAACGTCGTCCGAAGTTTCAACACCCAGTTGTACCGGATAGCTGAGCGTCGTGTGACCGTAGTCATCACGCTGCATACACGGAGCGCCGCTGCGCTCGACATCCAGGCTGAGCTGCGTCGCCCGTCCATCTTGCCACTGCAGGTCGATGGGGGAGAGCCCTTGCAGCAGCTCCAACGTATCATTCACGCTGAAATCACCGAAACTAACGTCAGGCTCAACCACGATGGCTGATTCACTTAGTCCTTCGTCAGTGACGCACTCTCCCGCCACCGGCCAGCGCGCAATATCTGCCCAGGCACCGCTCGTGACGCCCTCGTCACCGTCGCCGGATTGGGATTCGATCACCGCGCCGATGTGGCCGCTCGTACCATAGGGTGAAAGCGCGCCATTGACGGCAAACTGCACCAGCTCTGCATCTTCTGGCTCGATGCCCGTCACTTCGAAGCGCCCATCCAAACGATTCGGGTCCAGCTCTCGATAAAACGTGGCCCAATCTGCAGCGCGTGCCACCAGCGTGGCTTCGAAAGTTTCGTCCAATGCTCCGCCGCTGCTGGTCAGATGCACGACGACATCCACTTCGAGCGCTGGCATGCATCCTTCTTCGAAGTCGAGCGCTTCGTCGGTCGCGTCTGCATCCGTTGCCGCGTCGGTCGCGGAGTCTGCGTCGGAATTTGGTTCAGGCTCAATCGGCCTAAGCAAGCGGACTTCGCCCCCCTCGTGGCTGACCCTGAGGGTCACTTCGCCCTCTCCCGACTCGGGACCGAACTCTAGCCAAGGCGACTCGCCCCACTGCATCGAGGACTCGAACGGACCTTCGGCCATATCCAAAATGTCTTGCGCGGTAAAACCGAGCCCCACGTCTTCATCCAAGTCTTCGACAACCTCAGTCTCGGATTCACACCCCAAGCCTCCTGTTGCCTGGTCGCCATCTGTCACCACATTCGGCGCTGGGTCCCGCGGTAGGGGCGGGTCGAAGACCTCCGAGCCGTCCCCGGTTTGTCCGCCCCGGTTGCAGGCCGTCATCATCAACAGCGTCAAGCAACCGCACACCAGTCGGCAGCGTCCAAGCCAAGGAACCATAGACTTTTCACTATGCTGACCGCCGGCTCCGATGTCCACTTCTGAAGCGCACATTTCGTGGCGCCAAATTGCGCCGCAATGTGCAAAACTCGCATACGTGGACTTTGAACAGATTTCGATGGAGTTTGTGCGCGCCCTTCGAGGCAAGCGCTCCCAGCCGGCGTTTTCACGCCGGTTGGGCTACAAGAGCAACGTCGCGTACACCTGGGAATCGGGCCGCGGGGCGCCCACGGCCTCGCGCGCGCTCCAGGCCGCGCGCCGGGTTGGCGTCAACATCGCCGAAGCCTACGAGCAGTTCTATCGGCGACCGCCAGTATGGTTGTCGGAGCTGGATCCGGCCTCACCGGAGGGAGTGGCCGCCTTCCTGAATGACCTTCGCGGCAACACCAGCATCGTGGACCTGGCGGAATACAGCGGCAAGAGTCGGTTCGCGATCTCGCGTTGGCTGAAAGGCACGACCGAACCAAAACTGCCGGAGTTCTTCTTGATGATCGAGTGCGCATCTCTGCGCTTGGTCGACTTTCTCGAAAGCTTGGTCAATCCGGTACTGCTGCCGTCGATCCGAGACCGCTGGGAAGCGCTGGAGATCGCTCGGCGCGTGGCGTACGACGAACCGTGGACCCAAGCCGTGCTGAGAGCGCTGGAACTAGATGCGTACAAGCGACTGAAGCAGCATCAACCCGGCTGGATCGCTGCCCAGATCGGCATTGATCAAAAGACTGAAGAGCGCTGTCTGAAGCTACTAGACCAAACCGGCCAAATCCGTTTCCGCGGACAGCGCTGGGAGAGCGGCGACGTGTTGACCCTCGATACGCGCAAGGATCCAGCCGCGGCGTTGCGCGCAAAAACCTGGTGGGGACAGCAAGCTCTAGAGCGCGTTCAGCAGGGACAGCGCGGCATGGTCTACAACCTGTTCGGCGTGTCCGCAGCGGATCTGGAACGGCTGCGCGAACTACAAAAAGCCTACTTCAACGAACTGCGCACCATCGTGGCACAGTCCGAGCCGGTGGAACGAGTTGCGCTCGCGACCGTGACGTTGGTCGATCTCGGCGAATCCAACCACTGAAAACCTTGCTGCTTTCCCGCCAGCGGTTGCGCGGTCCACTCAAATGCGCGATGAGCGGTGCATGAGTTTTTCGGAAACGCTCGAGCGATTGGTTGAAGAGGCATACACCGAAGGCACCAAGAAACTGGACGAGAGTCTCAAGAGTTTCGCGGCGACCATGATCGACTCCCTGCAGGAAGACTGGGGAGATTTCGAGCTGTCCAATTTGACGGCAGACGCTGATGACGCGGGTGAAGCCGCGATGTGGCTGGACGCGGTCGCGTGCACCAAGAAACTTGCGTCCGGCAAAGCCCACTACGCCGACATCGAGTTGCAGGGTTTGGCCGGGGGTGACGTGGCGGCTCAGGTTGCCGAACTGTTCGAGTCCAAGAAGCTGCCGAACAAGGGCTTGGTGTACATCGCCTGGAGCGAAGTCGAAGGGGATGATCTGTCCGCCTCGGACTACTCATATGTGGGTTATGCCCCGAGCCACCGCAAGCTGAACTTCAAGAGCACGAGCAAACTGGGCAAGGCCATCAAAGAAGCTACCACTCTGAGCCTGATTGTGCCGAAGAACTCCAAAGGGGATGACCTCGAAGCGCTCGCTTCAAGCATCATTCACCTCACCCGCGCCGCTACCAACGAAGATCCAACTTTCAACGACGACGTGGACGCAGCCATGCCTGATTCGCCCGCTTGGAAGAAGTTGGATCAACTGTCCGACATGCTCGAGCAGGCGGGGGTGCACTTGAACAACCGCGCGCGCACCGGCGAGGACTGACCCTACGCCGCCAAAAGCGCCGAAAATACTCGATTAACCACCCGAATCTATTCAGCTAATCTAATTCCACGGCGCCTCACACGCTGGCTTCCACGAGGCCTGCCCAAGCTGTCTTCCAGATGGCGACGACACGTCGCTGCACCCAAACGGAGTCGAGGACTCCAGGAGAGGAAATCATGGAAGCCACAGCTAATCTTCAACCCGCCGCGCCAGCCCACTCTGCCAACTCTGCCACTGCTGCTACCTCGGCTGGCCCCACCCATGCAGAGATCCGCGAGCAACAACGTCGCTCCTGGAACCGCTTCTCCCCCGGCTGGGAAAAGTGGGATAGCACCACGCGCGATTCGCTTGCCAGTCAAGGGGAAGCCATCATCGCAGCGCTGCAGTTGTCGGCGGATGATCGCGTGCTCGATATCGCCTGCGGCACGGGAGAGCCGTCTCTAAGCATCGCAGCCCACGTCCCCAAGGGGCAGGTCACCGGCAGCGATCTATCTTCAGGCATGCTGGACGTCGCCAAGCGTAACGCCGAGCGACGCGGCGTGCGCAACTTTGCCACGGTGCTGGCAGACGCTTGCGATCTGCCGTTCGCGGATGCCAGCTTCGACGCTGTTTCCTGTCGTCTGGGGTTCATGTTCTTCCCAGATATGCTCCAAGCCGCGCAAGAGATGCTGCGCGTGTTGAAGCCCGGCGGAACCTTCGCTGCGACCGTGTGGGGCGGGCCTGAGGTTAACCCCTGGGTAACGGCCACCGCCGCCGCCATCAAAGCTCACTTGGATTTTCCGACCCCACCGCCCGGGGCGCCGAGCATCTTTCGCTGCGCCGCGCCAGGCATGCTCGCAGGCTTATTGGACCAAGCTGGCTTCGGCGCAGTCAACGAGCAAAGGCTCTCCGACGTCTGGGAGTTCAAGTCGTTCGACGAATATTGGCAACTGATGAACGACGTGGTGGCGCCCGTCGTCGCGGTTTTGGAAGGCGCTGACAAGGGCACCGTCGAACGCATCACCCAGGCCGCCCGCGCCAACATCGAGCAAGTATCCGCGGGAGCAACCACGCGTCTACCCGCCGGGTCGATCATCGTCAGCGCTCGCAAGCCGGTGTGATTGAAGCCGGCGCGGTCACACGGTCAATTGACGGCCTCTGCTTCCGCGGAGGCCGCCTGCTACGGCGCAGTCAGCAGAGCATTCACGCGCTCACGAGCCACCTGGGACAGATCTGCCTGACTCAACTCCCGCAGAGCTTGCAAATGTTCCGATGGGTCGCCAGCATCCCGTTGGGCGCAGCGCGCCAAGACCACATGCGCGAGAGCCTGCTCTGATGTCCGTCGGATCACCTGCGCCACAGCCAGAGCTGCCTGAGCCAGGTATTGCGCGCGCGGAAATTGATCGCTGTCCAACTCATGCAAAGCCCAGCGCGTCAGCAAGAAGGACAGTTCGTACTTGGCATCCACCACACGCAGTTCATCAATCGCGGCGTTGAGGCGGCTTTCATGCTCTTGTAGGTTGCCTTCGCCGTCCCCCATCACGAATACGAGCTCGAGCAACGCTCGCCCCGCGGGCCCTTCTGCACCCGCGCGCACGCGGCCGCCCAATTCTGCGGCGCTTTCGGCCAATGCCAGTGCTGCCTCGCGCTGGCCGCGGTCGATCTCCAGCATGGCCCAATGTTGGACCGCACAAAACTCCGCCAGCCGCTCCCCTTGTTCCCTCGCCAGCTGCCGGGATTCGCTGAAACGTTGAACAGCGGCATCGTGCTCACCACGGTGAGCGGCGATCATCCCGTTGGCGAACTCCACTGCGCTGGTGGTTTCACCAGCACGGTCCGAAAGCGCCACGGCTTCAAGCACGAAGGCCTCTGCTTGGGCCAAGTTCCGCTCCAACAATACCAAGCACTTGGCGGCCTGCGCCAACGCCACGGTGCGCTCCTCGGGGGCCGCCGCGCGGCTGACGCGCTCAGCTTGCATGATGTTTTCGTGAGCCGCAGTCATGGAGCTACTCTCCCAACGCAGATACGACAGCATCTGAAAACCGAGCCGCGCAGCATGAGTTAGCCCTAGGTCCAACGCTTGTTCAGCCAAGCTGCGTACATGGGCCGCCGCTTGCTCCCGATTTGGGGTGCGCGCCGAGAACTGGATGTGCAGCAGCTCCAGCGTTACGGGGATGCGGTCGGCAGGCTCCAATTCTTGGGCTAGGTGCAAGCCCTGTTTGGCCAAAGCCTCCGCATCCGCGTTGGCGAACACGCGCAACGACTGCGTCGCCGCCACCACGCAAGCCCTCACGCCCAGCATCGCTTCTCCGGCGCGCCCCGCATGATAAGCGACCACGGTCGCGATCGCCACATCCGAGGTCTGCGGCTCCAGCAAACGAGCGATCTTGCGGTGCATCAGCCGCCGCCGCGGGTGCGACAGTTCACTGTACACGGCTTCACGCACCACATCGTGGCTAAAAACATAACGCTGACTGGAACGTGTGGCATCGATGCGCAACAGCGCATGATGCTCCAGACACTCGAGTGCGTCGACCAGCTCATCTAGCTCCAGCGAACTGAGCTGTTCCAAACGCTCCAGATCCATCGCGTGACCCAACACTGCTCCCCAACGCAACACGTCGGCCGCGTGCTCCGGCAATTGTTCGATGCGTTCGCGCACAAGCTGCAACAGACTGCTCGGAGTGTGCTCCGCTCCGGCACTCTGGGCGCGCGCCAGCTCAATCGCGTACAGCGGGTTGCCGGCGGACGCTTCGAACACACGACGCGCGTCAATCTTCGGATCGGAGCCAACCAACTGGGCGACTTCTTCGGCGCTGAGCGGCTGTAATTCGAGCTCGACCACGGGGGTTTCACGGCGAATGCTGCGCAAGGTCCGCAAGACGGCCTCATTGTCAGTCAGCTCTCCCCCACGAGCCAGCAGCAGCACGATTAGGGCCCCCCCAGGCCCCACCGGTTTCTCGCGCACGGCAGCGGCGTGCGTTCGGATCACATAGTGCAACAGCTCCGCCGAATCCCGGTCGAGCCACTGCAGATCATCCAACATCAACACCACGCCCGCATGTTGTTTAGCGATGTCCAACACGCGCTGCGCCAAGGCCTGAAACAGCGCCTCCCGGGTTTCCATCGAATCGGAACTTCCGGCATCGCTCAGCAAGCTGCTGATCTCGACGCCTAGCGCGTCTCCCCATGGTCCGTAGGGCCGGCTGCTCTCCGCTTCGTAGGCGCGTCCCCGTAGCACCTCGAAACCGGCGCTTTTGGCTCGGTCGCCGAAACGCTCTGCCAGACGTGACTTGCCGCCGCCGGGCTCTCCGCTGATGAGCGCCAGGCTCGGCGCGGTTTGTTTGTTGGCGAACTTCAGCAGCGGCTCGAGCTTGGCCAATTCTTTGCGGCGTCCAGTAAACGGCCAGTGCGCGGGAGAGCGCGCTTCATCCATTCGAACTGACGCTGGCGCTCGGACGCTGTCTGGCGCCCTTTCGTCGACAGCCGGCTGCATGACGCCCAACACGGTGGCTTGTGGTGCCGTAGCCTGTGGTGCCGTGGCTTGTGGCGCGCGCTGGCGGTTAGCCGCCACCAAGCTGCTCCAGGCGCCTTCGAGTTCCGCCACACCTGAAGCGCCCATCTCACGGTACAGGCGGCGCGCGGTTTCAAAACGCTGGCGCGCCTCATCCAGTTTGTCCTCGCGCATCAGCAGCCGTAGCAACAACACTTGCGCGTCGACCTTGAACGCGTCGATCTGGGCCAGCTGGCGCGCGTACGGCAACGCCTGCGATGGGGCGTCCGCCAGACGCCGGATCAACTCGCTCAGGAGCTGGACATGCTCCGACCGAAAGCGCTCCCGTTCCGCAATACACCACGCGTGAAAGTCCAAGAAGTCCGTGAGCTCCAGACCTTCGAGAAATTCGCCCCGGCGCAATTGAGCCAACTGCTGCAGGCGCTCCATCGGCACCTCAGTCAGGTTGCCGCGCAGCGCGGCCGACAGCTCAGCGGCGTCGATCTTCATGCCTTGGGTGTTGAACGACACCTGCTCGCGATCGGCCTCCACGCGTTCGGCAGCGCCGTCGAACACATGCCGCAAACGCGAAAGGCTCCAGCGCAGCGCACCCTTGGGATCGTCTGTCACGTCCCAAAGCAGACTACACAGGCGTTCGCGCCGATGTGCGCGCCCAGTCGCTGCCAAGTAGGCGAGCAACCCCCGCGTCTTCTTTGAACGCGGGAGCGCAACACGCTCACCCCCAACCCAAATCTCGATCGGGCCTAGGAGACGAAGCTCGAGTTCTGCCGGTTTCTGACGAGGCACACGTTCAGCTTAGGGAAAGCTCGTGTGCAGTTCCGTGTGAAACCGAAAAATTGCTCCACATAGAGCATAACCAATTGAACTCATTACACTTTTTTGAAACCCAGAATTCCCACGCTGATGCACACGGGGCTTACCACGGCCGCCCCGCAGGCTGCTTCTCAGACGGGCCACTTGCCCGTCTTCGGGAGCACTCAAATGACAAACCATCACGATATCAGCGGATACAAGATCTTCAGCCGGGGAGAGCTGGGTCGGGCGCACGCCGCCGCCCACCAGGCGCTGGACGCCGGCGACTACCAGGCTGGACATCGCCAGCTTGGCCAATGGCTGGGCACGCGCTCAGAACAAGAGTACGCGGAGCAGAGCAGCGACTGGGTTCACCTGCAGTGGCACATGTTGGTGTTCGAATTGGCGGTGCAACAGTGGGATGCGGCCTACGCCCGTTTCAACGAGCACATCTTGCCGGGCCGAGCCGTCGCCGCCACGGACGCGCCCGCGGCGCTTTGGAGGCTTGCCTTGACTGCCCCACACTCGGTCGACTTGCCCTGGAACATCGTCAAAGCTGGAGCCGTGTCGCGTTTGGGCACATCGCGCGACCCGTACATCAAACTCCACGATCTCTTGGCGTTGGCTGGCGCGGGCGATACTCAGCTGCTCGACAAGTGGTTCTGCTCGTACAATCCGACGACGGAAACCGACCGGCTGTTGGTGGACTTCGCCAAGGCCATGCGCTGCTTTTCGGAAGGACAATACGCGCGCGCCACTCGCAAGCTCGAGCGAGTCCTTCCAGACCTGTCGCGCTTGGGCGGAAGTCGGGCGCAAAACGAGCTATTCACTGAGATCTATCGCGAAGCGTTGCGCCGCAGCCCCGCCAACGACTTCGAGTTGGCTCCGGAAAGTGTAGTCGGTTTTTGATACCTGGTGTCGCGCTCAGCGACGCAACACCAGGGCTTGGTTGGTACGCACGCCTTCGACCACTGTATCCTCGACGCCATCAGGCCACACCACGCGTAGCTCATCGATCTCGAACACGTTGCGCAACCCGAAGTGCGCCACGGTCGAGCCCTGGGCGCCAAAGGTACGCTCGCTGCCCAACTCCCGCATTTGAGTGATCCCCTCGGCCGTCACGTAGACCCGCGCGCCGATCGCGTCCCGGTTTGGCGTCGGCGCTACCAGCCTCACCGACAGCCAGTTCGCGCCAGAGCCTTGTTCAGGATCGAGCTGATTTTCGTACAGCCGAGTGCTTCCGGCGGCATTTTGGATCAGCACATCAATGTCACCATCTTTGTCGAAGTCGAAGCAAATCACGCCGCGCCCTTCACCGGTGTCGTCGATCCTGGCTTCTTCTGCCAGGTCATTGAATTCCCCGGGGCTGCGGCTGTCTTGCATGAATAGTCGCGCCGCGTCGTCGAGAAACTCCTCGGCGTCATCTTCGACGTCGGGATTGAGAAATCCCCAACCGTTGACCTGGAAGATGTCGAGCAGGCTGTCGTTGTTGAAATCCGCAAAACACGCCCCAAACGCGTACGACCCTCGCTCGATCTGAGCGTCGCGGCTCACGTCTTCAAACTGCCCATCCCCATCATTGCGGTACAAACGATTTCCGTCGAAGTCTTCGAACGCATCGGCACGGTCCGCGCTGACGCCGCTCACGAACCAGTCTAAGTCCCCGTCATTGTCATAGTCGCCGACGGCCGCACCCTTCGCGGGTCCAGGCGCGAGATCATCAGAGGTGAGCTCACGAAATTCCCGACTACCGCGGTTTTCAAACGCATGTCCGCCGGCGAAGTCCTGCACCAAGAGCAGGTCCGCATCTCCATCATCATCCAAGTCGGCAAAGTGGCCCATCGTTGATGCCTCTAGCAGCCGCGCCCCTTCAACGTCCGCCCCCGCATCGGTAGCACCACCGTCAGGAGCGCCAGCGTCCCCCTCCCCAGCGGCTGGGCTCTCCCCTGGAAGAGACACGTAGTCTGGCACCTCGACCAGAGGCGGTTGAATGGCGTCACTCGCTTCGAACCGGGCATCGCCGTCATTCAGCCACAAGCTGCTGGGCCGTTCGGCGTCTTCGACGAAAACCTGTCCGTAACGCAACGCCAGCAGATCCAGATCTTGATCGCCGTCCACATCTCCCAGTGCGAACCCGAGCGTTGTCGGCAGATCGCTGAGCCCAGCGCGTTCCGTCACGTCCTCAAACCGGGTGCCTTTGTCGTTCTTGAAGAGTTGCACAGGCTGTTCTCCCACGCCGGCCAAGAGCAAGTCTTGCCAACCATCTCCATCCAGATCGGCAAAGACGGGGCTGACGGCAAGTTCTCCCGTTTCTAACTCGCGCTGCTCGGTCCCTTCGAGGAACACTCCCTCGATATTGTAGAACAGCTGAGCTTCACGATCACCGCGCAATAACAGTACGTCAGTCCAGCCATCTCGATTCACGTCGCCTGCGGCCATGCCAGCAGCCATGCGAATCACGTCGCCGGCAGGCCCGGCCCGCAAGTGATCTTCCGCTACGGCTGGGTCAATGTCGTACTCGACATCCACGTTGAAGAACGATGCCCGCTCGACAAATTTTAGAACGGAAATGTCCGCCAAGTCCATCGGCACGTCGGTCGTGTCATCTGACACACAAGCACTCATGCTGAGGCCCAGTGGCAGCAGCACCACCAGCGGGAGCCTCCAACGGCGACCAGCTAGCGCTGCGCGCAAGCAACTTGACTGTTTTTGAGGAACTGCGTCCATGGCCGGCAAGCTACGTCGACGGGAGCCGCGGGTAAATCACTTCCCGGAGGCCAGCCCGGATTCTATACCGCACCGAGTTTGAGCGTCAGTGGCCAGCGCACCAACCGCGGTTGAGCTCCCCACAGCGGCTGTAGCGCGTCCTTCAACTGTGGCATCGGGTCCGTGCCCTGGTCCGCCTGGTAACGTTTGACCGCTGACCAAGTGCCGACGTAGCCCAACAACGCGTCCAAGCTCCAGTGAGCGCTCATTTCAAATGCTGGCGCACGGATTGGCTCGAAGGGAAACGGGATGCTGGCGTAGCCTGCTTCGATGTGATCGCGCTCCGGAGGCCAATAGCGTCCGATGGTGCCTGCGTAGAACTCGTGCATGATCGGATCGATCTCAGCGCTCACTCGATGCACCCCGTAGGTCCACAGGGCGATCCGGGCTCCACCACGAGCCACGCGCCGCACCTCAGCGTAGAACCGGTCAAAGTCAAACCAGTGAACAGCCTGAGCGACCGTCACCAGATCAACCGAACTCGATGCGAGAGGAGACAGCTCTGCGGGACACACATCATACTCCACACGAGCGTGCTGTTTGGCGTTCAAGATCTGCTGGCGGCTCGCGTCAGTCGCCACGACCGTTCGAAAATGATCCGTTAGTGCCACCGCCGCCTGTCCACTGCCTGTAGCGACATCCCAAGCTTTCCCGTGATGCACGCACATGGAGGCCAGAAACTGGTACAACTCGGCTGGGTACGAAGGACGGAACTCGCTATAACTGCGCGCATGGCCGGAGAAATGATCCGAGAAGCTCACGACGGCAAGCATGGGGCTGCGCGGGCCGCAACACAAGCCCTGGGGCTGGTTGTTCTGCTCGTGGCCTGCGCTGCCAAGCAAACCGCTCCGCTGAGTTCCTCAAAACCCAAACCAGCCAATCCCGACGTGCTGCACCCGGCTCAGGGAGCACTGCAAGCGCTGCTCAAGGCTGTCGATCGTGACGGCGACAAACGCATCACCCAGCTCGACGGTGAAGCTCTCGCTTTTGACCTGCCCTTGCGCGATGGAGGCAGCTACCGCATCGCAGGTGTCTATCGACTCGCCAACACGGTGCAAGAACTGAAGTTGCAACAATCCAAGAACGCACAGCACCCAGGGGAGACGTCGGCGCTGGAAATCAGTCTGGCGCGCATCAACGAAAATCCCGTCGACCGCCTTTCCCGTCACATTCGCGAACGCTACTGGCAAGGGTTGACCCGCCAAATTGAGGGCGCTGCGCTCGCCCGCGTCTTGGATGATGAGAAGATCAGCGCGAGCCCGAATTCACTCGCCGAAAACACGAACCTGCTTACTGGCTGCACTTCCCCGCAAGTGACTGAAGAGCCACCGCGTTTCTTGTACGTGCCGCATGCGGACGCCGCCGCATTCGACTACTACGAGCAACAAACCTCAACCTATCCCTGGTTGGTGGTGTGCCAGCTACCGCAGCAGGTAACCCCGGAATGGGTGCGAGGTCTCTCCGGGTACGACACTGGGCTGAATCGGCACGGACTGCTCGGCTTAGGACTACGCGACGGAACCCCCATCCCCTATGTGGTACCCGGAGGTCGCTTCAACGAGCTGTACGGCTGGGACAGCTACTTTCACGTGCTCGGGCTGGTGGTGGACGAGCAGTTGCAGCGCGCGATCGATATCGTCGACAACTTCGCTTATGAGCTGGAGCACTACGGACAAATCCTGAACGCAAACCGCTCCTACTATTTGACCCGCTCCCAGCCGCCCTTTTTCTCTTCGATGGTGCGCGCCGTGTGGCAGGCGTCAGCCAAGACAGGCAAACTGCAGGCCGCTTGGCGCCGGCGCATGCTGCAATTGATGGAGCAGGAGCATCGCCAAGTGTGGCTGGGCCAGGCCCGAACCACGAACACTTGCCAAGCAGACGTCTGTCTCGCTCGTTATTTCGGCAGCGGGATTGGACAGCCGCCAGAGGTCGAGCCTGACCATTTTGCATGGCTCTATCAGCAGCATGCTCAAAAGACGGGGCTGTCGGCTGAGGTCTATCAAAAGCGTTACTTGGAGCGTCGGCTGCCCGCCGATGAGCTGGAGGCGCTGGACACTTTCTTCAGCCACGACCGATGTATGCGAGAGTCAGGCCATGACACGACCTACCGCTGGTTCGATGCCCGAGCAGCGGAAGACCGTTGCGCTGACTACGCTACGGTCGACTTGAACAGTCTGCTGCTGCGCTACGAACTGGACCTAGCCGCAATGTACAGCTCGGACGGCGCACCCGAAGCTCACAACAAGCAACAGCACTACTGCGCGCTAGCCCACACTCGCCTTTCGCTGATGCGAGAAAAGATGTGGGATCCCAAACGCCACTTGTTTTTCGACTTCAACACCTCGACAAACACCCGCAGCCAATACATCTCCGCCACCAGCATCTACCCGCTCTGGGCGATTGAGCCTGACAATGTGTGTGAGCTGAAGTTGTTCGAGTCAGCGACTGAGCTTGGCTCGTTCACTCACGCCTTCATCCAAGCTCTGGAGCAGGCAGGCGGCCTGGCCTCGACCGCCAAGGACCCGGCCGAGCATGCCCAACAGCGATTGTCAGCGCAGCTGGGACAAAGCTTCGAGTCTTTGCAGCGTCAGTGGGACTATCCGAACGGTTGGGCGCCACACCAAATCTTGGCGTGGACGGCTCTGCGAAACCACGGCCTATCCAGCGAAGCCAACCGACTGATCTGGCGCTGGCTCTCCATGATCGTGCAAAATGCGCGTGCCTTTCACGGTACGGTGCCAGAGAAGTTCGACGTCGTGCGTCGCAGCCATCAGGTGTTTGCCGAGTACGGTAACGTAGGAACGGACTTCGCCTACATCACGGATGAAGGCTTCGGCTGGATGAATGCATCCTTCCAGATTGGCCTCTCGTCCATGCCTGAAGGGCTGAGAGCCCGGCTTCGCGCCGCCGCAGAACGCCCCGAAGAGATGCCCGCAGTGCCGTGATGAGCACTCAGCGTGGCAGGATGTGGGACCAAGGACGCCCTCGGCGCCTCTATGCACATGCTCAGTTGTGAATGCGCGGCCCATGCGATAGCGTGAGCGAAACATCTGGAGGGTGCGATGGCGATTAATGAAAGCTCATCTACGGAACGATTACTGGCGTACGCGCGCTATCACCTGACTGCGCTCAGCGCAGATCCGGAAGTCGCTGACATGGCGGGGCCGGTACGCACATTGGTGGCAGAGCTCAAGAAGAAGCTCGCGGACGCGGTCGAAGCAGAAGAGCGAACGCTCGAAGCTGCGGCGCTGTTGGACCGCGCCGAATTCGAAATCGACCGGATCTGTCGCAAGGCGGAAACGGAGGTGCTGCGGCAGCTCCAGGGTGACCGGCTGTCTGCACAATACAAGAGCATTTTCCCCAAGGGGGTGAGCGCGCTCGTGGCGCAGCGTGGTGCAGAACAAGCCCAAAACGTCAAAGAGTCCGCTGCCGCACTCAAGAAACACTATCCGGATCTAGCCAAAGATTTCGCTGATCCGCTGCTTGACTTGGCTGACCGCATGTTGAGCTCGGAAGAAGCATACAACAGCGCTCAGCGCGAAGAAGCCGGTGCGGGCACAGATGAGCGGATCGCGCGTTCGGAGCTGCTGCGTCAGCTCCAGCGCAGCCGACGCGGATTGCGCGCGCAATACCCGAACGAGCGGGCTCGCGTGCGCTCCTATTTCGTGCCGGGACGCCGCCGTATCGACAAACAGGACATCGAAGAAGATCCGGAAGCAGAAGAAAACGACAGCAACTGACTGACGGTTGCTGTGGGCCACACCGCAGACGGCAGCCTGTGCTAAATCGCTAGCCGATGAGGATCTGCGTTTCGTTCAGCCAGGTAGTGGCGAAGCGGGAGTCGATGCTAGCCCTGCTGGGCGCCGCCGCGACTGCGTGTGGCAGCCCGGTAACCCCAACGGCACCTGCGGTCGAAACCTCCGCAACCAACGGCAGCGCCAGTTCGCCGGTAACTGCCGAGGCGCCTATCGAGTCCGAGCCTGCGGAGGGCGCTCACGCCGATCCACGCGCCAAAGCCGGCGCAGAGCTGCCCGCGCCGGATCCACACCGACACCGAAGCATTCGAGCCACTCAGTTCGAAGACGAGTTAAAGGCGCTGGGTCACGAGCCAGCGGGGCTGCTGCCCCTGGCTCAAGTCCCTGTCACGCAAAAATTCGAAACGATGCAGCTGATCGCGAAGTCGCTAGGTGTCGAGTGCACGCATTGTCATGTGAGTCAGGAAGACTTCCGATCGGACACGCCTAACAAACGCATCGCCCGACGCATGTGGGATCAATTCGTGGTGGAGCACTCCCTCGAGTCCGGACCGCTATTCTGTGACTCCTGCCATCAAGGCTCTGCCAAGATCCTGCAAAGAGAACGTAAGAAAGACGTCAAAGCCTACATGCGCACTGAGTATTCCAAGTTGCGGCACTCCAAGTTGAGCTCCGCAGACGGCGCGCTCGAATGTCGGCATTGTCACCAAAAACCCATGCAGCCGCAGATCTTCGAGAAGCTCTGGGGAATAGCGCGAGCGGCAGAGGCGTCCAAGCAGCCGGGCGCTTCACTTGAAGCAGAGCAGGGCGGCCAAGCCGCAACACAAGCTGAGGGTGAGGGGTCGTGAATCCATTTCAACACTGGGCGTCGCGCGTATGCCTCAGTTCGTTCTTGCTGGGGTTTGGGGTTTTGAGTCCCGGGTGCAAATGCTCAGACGATGCCACGCCGACTGACAACACCGAAACGCCGCTGGGCACAGCCGTTTCCACCACCAGCTCAAATACATCTGCGGAGGCGGCGCAAACAGCGGAGCCTGCGACCCTGGTGGGAGCGAGTATCGCTCGCTCTCCGAACTCCAAGCAGCTGTACGTCGCTGACGAGACCCATTCGCGGTTGCACGTCGTGTCGCTGCCACTGGCTCGTGGGAGCGAAGCGACCAAATCGATCCAAAATGTCGCATTGCCAGGCCCCCCCGCACAACTGGTGGTGAGCCACTCGCGCGTGTGGGTGACCATTCGCAACCCCAGCGTACTGTGGGTCGCCGACGTCGACGATACGGGGGGTGAGGTCCGTCTAACGGAAACGGCCCAGATCCCACTACCGGGTGACGCCTGGGGTTTGAGCCTGATGACAGGGCTCCAGCGCGCAGTCGTGACCAGCGCTTGGACCAGCCAGGTTTCCCTCATCAATCTGGAAGCCGAACGCGTCTTGTGGTCGGCCCAGGTGGCGCGCGAGCCCCGCGGCGTGGTGGTGTCGAAGGATGGAAGGTGGGCTCTGATCACCCACCTGGTCGGCGCCCATTTGAGCCGCGTTGCCATCAATGATGATCCCCGCAAATCCAGCGTCAGCCAGGTGTATCTACCCGCCGCGCCATTGCGTTCGCCTGGCCGCCCCTTGAACGCTTCACTCGGATACTCGGGAGCCCTAACGGCGGATGGAAGTCGCTACTTCGCCGCGCGCCACGCGTTGGGTGCTCTGGGCAAGAACGCCTGGTTCGGAGCGATGACCGTGGACGCCCTAGCCACCAAAGACTTTCGCCCGATCTGCCCGGAGAAGCCTCCGCACCAGATCGAAAACAGGTCTGCCCTGGCTGAGCAGTTGATTTCTGGCGGTGATACGCAGTTCCCTGGCTCAGGCCTGTCCGCAGTCGTCCAGCCCCGAGCGATGGTGTATCGCTCCACCACGCAAACGTTGTTGGTAGCCGGTGAAGGCAGTGACAACCTCGCCGAGTTCGATGCTCTAGCGCTCGATCCGACGATGGCGTTGGTACGCCGCTATCAAGTCGGCTCCGACTATCACCCGACATTTCATCTGGCCAAGCACTGTGCTGCGCCATCGGGTTTGGCGTTGTCGGAAGATCAGAACACTGTCTGGGTCCAGTGCGCGGGCACCAACGACATCGCTGAAGTCTCACTGCTGGTCGCTGACACGCCCCAGACGCAGCAGGCGAAAGCCACCCCCGATGTCGCTGCCCGCTTGGCCTTCGCCGAAGATCCACTGGGGAGCGGCGGCGCCACGGGCCGAAAGCTCTTCCTCAACGCCACGGACTTTCCGACCAGTGGCGGACTTGGTTGCGCCGGCTGCCATCCGGAAGGTCGAGATGACGGTCACGTTTGGCATGAAGCCTCCTTCGTCACCGAAGATGGCAACACCACCAACTTCGTCGGCGGATCCGAAAATATTCCGACGGGCGCCCATACCAAGGGCTATGCGCGACGCACTCCGATGCTCGCCGGTCGTGTGCACGCCGACGGCCCGTACGGCTGGCACGGTGAAAGCAAGAACATCGTCGAACGCGAGCTAGCTGGTTTTGGGCTGCACCGCTGGGGAGGCCAGCCCAGCGTGCCCAAGGAAGAAAACCAAACGCGCGCTCGAGCGTTGTTTGACTTTCTGCGCCGCGGCCTCGTTCCTCCCGCGGAGGTCTCTGCTTCGCTCACCGATGAACAAGCTCGGGGTCGTGAGCTGTTCGTCAGCAAGGAGGTCGGATGCGCCGAATGCCACCCTCCCGACAAAGGCTACACGACCCGCAAGCTGTTTCCCCTACCGCTCACGGAGCTGGCGCCCGGATTTGATCGCGATCCGAATCCTGCCTTCAAGATCCCCGGGCTCACTTTCCTCAAGGGGCGCGCGCCCTATTTCCACGACGGCAGCGCCAAGACCATCGCCCAACTCATCGAAAACAACGGCAACCGCATGGGTCGAACCGCGTCTCTATCTGTCGCCGACAAGCGCGCGCTGATCGCCTTCTTGGAGACCCTATGACTCGCCCGATCCCGAAGTCCAACCGGATAGCGCTCGGCGCCGCAATAGTTTTGACTGCCAGCGTCGTGCTGGGCCTGAAGCCACCCGAGCCTTCCCGCGAACAACACGACCAACAGAGCATGCAAGACAGCGAGCAGCAAGCTGCGCCGCCGGTGGTCCAACTGCCCAGCCCCCCGCTCCACGACGGTCCCCCACTACCCAGCGCCAAATCGCTGCAGTGGCCCAGCGAAACCAGCGCTGCCCCCCAGTCCAAAGAGTGGCACGGCGCGCCGGTGATTGGGCCAACGCGCATGATCGGAGAGCGAGCCAACGCCTGCAAAGTGCGGCAGGTGCGTGAGTGGGTTTCCATTCGCTGCGACAGTACCGTGGTCTCCGCAATGACCCAGCTCGGCGGGACTCAAAAAGGAGTCAGCTTCCACCTCGACAAGCCCGGTGCGGATCGCCTGCCGCGCGAGGGGGTGGTCGTCTTCCCTTTGCGCCAAGGCACGCGGCGGGTGTTTTCCTTGTGGACGCTTGGACCAGGCTATGACGGACCTTTGACCGTCATTCCAGGCGTGATCGTGCAGGCCGAATGGCTCGCGGATACTCCCGTGCTACTCCTGCACGACGCTCTGAACGAACCCGTCCGCACGGCTCAGTCTGAAAAACGGAGATCAGCACCATGAACACGCGCCCATCATTGCTTCTACTACTGTTGACTTCATGCGGCTCAAGCACTCCAACCGCCAGCGCTCCCCCCGCCGCCGAGACTCCAGGCGGGCCGGGCGCTGTTGCGGGCGAAGGGGCAGCGGCCGCGACACCAACAGCGGTACCCTCCCCGGCTCAGGCAGAGTCCAAGAACCCTGAGTCGTCCAACGCAGCAGCTTCTGCGGCGGACCCAACCACGGCAGCCAAAACCAAACACAGCAGCGGCGTCACAACCGCCGCCCCTTCGCGCTGCCCCGCGGGCATGGTGCTGGTGCCCGGTGGAAAGTTCAAGCGTACCGGTGGAGAGGCAGAATCTGTCATTCCGGATCTGTGTGTGGACGTATTGGAGACCAGCGCCGAAGAGTACAAGGCCTGCGTGGCAGCTGGGAAATGCACCACCAGCGGGTTGGACTGCTCTGCTCAGGCTACTTGGAACAAAGCGGACAAGGCCAACCATCCCATCGTGTGCGTGGAGTTTCAGCAGGCGACCGCCTATTGCTCTCACTTGGGCAAGCGCCTACCCACGACCGACGAATGGGAATGGGTCGCCCGCGGCGGCAATGAGGCTCGCACCTACCCTTGGGGAAATGAAGAGCCGAACGACCAGTTGTGCTGGACTGGGAAGAAGGCGCAAACAGAGACCTGTGAGGTCGGCTCATTTCCCGCCGGAGCCAGCAAGCACGGCGTCAAGAACATGGGCGGCAACGTATTGGAGTTCACCACCACGGACGCCGACAAATTCAGCCCCGTGCGGATCGCCCGCGGAGGAGCCTGGAACGGCGGGGACAAAGCGCTGTTTCGGAACTCACGTCTGGGTGGTTTCAAAATCGACTACCGTTGCGGCTTTTTGGGGATCCGCTGCTTCATGGATGCTCCCCCACCAAAGAAAGATCCCTACGCGACCCGTAGCAGCGAAAAATAGAACCGAAAGAACCGGAAAATAGAAGCTTGCACTGCTCCGGCCTGTTCGATAGTCGTGCCGGGTGAGTCGAAGTCGGGATGTTCGTTTCGGGTTCCTGACTTCGGGCCTGAGCGCCGGAGACTGGGCCTTGCTGACCGCAATCGCGTGTGAATGGGCGCTTGACGAAAAGGGCCTACAACAACTCGCGGACCAGTTTCCTCGCCTTTTCGTCCGCCCCGCGCACGCAACGATTCGAGACTGGGTCTCGGAGCGACTGAAGCAATGGCTGGCGTCCGGCTTGTGTGTGAAAGCGGGCCTAGTCAGCTTGTCGGGAAATCGACGCCTGTCCACCCCGGTTCCGGCCTATGCCGTGTGCACCGAAATGCGCCAGCTCGTACTGAGACGAGCGATGGCTTCATCCTCGGAGGAGGGCTCGCTGCCGGCAGTAGTGGACGCCGCGCACAGGTTCATGGGCGAACGTGCGTTCGGGCATGTGCCGTTCGCACTGCTGCGTGGAGACTTTGGAGCGTTCGAAAAGGGCTGCCAAGCCATGCGCTGGGCTCCGCCGGGCGGCCCCGTCCTGCCCAGCGCCATGGAGCTGCTGCACCAAGCGGTCTGCATGCCGTTCGACGCGGAATGGTTTGAAAACACCTGGGGCGACCGCGCCGTAGCAGTCGCCGAAACCGTATTGAACAACGCGCTGGACCAATTGCTGCCGTGCAAGCACTTGTACGAGTGGTGTTTGGCGAATGACAGTGCCCTCCAACGCTCCGTGGATCTGACGCGCACGGTCACCGCACACGCCATGTTGCGGGGTGATACCGCCGCTGCCGAAAAGGTCGCCCTGGCCCTGCCCAACGCGGAGCGCTGGAGCGTCAACGCGGGCGCGGCCCTGATCTTGGGCGATCTAGACGGCGCTTTGAACGCTTTTGACGAAAGCATCTCCTGGAGCAGTACGACCAAGGGCAAACGCCGCCGAGGAAGCAGCCTGCTCACGGGAGAGCCGCTCAGCACTCCGCCCAGTGCCCCGGCCGCCAGCAGCATCCCAGCGCTCTCCCCTTTGCTGGCTCTGCTAGCGCTGCATCGCGATCCAGAGGACAGCGAAGGCTACGTCAAGCGCTGGCTCAAGAGTCCAAAAGACGCGGAGACACTTCCCGCCGGAGTGCCCCGAGCGCTTCGCACCCTGATCAAACACCTGACCGAGTTTCAGGAGAGCTTACCCCGCCTCGATGTCCACCAGCTGGCGCCGGATGCCAGCGCGTGGGAAATCTTCCTGCTGGGGCTCACCGTGCAGCTTCACGTCGACCTGGAATACACGCGGGCCGCCTGGGCACGTCGCCTGATGCAACAGGGCTTGGATTGTTTCGAAGGTGGATATCTCTGGTTTGGACGTCAAACCTTACACTTGGCGCGAGCCCTGTCGCCCAGCTTCTTCGACGAGGAGTTCTCGAACGCGGACTCTTCCGAGCGGGTCGGTCCGGTATCGGCACGTGCAGGGGAATTGCTGCTATGTGAGTTGGTGCAACCCCAGCCGGAGTGGGCCAAGACCCTGCGAGTGTTGGAGACGGTATCGGATGAACTGGAGGACGGTGAAAGCGTCGGTGCGGTGCGCGCAGCCTGGTTCATCGACATGGTACACGGCACGCTGAGCAAGCCAGCGCTGCAGCGTTACGCAAAAACCGGCTGGAGTGACGGCAAACGCGTAAGCCTCGATCAGCTTCACGCGAAACAGGAGGAGCTACCCAGCGAAGATGTGCGCGTGCTGTCAGCGACCCGCCTCAATTCCGAGGGCGCGCGAGAGTTCACCCCGGAAGCTTTCGAGGCTTTGATTGCGCACCCGCGGGTGTTCAACGGGGCTCGTGGCAAGCAGCCGGTCGAAGTGATCGCCGCTGAGTGCCATGTAAACGCCGAGACCGAACACGGCGCCCTGGTGATCCGGGTCACTCCCGAGAATGCAGAGCTGGGTGTCAACATCGAGCTCGAAGGGGAACGTCGCGTGTTGGTGTACCGCATCACGCCAGCGATCAAACGCTTGATCGACCTGCTGCCCCAGGGCCTGAAGATCCCCCAGAAACACCAGGCGCAAGCGCTGCGCGTGCTGGGCAAACTGTCGCAATCGATCGATGTCCGCAGCCAGGAGCTGGGGCAAGAACAAGTTGTCCCTTCAGACAGCACGCCGTGCCTACGTATTGCCCCTGCAGCGGGCGCGTGGATGGTGCAGGCAGGCGTACGTCCATTCGGAGAAAAGGGGCGCTTCTTCTCCGCGGCCAGCGGGCGAGCCACGCTCACGCACTACGTCGATGGCCAACGTTTGCGCACGGAACGGGACCTGGAGTTGGAGCAGTCCCGAGTTCATGAGTTGGTACAAACCTGCGAAGTGTTGCGCCAGGATACCGAAGACCAAGAGGCCGAACTCTATCAAGATCCGGACGAGTTCGGCAGCGCCGAGCCCATCACCCAGTGGGTCTTGGGTGAAGAACGCCTGCTGATGCTGCTGGCGCAACTGCGAGACCAAAACGCCGCCTGCAACATCGAATGGCCCCAGTCGCGAGCGATCCGTGTGCGCAAGGCCATCGGCGGAGGCAAGAGCCTGCACGCTCGTTTGCGACGCAAGAAAGGTTGGTACCTGCTCGACGGCTCTATCAAGATCGATGACGTGACGGATGTCGCGCTGTCTGAATTGGTGCAACAGCCGGCGCTGTTTGGCGGTCGCTTCGTGCGGCTACCAAACGGTGACTACCTGGAGCTGGAGAAACGCATTCAGCGAGTGATGGGCGCGCTCGCTCAAGCTCAGGGCGGTGGCACCAACAAGGCGTTGAAACTGGCGCACAGCGCGCTGGCTGCCTTGAACACCTTAACCGAGACAGATGACGTCGAAATAGACGATGACACCCGCGAGTGGTTGGAGCGACGCGATGAGGTGGTTTCTCGCACCTTCAACCTACCCCAGGAGCTGAAGGCAGATCTTCGCCAGTACCAACAGGAAGGCTACCAGTGGCTGTGCCGACTGACGGAGCTCGGGTTCGGCGCGTGCTTGGCGGATGACATGGGTCTGGGCAAAACGGTCCAAATCATTGCACTGCTTTTGAAGCGCCAGGCGGACGGCCCCATCTTGGTCGTAGCGCCAACCTCGGTGTGCGCCAACTGGCTGACGGAGCTGTCGCGCTTCGCCCCCAATCTGGATGCCGAGGAGTACAGTGGTCCCAAACGCTCCAGTTTGCTCAAGCGGGGCGCCAATGACGCCGTCTTCCCAAAACGACAGCTGCTAGTCGTCAGCTACGGCCTGCTGCAACAAGACATTGATGAGCTGGGCAAGGTCCCGTGGGGCGCCGTCGTGCTGGACGAAGCGCAATTCATCAAGAATCCGCATTCACTGCGGGCCAAAGCCGCCCGCAAGCTGGACGCCAAACACCGGATTGCCGCCACAGGCACCCCCATCGAAAACCACCTCGGCGACTTGTGGAGCATCTTCCAGTTCCTCAATCCGGGTTTGCTCGCGGGCTGGCAGACGTTCAACCACATGTTCTTCAAGCCGATCGAGCGGGACAATGACAGCACCGCACGCGAGCATCTGAAAGCAATCGTAGCGCCGTTCGTCTTGCGGCGCACCAAACGCGAAGTTCTGAAAGAGCTGCCAGAGCTGACTGAGGTCCGTCATGAAGTTCGGCTGAGCGAAGACGAAGCTACGAGATACGCACTGCTGCGCAAGCAAATCCATGACAAGCTGCACACCACTTCCGGCAAGCGCAACAACAAGCTCGAAATCTTGGCTGAGCTGATGCGACTGCGGCGCTTCTGCTGTCACCCACGCCTGGTGTTTCCAGAAGCCGCGTACGAAGGCTCCAAAGTCTCAGCTTTTCTCGAGTTGGCAGCTGAGCTCAAGGAAAACGGCCATCGTGCGTTGGTCTTCAGTCAGTTCGTGGATTTCTTGACGCTGGTGCGTGAGCAACTCGATGAACAAGAGATCAACTACCAGTACCTAGACGGTTCGACCCCCCGCGCTCAGCGTCAACAAGCCGTGGAGGCGTTTCAAGCGGGAGTCGGGGACTTGTTTCTGATCAGCTTGAAAGCAGGCGGATTTGGTCTAAACCTGACCGCTGCTGATTACGTCATCCACCTCGATCCATGGTGGAATCCGGCAGTTGAAGCGCAAGCCACGGACCGCGCGCATCGCATCGGCCAAGAGCAGCATGTCACCGTGTATCGACTGGTAACCAAAGACACGAGCGAAGAGAGCATCATCGCGCTCCACAAAGAAAAGAAGGCAGTCGCCGACGCGTTGCTGGCGGATAGCGGACAGACCGCCAAGCTCAGTGCGCGCCAGCTATTGCAACTGATCGACGACCAAGCGCCCCTTAGCGCTTGAGCGGATAGCTGATGTACACATGATGAAAGTGCCCCAAGCCGCGCTTCGTCGTGACGTCAATCTGTCGACCGGCAATCAATGACGCAAAATGTTCTGGCGTCAGCACCAATTCGTGGGTGTGGCCGGCCACGCCTTGCACATCATAGCTACGTGCCTGCCCGCCCCGAACATCAGATTCCGGTATCACCAACTCGTGGTCATCTTTGCCCCCGAACGTGATGTTGCACACGTTGGTGAGCTCTGGCGGAAGCACCAGCGGTTCGCAGCGAAGCAGCACACGATGCCGATGGGCGTTGGCTCCCCCTCGCTGCGTTTTCTTGCGCAGCACCTCACCTCGACCGAGCGCTTGGAACTCTTCGGCCGTGATTTCTATCGCATGGGGATGATCCGCTTGGCCTCGCAGCGCGAACGTTTGGGTCGTCGCTGCGAGCACCTGCTCTGCAGAAACCGGAACCACATGCCCGTGATTGCGACCGATCAACGCAACGATGCGCTCACAACTGAGCGCCGCGCCTGATCCCGCCTGTGCGTCTGCGCTGGCCAGGTTGGGGCCAGACTGTTCCTCTTGGGCGGACCTCTGCACTTGGCCCGAGGGCCCCGCCTGGACAGACGAAGCCAAAACAGGCTCTTCAGACTTTTCCGCGGGCGAACTTGCCGAGGAGTTCGGGCGGGGGGGTGCGGAAGCCTGTGGCGACGCTGCAGCGCTTGAGGCCACCGCTGGACGGCGCGAGCAGCCTGCACCGACGAGCGAGACGTTGAGCGCCGCGACTAGCACTCGACGACGCGACAGCTGCTGTCCTGCCGCCATAACCTGCATGCCGCGCTTCGGGTCCGTCGCTTCCGGCCTCATTCGCGTCTTCCCCACCTGCTGTGCCTTCTCATGCCTTTTGTCGCTCATCTCACGCCCACCTGGAACAGAGTGCAGCACATCCACGTGGCGCGCGCAGCTAGGAGCGACAAGCAACGAACTTCACAGGGTATTCGGGCAAGCGGAGGCTGGGCGAGCAAGCACTACAGAAGACGCGACGGTGAGCGGGCTTCCCAGCTCGCGCGGCAGAAAGTAGACTCCAGCGCCGTATCAACACAGCCACCAGGGGGTACCCATGTCAGCCCACGAAGATCCCAAGTCCCAAGCGGCAGAGCCTCAGCAGCCGGAACCAGAAGCCAGCGAACTCTCGGAGGCAGAGTTGGATGGCGTCTCCGGCGGGCGCAAGCGGCCCGGTCGCGCCAAATTCAGTGAAGAGACAGGGTTCAGTGATGTGTCTGGTCTCGGCACCGAAATCGACGGCAATACCTCGTACGGCGACATCACTCTCAAGAAGGGCTACATCGGCGGATAGGTCCGAGACGCGGCGACTGCCGTGGAACAGCTACTGCGACGGCGCGGCTAGTGCAGTGGAACGAAGGTTTTCTCTTCGTCGCGCCATTCTTCCATCTCCAGCTTGCCCAAGTTGAAGTACCAAGCGTGCAGGAACAGCTCACCCGCGTTCACTTTTTCAGCAATCCAGGGATACGTCATCAGATTGTCGCGAGAGCGCAGCACCGAGCGACGCCCACACGCGCAATACGCATCCTCGTCGAGCGCCCCCGGCTCTTGCTCATCCAAGACCGCACGAACCGCGGGCTCTGCCAGCTTCAACCAATCGCCAAGTGGGCCGTCGGGAAACTTGCCGCTTCGAACCGCGTCGGTCGCGCCTTGGATACCACCGCACCGAGAATGACCCTTGATCAGGATGTGCTTCACCTTGAGCGCATTGACGGCGTAGTCGAGCGCGGCGGGGGTCTCTTCCAGGCCACTGTCCTGCCCCATGGCAGGCACCAGATTTGCCACGTTGCGAGATACGAAAATATCGCCCGGGTTCGCGGAGGTGACCAGGGCCGGGTCAACGCGCGAATCACAGCAGGCGATCATGAAAATCCGCGGGCGTTGCCCGTAGTCGACCAGCTTCCGATAAGCTCCATTGGTTTCGCCGCGCTTGTCACGCAGAAACGCGGCCACACCCTGGCGCAGCTGTTCAATGTCTTTCATCGCGCAGCGGAACTAGCAAACTTCAGGGCGCTACCAAAGCCTTCTCGCCCCGAGCAGGCCAGATTACTCGACAACGCGCCCACACGCGGCCCAGACGAAACCACATCGAAACCGAAGCGCGCTGGGCGAAGTGGCATCGCAGCTCGAAAATGCCCCGGTGTGAGACGAAATACCAGCGGCCGCGAAGCTCTAAAATCCAGGCCCGATCCGCCCGCTATTTCGGTGAGCGCGCCCGGAGCGGTCGCTACTTAGCGGAAACGAAGATCGGCTCGCAGTTCACGAAGGCGATCGAGGTCTCGACCCGGAAGTTCGACTCCGTGGTGTGCCGCTCGGCGTGGAACAGGTCCAAGTCGTACAGCTTGCCTCGAGAAATCCCCAAGCGGTCTGCTTCGGCATCCAAATCGATGGTCCGGGACTGCGCCGGGTGCAACCCACCGACGTCAACCGCCAGCTTGTTGTTGATGAACACCCAAACGTCATCGTCACCCGTGAAGGTGAACACCTCACCGCCGTTGTACGTGAACTGCATGTGCAGCTCGTAGGTGAACCAGAAGTTGTGGTTGTTCCCCTCGTTACCGAACAACTTGTCATCAGCGGGAAAGAAGCTATTGCTGTCGAACACCAGGCCTGAGCCCGCGGCCTCGAAAGGCAGCGCGTACTCCATCGACTGGTTCACCCCAGGAGTGTCACGATACCACTGGTCAAAGTTAGCCTTGGATGTGGTCTGCTGCCCCTCCATATTTCCGGGATTGCTGAAGTAGACCATCTCACCACCCATGCTCACCATGTTTGGACCGGCTTCGTTGTAGACAGGCTTCTTGTCACTCCCTAGGTCGCTGGCGACAATGCCAGGGCTGATCTGATTTCCCGAGAATGCCTCGAAGTCAGGGTGACTCGCTTGAAAGTCCCGCACGATCCCCGTGAAGTTCGGCGCGCAGTTACCATTGCCCGCCCCTAACACGTTGCTGCCGTTGTCCGTGCCGTTGCCATCCTGGATGAGTCCGTCGTCACCTTCGAAAAACGCCTGGCCTTCAACGGAATCGGGGTCCAGCTTGGCGCCGTCATCGTCAGGAGAGCCGCATGCCGTCAGCCACGCCGCCAGACAAACCACAGAGGTCGCACTTCTTACCAACATAGACCCATGCCTCTAGCAGACCCCTCCCCCACACCCAATGCGAGCTGATTGATCCAACCAGAGGCCACGGCTGAAGCAGCTTGAGATTGGCTGAGCTTTCTAGGTGCGCTGGCGCAACCCTAGCTAGCTTGCGCTCCCTCCCAGATCGGCACAAAAGCCCGCACCAGCCCAGGGTCCTCTGCTGCGCGATTTCTCCTACCGAAATGGCGTCCAGTGACGCCAAAAACCGGAGCTGAAGTACGGGCGAAATCCTGGCTTGCCCGAATGCCGCAAACCCGCCATAATCCGCTCGCCCGAAGCAATGAGGCGTCGAGCGAAACCCGAATTTGGGAGAGATGAGATGAGCAGCCCAGTAGTTCCAGTAGTGAATGCCTCGCTGGTGGTGGCTGTCATCGTCATCCTCTGAGCGGGCTTCTGCCAGTCTCGGTCGCAAATCACGCGACCAGCCCGAATGCGGGCGAGGTCGTTGGCTTTCGGCTCCGCGATTGGCGAGGTGGCCGCAGGCAAGCGCGAACATCGAGGCAAACCTACCGCGAAGAATTGTGCTGCAAGTCGCAGCCGACTAGGAAGTAGCGGCAGATCCAGGAGAAATCGAGAGAACCATGAGCGCAATCAAGGTCGTGTCGTTGTCCGGTGATGGCATCGGACCCGAGGTGAACGAACAAGCAGTACGCGTACTCGAACTCGCGTGCAAAGCCGCGGAGCGACAGCTCGAGGTAGTAGAAATGCCGATGGGCGGCGTCGCCCTGGATGCCGGCGACAAAGCCCTGCCCGACAAGACGCGTGACGCCTGCCTGCAAGCGGACGCCGTACTGCTCGGTGCGGTGGGGCTGCCCAAATACGATGGCAACGTCGGTGAGCGGCGCCCCGAAAAAGGCCTGTTGGACCTGCGCAAGGCACTCGGCGTGTACGCCAACTTACGTCCGGTGCGCTCGATTCCAGCCTTGATTGATGCGTCCCCGCTCAAGCGCGAAATCGTCGAGGGCACGGACATGCTGGTCGTGCGTGAGTTGCTCAGCGGCGTGTACTTCGGCCAGCCCCGCGGCATTGACGGCGACTACGCTTACAACACGATGGGCTACACGGTCGCCGAAGTTGAGCGCGTGGCGCGACGCGCTTTTGAGGCCGCCCGCATTCGTCGCAACAAGGTGACTAGCGTCGACAAGGCGAACGTGCTGGAAGTTTCCCAGCTGTGGCGCAAGACGGTGATCGCCCTGCACGAGAAAGAGTTCTCCGACGTCGAGCTGGAGCACCAATATGTGGACTCGGCCGCGATGGACTTGATTCGCAATCCAAAGCGTTTTGATGTGATCGTCACCTCCAATCTGTTCGGTGACATCCTGACCGATGCCGGCGCGGTCCTGCCCGGTTCCATTGGGGTGCTAGCGAGCGCCAGCTTGGGTGATGGCCCCGGCTTGTTCGAGCCCATTCATGGCTCGGCTCCGGACATTGCAGGCAAAGGCATCGCCAATCCGCTGGGAGCCATTGGCTCCGTCGCGTGGATGTTCAAAACGAGTTTGAACATGCAAGAGCAAGGTGAGGCGGTTGAAAAAGCCGTCGACAAGGTGCTGGCTGACGGTCATCGCACCAAGGACTTGGGCGGTAATCTGTCCACCAAAGAGATGGGAAGCTTAGTATGTCAGGCGCTGGGATCTCTGTAGACGGGAAGAAAAGCGGCAAGCCAGCCAAGCAAGGCAACGGCGCGTCGAAAAGCAAAGCTCCGGAAGTTTCCGGCCCGGTCATGCGCGGTGCGCAGATCATCGTCGAGAGCCTGGTCAAAGAAGGTGTGGACCTGCTGTTTGGCTACCCAGGCGGCGCCATCCTGCACGTCTACGACGAGCTCTTCAAAGCGCAAGAGCGGATCACGCACGTGCTGGTTCGACATGAGCAAGGTGCTGTGCACGCCGCCGAAGGCTACGCGCAGTCCACTGGCCGCGTCGGCGTGTGCATGGTGACCTCGGGTCCTGGCGCGACGAACGTCGTCACAGGGCTGCAGAACGCGATGATGGACTCCACGCCTCTCGTGGTGATCAGCGGTCAGGTTCCTGCGCCGCTGATCGGCTCGGATGCTTTTCAGGAGGCTGACGTCGTCGGCATCACACGTCCCTGCACCAAGTACAACTACCTGGTGAAGGACGTGAAGCAGCTCGCTGCTACCTTGAAAGAGGCCTTCCACCTGGCGCGCAGCGGGCGCCCAGGCCCGGTGCTCGTGGACGTCCCGAAAGACATCACCGCTGAAGAGTGCGAGTTCATTTGGCCCGACAAGGTTGAGCTCCCCTCCTACAAGCCGACCACGCGCGGCCACAGCCTGCAAGTGAAGAAGGCAGTGGAGCTGATGCAGCGCTTCGAGCGGGTCATCTTGTACGTCGGCGGCGGCGTGGTCGCAGCGAGTGCAGAGCCGGAACTGTATGAGCTGGCCAAGCGCCTCAACTGCCCGGTGACCCCGACGCTCATGGGTCTTGGCTGCTATCCAGCCGCTGATCCACAGTGCTTGGGCATGCTGGGCATGCACGGCACCTACAGCGCCAACATGGCCATGGCCGAGAGCGAGCTGATCGTCGCCATCGGCGCGCGGTTTGATGACCGCGTGACGGGGCGCGTGGACAAGTTCGCGCTCAAAGCCAAGAAGATCCACATCGACATCGACCCGACCTCACTCAACAAGTGCGTTCAAGTGGACGTTCCAATCGTGGGCGACGCCAAAGTGGTGCTGCAACAAATCTTGGATGCCATGCCCGAAGAGAAGCCCCCCGAGCGCAAAGCTTGGTGGGACACGCTCAACGCTTGGCGCAAGAAGTACCCACTGGCGTACAAGAACGACACCGAGTCGATCAAGCCCCAGTTCATGTTCGAAAGTCTGGCCAAGATCACTGAGGGTCGATACATCTGCTCGACGGACGTGGGGCAGCACCAGATGTGGGCCGCGCAGTACTATCCCTGTGACAGCGGCCGCAAGTGGCTAACTTCAGGCGGTCTTGGCACGATGGGCTACGGGTTGCCCGCCGCCATGGGCGCTGCCATGCGGCTCAAGAAGGAAGGCTGCGAAGATCCGGTGATCTGCATCACCGGCGACGGCTCTTTCCAGATGTGCATCCAAGAGCTGGCCACGTGCGTTCACGAGGGGCTGAACGTCAAGGTGGTGATCATGAACAACAACTACCTCGGCATGGTGCGCCAGTGGCAGGAGATGTTCTACTCACGCCGCTACAGCGAAGTAGGCATGAAGTACTTCCCGGACTTCGTTCGCATCGCGGAGGCCTACGGCGCCACGGGCCTGCGGGCGGAGACGCCGGAGGAGCTGCCCAAGGTGTTGGAACAGGGCTTCGCGACCGAGGGTACGGTGGTGATGGACGTCATCGTGCACAAGGAGTCGAACGTCTTCCCGATGTTGCCGGCGGGCGCTGCCCACTACGAGATCACGATGGACCCGGAGGTTTACCCCGAGTTCGGAAAGGGTGAGTCATGAGCGAGCATCGACATTTGCTCAGCATTCTGGTCGACAATAGCCCCGGCGAGCTGGCCCGCATTGTAGGTTTGTTCAGTGGCCGCGGGTTCAACATCGACTCGCTGTCAGTCAACACCACGATGGATCCGGACAGGTCCCGCGTCGTACTCACGACCCAGGGTGACGACCGCATCATCGAGCAGATCACGAAGCAGCTGAACAAGCTGGTTCGGGTCTACAAAGTCCTGCACTTGAAGGG
>JBNLEN010000043.1:0-40480 GCA_050304975.1 Polyangiaceae bacterium
GTATTAATAAATACCCCTGTATAATTAGCAACTTACGTGATACCTGGTGCCAGTCATGCAGACTAAAACAACGTCGGAGTATTTATAGGCCGCGTTGACCCCCGGAAATCTCTCAACAGCCCTCCACTGTAAAAACGCTACCGTCTCTATACTGCAGAGCACCGATCCAGAAATTCCGCAGCAACGCGCTAACCTGAGGTGTGATAAATATCTCCTCGTATTTATGTCCGTTCATTCTTTACGGAAATCGCCCGGGCGCGGCAAGTATGATCGCGACGCATCTCCCTCAGAGCGGCTCCAGCGTCAACGGGACCTGATTCTCTCGGTTGCCCAGTCGGCATTGATCGAATTGCGTCCGCAGGAGCTCACCGTGGCGCTGGTGCTGGAGTTGACCGGTCTGGGCCGCAACACTTTCTACAGTCACTTCACCGGCGTCGATCACTTAGCACAGCAAGTCGTAGACGAGGCGGTGCAGCGGCTGCGTGCTGCGTTGGAAGGCCACGAACTGGAGATGTTGACGCCCATGGCCGGAGCTCGCGCTTTGGCTGAACGCTGGTTCTCGGCGTGGCGTGAGACGCCGGGGGCTTTCGCGGTGGTGCTGAACTGTAGTCCCGAGGTCGTGCGTGCGCTGCTAGAGCAAGACATCAGCGGCCTGCGTGACGCAGGAGTGAGAGCCGGAGCGTTCGCTGACACCAGTGAGGTCCGGCTTGCCGCCTTGGTGGGTGCCGGCATGGCGCTGTTGGTGCACGCAGGACGACAGGCGGCAGAGGGGGACGCCGGTACAAACTCGACCTCGGGCGGTCCCTCTCTTGCGCGGCGTCCTGACGTGGAGCGGTACGTGAGTACGCTGGCGGACGTGCTGCTCAAGGCGCTACGCTAGGGTTGAGCCAGCGGGTTGATCAGCGGATGGATGCGAGCGCTCTGTGGCCCAACCGTTTCGCGCTCGGCTAGCGAAGCGAGCCGGCTGATTCGTTAGACAGCGGGACGCCGTTCTCGTCCACGTATTCCAAGGCCTCATCAACCCGCTGAAGCATATCTTGTATCGCACTGACGCCACCTTCGCGCAGCTGACGGTTGTAGGTGCGTTCAGCGTCGAGTTCATGGGCCAGTGATAGCGCGACCAGCAGAAATGCTTGCGGATGCGACGTCTGCCCGGTTCCCAACTCCTGCAGCTTCTCTTCCACGATGTGCGAAAGTCGCTTCAGGTTGGCAGGATCGGTCGAGCTGACCACGCGGTATGACTTGCCCGCGATCGACAGCTCAACGGGACGCTTTGCCGACGCCATGGCCGGAGAGAGTAGCACTCGGATGGCGTCGCGGGGCCGCTTGTGTGGTGGGGAATCAGTTGGACGGCCCGCGGGCCCAGCTGTAGAGTGCGAGCACGGGCAGCGCCAACCACATGGCATCTAGCTGCAGCGCCAGCGTCCACGTCTGTTCACCTCGCGCGCCTATGCCATAGTCGACACCAGCGATGATGCCTCCAGCGGCGCTATAAGTACTGAGGTGGTTGTAGGCGCGCAGGCCCCAGAAAACCCTGATGCTGGGGCCGTAGTCGAATTCATCTCCGGCGCTTACGAACGGGGCAGCGGTGAGTACCAGCGGGAACGAGTCCATGGGCACCAGCAGGGAGAGGCCAGCGCTTGCCCTGAAGTCGTCGAACGCGGCAGTACCGACCTCCACAGCGGGTCCGAGTCCGAAGTCCGTGGCGCGCTCGCGCCAGAGCAGTAGCTCGCCGCGGGCCGCACCGTAAAAGCACAGTCCCGAAGTGGTGTCGGATGTTCGCCCACAAAGTCCAGGCGTGAGCCCGGCCGTAATCTGAGGCTCCGCGCGTACAGTCGGCGCGAAGGTGAGCGTCATGGCCAGGGGGACAAATGTTGTCAGCGCCCGTGACGCGGACGAAGCCATGTTCAGTCGAGCTGGGCGCAGAGGGCGAGCGTGGCCGCACACGTACGGCAATCGATCAGTGCGTCCTGTCCCCGAATGCACTGGGACGATTCCACACCGTCAGCAGCCCCTGAGCAGACGCGACCGCCGCCCGTATCTTCAACCGCTTCGAGGGGGAAATCGATCAGGCAACCCAGGCATACATCAATCGGATAGGTGAACTCGCCGGAGGTAAGCTCAACCCCACCAGAGGTTTCCCCAAAGACGCGCACGTTGGCAATGACCGTGCGCGTGTCCCCGCGGGATCCGCCGGACAATTGATCGAACAAAGCTTGGCCGCGGGATGGCGGGATCATGGTGACTAGCGCCGCGCCGTACCCGGGACTGGCAGAGTCCGTTGCGTGGACGAAACCGCCGGCGGGCACACTGAACTCGTCCAGGGTGCGCCCCTCTGCGTCCGTGAGCAAGACTTCTGCCCCGGTCAAGATAACCCCGGACGTCTCAGTACGAAGCTGCTCCTTTTCGCCGCGGGGAGTGAGCTGGTTGGCCACCAGCACAACGCCCTCGTAGGAGCGCAGGAACGCGAGATCCAAGGTCCCGCGAAACTGTTGAGGGGAACCCGGGTCGGCGGCCACTTCGCAGCCGGGGGGCGCGAGCGAAAGCACCCCTTCGACGTATAAGCTGGTGTCGTTGTCCACGCAGGACCCGAGTGTCAGCGCCGAGAGGGACGCGCCTAGCAGGTAGCAGGTTGTCTTGAGCAGCATCGAGACCTCGAACAGTGGCCGCGCGTTATTTCGCAGCCGCTGTGGAAGTGTATCGGCCCGCCGCCGAGGAAGCCAAAATAGGGGCACTTTTAATTCTTGCGCGGGTCAGGCGCCTAGACAAGCCAGGGTGGCCGAGAGCTAGGCGAGCGAGCAGGTTAACCGCTCGAGCTCGGGTAGGGCCAGTTTGTGGAAAACAATGCTCCCAGGTTCAGTGGTAAGCACGAAGCGCACATCCTTTCCTCCGCGCTTCTTGTCGTTGGCGAGCAACTTGGCGGCCTCATCCAGCGACTGGCTGGATAGGTCCGTTGGCAACTCCAGCGCGCGCAACAGCCTGACGACGCGATCGGCGAGGGAACGTGGAGTCTTGCCAAGCGTGACCCCGACCTCAACGGCGGCGACAAGACCCAAACTCACAGCTTCGCCATGCGTCAGCGTGCCATACCCCGCCTGCGCTTCGATAGCGTGCCCGATGGTGTGTCCCAGGTTGAGGCTGGCGCGGAGGCCGCCCTCGCGTTCATCACGGGAGACGACGCTGGCTTTGACCGCAATGCAGCGGCGCACCAAATCAGTGACCAGATCCCAGTCTTGGCCTGCGACGCGCGCGTGTTCGCGCTCGAGCAGCTCAAACATCGCAGCATCGCCGATCAATGCGGTCTTGACCACTTCCGCCAGCGCACTGATGTACCCCCGGCGCGGCTCGCTCTGGAGCAGCTCAACGTCGCACACCACCGCACTAGGCTGCCAGAAGGCGCCGATCACGTTCTTTGCGCCGGGCAGGTCGACGGCGGTCTTCCCCCCGACCGAAGCGTCGACCATGCCCAGTAGCGTGGTGGGGGCACTGATCCAGGAGACGCCGCGCATCCAAGTCGCTGCGGCGAAGCCGGCAACGTCCGTCGCCACTCCCCCGCCCAATCCGATGAAGCGCGACTTGCGATCCTGTCCGGTTGCCAGGCAGTGGTCCCAGATCAGCCCTAGGCTGTCGCGGTTCTTGTGCTCCTCTCCTGGAGTCAAACGAAAACAATGTGCCTCGTGTCCAGCAGCCTGCATCGCTGCACGGACCTGTTGTCCGTACAGAGCGTCCACGTTGTCGTCGGTGATCAGCAAGGCCGATGAGGCACCGCCCAACAAATCGGTGAGCCTGGCGCGCAGCTGGCCACGGCCGATTTCCACGCTGTATGAATTGTGTCCGGCGGCAACAGCCACCGGGTCGCGGCGCCAGATGTCCAGCACCGACTCGACCAGTTCTTGGGGTGTGTGGTTGGTGACGTCGAGTCGCGCGTGCGCTTCGGCGTAGGCCGGAGCCCGGAGCTCCATCAACAGCTCGAGCTGCTGGCCACCCCCCGCCAGCAGGGGACGCTGGGTGGAATCGCCGTGGGCCCGGCGCTTGAGCGTGTCCGGATCGGCGGTCAAGGATACAACCACCGCCCGCTCCAGTGCCGCTAGACGTGCCGCGCGGGCAAGCAACGCGCCGCCGCCGACGGCGATGACCCGGGGCGTGCTGTCATCCAAGAGCTGAAGCAGCAGGGTCTGCTCCAAGCCTCGAAAGTGAGCCTCCCCGTGGCGGGCAAAGATCTCGGCCACTGTGGCGCCCGCCTGCTGCTCAATCATCTCGTCGAGGTCGACGAAATCGAGGCCAGCACGCTGCGCCGCCAAGCGTCCAAGGGTGCTCTTGCCAGTAGCCATGAAGCCGTTGAGGATCAGCGGTCGCTGCATGTCGGCGCTCATAACATTGAAGCAAGGGGAGTCAAGACTGGCGGGATCGCGTGCCAGCCGCTATGTCTGACCAGCCATGACCCAATTCGAGAAATACCACGGTCTAGGTAACGATTTCGTGGTGGTTGAAGTGGAAGATCCGAGCCAGTTCAGTCGGGATTTGGCCAAGCAAATCTGTGATCGGCACTTCGGGGTGGGCGCAGATGGTGTGCTCTTGCTGTCGCCCCACGACGGGGCCCGCGCGCGCATGACGGTGATCAATCGTGACGGCTCACACCCAGAGATGTGCGGCAACGGGCTGCGTTGTGCGGTGTTGCACCTGGCCCGCCAAAAGCAGGAGACTGACGTCGCTTTTGATGTGTTCACCGACGCCGGGCTGCTTCGTTGCGAGCTCCAAGGTGACTCTGAGGAGGCTTGGGTACGCATCAGCCTGGGCAAAGCCGAACGCCAGGGCACGCTAGAGTTCCCCACCCCCTCCGGGGACTTGACCTTCTACAAGGTATCGATGGGCAACCCGCACGCGGTTGTGTTTGGTCACGACTTCGACGCGGCGCAGATTGACGAGCTGGCACCCCGCGTCAGCTCGAGATTCCCTCACGGCGCGAACATCGAGTTCGCCAAACGACTCGGAGAGCGCGAGTTCGACCTCGTCGTGCACGAGCGGGGAGTTGGGCGTACTTTGGCTTGCGGGACGGGCGCGGGGGCGACCGCGGTTGCCGCGATCGAGAGCGGCCTCGCAAAAGTGGATGAACCGATTCAGTTGCACCTGCCGGGCGGGCGCCTGGAGATCGTGGTGCGTCCCGACTTCGAAGTGAGCCTGGCCGGCCCGGCGCGCCACGTGTTCAGTGGCGTGTTGTCCCCTCTGCAGTGAGCGGTCTCACAAAAAAGCCGAAAACTAAGCCAATCTTGTGGTGTGTGATAGGGGCCGGACATGGCCCAATCCGCCGTTTTTGCCCCGCAGTCGGGGAAGTTGTCGCCCCAACAGCAGTTCGTGGCGTCTCTGGGGTCACGGCTCAAGGCCCTGTCAGAAGCTCTGACTGGTCTCGAATCCGAACCCTATTCGGTAGTCCGACGCAACACGTTGCGCCGGCGCCTCGAAGCCATGGCCGAAGCATCCCGCGCCCTCGGCTTCGATGCTGTCGCGACCGCCTTCACCAGCGCTGAGACGACTCTGGCCAACGCCGCCGAGGGGCTGAGTGCTCGGGACCTGAAACAGCTAACGGACACGCTCGAGCTGGTCCCCTCGTTGGTCCCTGACGAACTCGAAGAACGGCAAGCGGATGCATCGAGTCCACTGCTTGAGCTGGGGCCGGCGAAGGTCGTGTGCCTGGGGTTGCTGGCGACGCAGACCAAGTTGAAGCGCGTATTCGAGGCAGCTCCGAACCTCAGCTTCGACTTCACCGTGGAGCTAGAGGATTCGATTTCTCTTGCGGAGAAGTACGAACCCGAGCTGGTGCTGATCGATGCACGGCGGGTGGACGCGCAGCTAGCATTGGGTCGGCTCCTGGAGACCGCGCCCTGCGCAGTGCTCGAAGCGGATGCGGTTCACGCCCCAGAGTTCGAGCGGCTTGGGGCCTGTCACGTGGGTCAGCTAGGAGATCGCTACGAAGACCTGCTCTACACGGCGCTTCAGTCCCGAAACAAGCAGCCGCCAACAACGCCCGAGCGCACTGAAGTGTCGGTGTTGGACCTGGTCGACGACATCACCCACCAGCTGCACACGGCGTTGATTGACGACATGGAGCGTGGGGATCCCGGGCAGCGGCTGCAACTTGGCGGCGGAGGCGATGTTCAGGGCGCGCTGTGGTCAACCATCGCTCGGCTGCGGGCGCTGATCGCGGAGCGTTCAGGTAACAGCATCCGCTATGCCCACCACGGGCCCGAGGGGGCCGTCGTGATCGCGAGCGAGCGGGGCGTGCGTCAAGAGCGGTCGGCAGCGAATCCGGAGAACCTACGCGGCCGCAAAGTGCTGGTTGCAGACGATGACCCGGCGATCACGTGGTTCCTGTCGTCGGTACTGCGTGCAGCTGGCGCCACGGTGCTTGAAGCCGACGATGGCCTCAAGGCTTGGGATCTGGCCCGGCGTGAAGTGGTGGATCTGGTCATCAGCGACGTCATGATGCCGAAGCTCGACGGCTTTGCGCTGTGCCGCAACATGAAGCGCGACGTGGTGCTGAGCGACGTGCCCGTGGTGCTACTGTCCTGGAAAGAAGATCTGCTCCAGCGCGTGCGCGAACTAGGGGTCGGTGCGGACGGCTACTTGCCTAAAGAAGCAGAGGCGCCCGAAATCGTAGAACGCTGCGCGGAAGCATTGCGAGCACGTGCGAAAGTCGAAAAACGCCTGCGAGAGGAGCGCGTGGTCTACGGGCGTCTGGATGGGCTGACTCCAAGGCTAGTGCTGAGCTTGGTTTGCGAGACGCCTGGCAGTGCCAAGGTCGTGTTCCACGATGCCGCGTTCACATATGAGGCTCAGGTTGGGGAAGGGCGCTTGCTAGCGGTGTCTCGCGTGTCGACGGACGGCGTTCGCGAGACCGGCGAAGATGCGCTGCCTGGGCTGCTGGGAATGCGGGCCGGACGCTTCGTGGTTGAGAAGGGGGGCGACAAGCTCGTGCAGGCCGAGCTGTGCGGCACGCTGGATGCGGTCCTGGCCCCGTACGTGCAGCGGGCCCGAGCCGCCCTACGACAGGTCCGGGGCGTAGCATTGCATAACGTCGCGCGTCTGGAGCTCAACCCGGAGAGCATCGGACCGTACAAGCGAACGTCCCCGGCGATCGTGGCGCGTTTGGTCGAGAAACTGGAAGCGGGAATTGCGCCGTCGTCACTACTGCGAAGTGTGAGCGCGGGCTTGCTGGAGTCCGTGTTGCTCGATCTTGCGACGCGGGGAGCGATCAATCATGCGTTCGACGAAGACGAGCGCGATCTGCTCGAAATTGAGCCGATGGAGGAGGCGGAGCTGTTCGATGTCGACGTGCACACGCCGCAGGTCGGCGAAGCGGTGCTGCCGGCAGCTGGCGCGCCCAAGGTGAGCGCTCATTCCAGTGAAGAGGACGCAGGGAGAGCAGCTGAATTCACGGAGAATCTCCAGGAACGCATCGCCGAGAGCCGTCAGCCACCGAGAGTCATTCCACTGCCTGACAGCGTGGCACACCAGCCAGAGCCGACGGCGTTGATGCCGGGCAACATCAAGCACCAGGTGGCCCCGAGCGCGGAGTTGGACCTGGCGGATGCCGTACTGGGTGAACTCTCGGCAACGCCGGCGGCTCCCCGGGCCAAACAGCGAGCGGTCAGGCCATTCTCGCTACCAACGAAGGTCGAAAAGCCCGCGCATGCACCGAAGGAAGCGCCGCGGTTTGAGCCTGGCTTGGCTGCCCATGCGGCAGCAGAGGCGGCGGCACAGGTGGCGCCGGTCGCGGCGACCGCGCCCGAGCCGGCTCCGGCAGTCAGTGACACGCAGCCAAAGCGGGAAATCTCGTTCGACGACCCAACAACCGTAGGTTCCGAACCGCTACTACAGAAACTCGGCGCCCCACCTAAGCCCACGGCGCTGAATGATGCCAAGGACTGGGGACGTAAGCTTCGCGGACACTTGACGAAACTTGGCGAGCTGCTGACCAAGGACCCCGAATCGGAAACGCCACCAGTCGTCCAGACGCACGCTCCTGAACCCAGCGATGTCGCACAAGCGGCGGAGCCGAGCACCGGGGCATTCGCGTCGCCTCAGGAGCCAGTAGCGCCAGCGCAATCAGCGTCACCAGTTCAAGTTGAGTCAACTGCCCCGGCAGTTGAACAATTGCCGCCAGATCCGCGGCCGCCGTCTGAGAGTCCGGTGATTGAGTCGGAGTCACCAGGCGTGCGGCCCGCGCTCATGCATGGCCTTGGACCGAAAGTCGTGGGAGCAGGCAAGCGGGCAGCCCGCGTTGCAGGGCCGCTGGGAATTGTCGGCATTGCCGCGTTTGGAGCGTTCTCTCTTGTCGGCAGCCTGACTGCTAGCGTGAGTTCGCCGTCGTCACCGGCTGAGCCAGCCTCTGAAATGGCTGCGGCGACCGCGGACCACTCAGCGGTCGGTGCTGCCGCTGCCGCGCGCGTCGCGGAGGTGGATGATACCGAGCCGGAGAGCAGCGTCGAAGACATCGGTCCACCTGATCAGGTCGAAAAAGAGAGCAGCAGCCCCCAAGCGATGCAGGCGTCCGTCGTCGAGCTCCCCAAAGGGATCCGCGTGGCACCCGGCAAGGGGCTGCTCGAAGTCAACACTGGCGGCCGCCACAAGATTTACGTCGGAGGCGTATTCGTCGGTCGTGGGCCGGTCAGGCGCGTACCCCTGAAACCGGGCAACCACAGCGTCGAGACGCAACTGGACGGGCAGCGAATGAGCTATGAGGCGGAGGTCGTGGAGGCTCGCCGGACCAAGCTGGAAGCGCCGCAATCCAGCGGGACCGCGGCCCTGCGCTGAAGTTGCTGCTGTCGGCAAAGGGCCGTCATTTCCCTGGCGAGGCACCATTTGGGGGTGCGAAGTTGCGAAATAATGACTACCAGGGGCAGCGTCATGTTCGTGCGTACCCTGATCCTCGCAATCATGATCTTGCTTCAGCTGGCGTGCGAGTCGAAGTCAGGTCAATCCAACGCCGCGCAGACGTCGAGTGCTGTAAAAAGTGAACAATTCGGATTGGAGGCCAGTGCTGCTCCGACAAGCTATCAATACCAGACGCGGAGCTTGTTGGAGGACATGCGTTATTGTGAGGTGCGCCATCGCGGAATTGTGATCGATCCTGGTTCGGACTGGTCCGACAGCCACCGTTCCTTTCACATGGCGGACTTTGACGATGTTGAGCACACCAACCGGGCGGGGTCTTCGAGCGGGCGGGTTCGCACGCGCAAGTTGGTGTATGACTTCTGGCTAGATCAGGCCGCGAAGGGGGTCTTGGTCAGTTTCCGTGCTGAGGGCGAGGCGGCCCGCAATGTGGTGCTGTTCGTCGATGGGCGCCGCGTCGGGGCAGCGCGCATCAACTCGGGCGACTCGAAAGTGTTCAAGTTCGGACCCGTCGATACCGAGTTGGCCGCTGGTCGACACACGTTGACGTGGCGCTTTACCGGTGGAAGTCGCAGCTCCGGTGCCGCCGTTGCGCTGCTGGATTGGGTACGCGTGTACCTACCCGACAACGGCCCGGACGCGTATTTGCCGGCGGTCAAAAGCAACCTGATTCAAGACGTGGTGCTGGGCGATCAGCCGAGGCAAGGTTTGGCGTTGCGCTCACCGGGGTCCGTGCGCTGCGCAGTACTCGCGTTCGAGGGCGCGCGTGTCAAAGTTGACGTCGGTTATTGGGGGGTCGGCGCTGGCGTGGCGCAGGTACGTGTCGTGACCCCTGATGGGCGCCGCGTCGTCCTGGCAGAGCGTAAGGTTGAAGCTGAAGAGAGCGCCGAATGGCTCCCATTGGACCTAGCCCTGGACGCGTTCGCTGGGCAGCTGGTCGGGGTCGAGTTCGCCGCGCTCGAGGCGAGTAGTTCTGGGCGTGTCGTATTCGGTGAACCGGCCTTGGCTCGCCGCGTTCAGGTGCGCCCGCCGGTGACTGCGCGCAACGTGGTGATGGTCGTGGCCGGTGGTTTGAGCCGGAAGCTGATCCCGCCTTGGGGAGACCGCCAGGGCAAAGGCACGCTCTTCGACTTGGCAGACCACGGAGTGGTGTTCGAATCCTACCGTGCCAACTCGACGTTGGTGACGTCTGTGATGGCCACCCTGCTCAGCGGTGCGCCTCCCGGCCGGCATATGATCGGTGACCCGGCTGCACGAGTGCCAGCGAAGATCCAGCTGATTAGCGAGGTACTACGCAAGGGCGGTGGTCGAAGCGCTTTCTTTACCAACGTCCCCTACTCATTCCCCGCGTTTGGTTTCGAACGAGGATGGCATGAGTTCGCGTCGCTCTCGCCGGTCGAAGACCGTCCGGCGAGCGAGCCCTTTACCTTAGCCAAACGCTGGCTTCTGGCGGAGGTGGAAGAAGCGCCAGAACGCAAGCGGCTTCTCGTCTTGCATCTTCGCGGAGGCCACCCACCATGGGACTTGAGCGCTGACGAGGTCAAAGCCCTACCCCCAGATGACTACGGTGGGATTCTGGAGGCGCGGCGAGGTGCCACCGTGTTGCGTGAGATTCGCACCCGCCATTCGCAGTCGCGACGCCGACTTGGTCCGCGCGATCAAATTCGGCTGGAAGCCATGCAAGACGCAGCGCTACGCAAGCAAGACGAAGGCTTTGGTGCGCTGGTTCAGGCGCTGGAGGACAGCGGACAGCTGGAGCAAACGCTGTTCGTATTTGCCGGGGATGTGGCAATGGGTGATCCGCCATCAGTTCCGTTCGCTCCGCTCGGCAAATTGGAGGCTGGGCGCCTCATGCCTCCACTGATCGTTCGCTTTCCCGGCAACGTTCGCGCCAGGGAGCGCAGCACTGCGCTGGTGACGCCGGAGCATGTGGCCCGAACTCTGTTTGAAGCGTTGGAGCTCGAGCCACCAGAGTACGCCCGCGGTCCTAGCCTGAGTGGTGCCTTGAATCACGGAGTCGGATTGACTGACTACGGACTACTGGCGACTCAAGGCCATAGGTATGCGCACTACGTGGGCCGCTGGAGACTCCGAGGCAGTCTGGGAGAGACGCCCGGCTTGTGCAATTTCGAGGTGGATCCCGCGTGCCAGACCGATGTGTATTCCACCAATCCGCTGATCGCCCATTGGATGTGGCGCAGCGCCCTGCGTGCATTTGAAGATGAGCGTGGACAGCCGCCCGCCAAGCGCGAGGCGGCCGACATCGACGACGCTACGCGCGCGGCCTTGTCAGTGTACGGGCTATAGCCACGCCTGAGCCGAACCCGAACGCGTCAGCTGAATGCCCCTAGACACCGCGCCGATCCCCCCAGATCTCGATGTGCAGCCGAGGAGACAAGCGGTAGCCGGCGCTCACACAGCGCCCAGCTAGCCAAGCCAAGCGTTCATTTAACTCGGCAGGGGTCCTGGCTTGTGGCATCAGCAATACTCGCTTCTTTGGCCAATCCAGTTGCGCGACGATTTGAGCGATCTCTTCTAGATCGCTTTCCGCTTCCACCACGAACTTGAGCAGCGCGTTGGGTTGTTGACGGAATGCCTGCAAGGCGGGCCTGACGAGTCGGCGCGACAGTGGGTCACCAGCGTGGCCCAATTTGGGGGAAACGTTCCATTGGTCGACGTCAGCCAGCGCGGCGGTTGGGGCGAGCGTGCCATTGGTCTCCATCTCGACGAACAGCTGTGGGGTCCGCGCTTTCAGCGCCGAAAGCAATGGCGGTAGTCGCTTGTGCTGCAGCATGGGTTCGCCGCCAGTGATGACCAAATGAGTGGTGAGGCGCAGCTGTTCAGCGATTTGGTCCAGGCTGAGCTCACTCACCTCCGTATCGTAGTCGTAATTGTCGAAGTCCCAGGTGTATTTGGAGTCACACCAGCCGCAGCTCAGATTGCATCCTGCCAAGCGCAGAAATGAGCAGGGGACGCCAACATTCGTGCCCTCGCCCTGAAGACTGTGGAAGATTTCGGAAACGCGCAGAGTGGTCATGGGCTTCGGCGGTCGAGTTGCGGGCGCAGCCGTGTTATGAGCTGCGCCATGAGTTTGGACAAGCGTGGCGGTCGAGCACTAAACAAACATCGGCGGGTCGAAGTAGAGACTGGCTTTCACCGGTTAGCCGAAGGCTCCGTGCTGTACAAGTGTGAGGGCACGGTAGTCCTGGCGACAGCCAGCGTCGAGGACTCGGTGCCCAGATTCCTGGAGGGTGGCGGCAAGGGATGGGTGACAGCAGATTACCAGATGCATCCCCGCGCCAATCCCCAAAGACGTGAGGGACGTGATGGTCGTAGCCGACCTGTCTCCGGCCGCTCCAAAGAAATTGAACGCCTGATTGGGCGCAGTCTGCGCGCGGCCGTTGATATGCGAAAGTTGGGAGAACGTAGCGTCTACGTCGACTGTGACATCCTGGAAGCCGACGGCGGAACCCGCACGGCGTCGGTGACCGCTGGCTGGATTGCGCTGGCCTTGGCCGCCCACAAGATGTACGCGCGAGGGCTGTTGTCCGGGCCAATATTGCGGGACCAAGTGGCTGCGATCAGCGTAGGTCATGTTGACGGCGCATTGGCTCTCGACTTGTGTTACGCGGAGGATAGCAAAGCGCGGGTGGACATGAACGTCGTTGCGACCGCTGGGGGCAATATCGTGGAGGTGCAGGGCACCGCCGAAGGAGTTGCGGTTCCGCGGGCGGACGTTGATGCGATGATGGACCTCGCGCTCGAGGGGATTTCTTCCCTGTGCGCGGTGCAACGCGCCGCGCTGGAACAGGCCGGCGTCAGGCTCGAGCGAGTGCTGGGCCAAGGGGCTGGCGCGTGAGCCTCAGCGGCGAACAGCCAGAGCATGGTGGACGCGTCACGTTGCGGCTGCTGACGATTGACGATTGTGCACACTTTGAGGCGTTGCTGCTGACGGCCGAAGCGCGCTTTGAAGGACAAGCAAAGGTGAGTGTAGAGACGGGAGACGTTGAGCTCGATTCATTGGATTCCGCACCGGAATGGATGGTGACACTAACCAGGAGCCTACTGCGCGGCGCTTGGCGAGCCCGGGAGAGCGCGGGCTGGCCGCGGCGAATCACCAGGTGGCGAGAGGCGCCGCAGCGCCAAGAAAGCGGTTGAACGGCCAATGGCTTTGGTCACGTTGCTGACTGACTTCGGCAATTCGGAGCCGTTCGTAGGGGTGATGAAGGGGGTGATGCTCACTCGGCACCCTCAGCTGACGCTGGTGGATCTCAGCCACGGACTGCCGCCTCAAGATATTGGCGCCGCAGCGTTCTGGTTGGCGCAGAGTCATGGGGTGTTCCCCGCCGGGAGCGTTCACTTGTGCGTGGTAGATCCCGGAGTTGGCACCGAGCGGAGGGTGCTAGCGGCGCGCGCTGGAGGGCACCTCTTCGTCACCCCCGACAACGGCGCACTGAGCGATGTGCAGCGTCTGCACAACGAAATGGAGGTGCGCCACTGGTCCATTCAGTCCCCGGGGTCGCTGAGTGCCACGTTCCACGGGCGTGATGTGTTCGCGCCCTTGGCAGCCGAGCTGGCCGCGGGACTGCCGTTTGAAAGTGTCGGGCCCATGGTCACGGATTGGGTCCGGCTGCCGCGTCAAACGCCGCGGCAGGTCGGCAAGGTACTGCATGGTGTGGTGGAAGTCGTCGACCACTTCGGCAACTTGATCAGCAATCTGGATTTGTCCCAGGACAACGAGCAACCACGAGTGCGCGCGGTTAGATGCGCCAACGTGGAGATCGCTTGGGGGAAAACCTATTCCGACGTGTCAGTCGGTGAGCTGGTGGCTTTGAGAAACGCTTGGAATCGGGTGGAAGTAGCCAAGCGAGACGGCAGCGCCATGGAAACCCTTGGTTGCGGAGTCGGAGCGGCGTTAGAGTTGGAAGTCGAATGACAGGCTCACGGCGTTTAGCAATTGTCCCGTCAGTATCGCTGGCGTTGCTCGTTTCATGCGCTGGTCAGGCTCCGCCGGCCGTGCCCAACAAAGCTCCAACCAGCGCGGAAGCGGAGCCGTCCCAACCGCCGGAGCAGGCGCTGGCCGACGCCGAGTCAGCGCTGGCTCGTAGTGACTACGCGGCGGCCATGGCGCGCTTCGCCGCAGCCAAACAGTCGCCGAAGACCCAGGCGCGAGCGACTCTCGGAGTCGCACGCGTGCAGCTGGTGACGGGGCAGTATCAGCAGGCCGCAGCCGCCCATGCTGAGCTCGCCAACGTGCCGGAGCTCGCGGCCGAGGCTGCGCTAATCAAAGCGCAGGCGCTGCGGCGTCAAGGCCAGGTGCCGGACGCAGAAACATTTCTGCGTCAGCAAACTCAGCGACACAAGGCTCCGGAGTTGCGTCTGCTGTTAGGCGAGATCTTGCTCGAATTGGGACGCCGCCAAGACGCGACACCAGTCTTGATGACGTTGATTGAGGACTACAACAACGACATCATCACCGACTCTAACGGACACGGCATGAGCCTGGTTGGCCGTGCGGCGTATCTGCTTCGGAGTCCAGAAGACGCCAACGACGCCTTCAATCAGGCGGAGCAAGTTCTCGTAGGACATCCGCAGACCCTGCTCTGGCGCGCGGAACTGTTTCTGGAGAAGTACGATCCAGGACACGCCGAAGAAGTCACGAGCGAGCTGCTCAAAGCGGCGCCAAATCATCCTGAAGCGCTGGTTTGGATGGCGCACGTGAAGCTGGCCCAGGCGATGGACTTTGCGGAGGCCAAGCGCTTAGCCAAGCAGGCGCTGACGACGAATCCGAACCTCGCCCGAGCATACTTCGTGCTGGCGGGGTTGGCACTACGGGACATGAAGTTGGAGGAAGCGGAAGCTCACGTCAGCAAAGGACTGGCGATCAATCCGCGTGACCTGGACTTGATGAGCATGCAAGCCACCGTCAGGTTTTTGGCGGATGATGAGCCCGGATTCAGCCGCGCGCGAGATCGCGTGCTGAAGCTGAACCCTCAGTTCTCACGTTTCTACCAGATAGTGGGTGAATACGCGGAGTGGGAGCATCGCTACGAAGAGATCGTCGAGATGATGCGCGAGGCCGTGAGTATCGACGATGACGATGCCAAGGCGTATGCGCAGTTGGGGCTCAATCTGATCCGCAGCGGGGATGATAGCGGTGGTCTGTTGGCGTTACGTCGAAGTTTCGCGAAGGATCCTTACAACGTCCGGGTGTACAACACCCTCAACCTGTACGAAAAAACGATCGCCCAATCGTACACGGACGTCGATGGGGAACGCTTTCGCTTTCGCTACCCTTCGCTCGAGAAGCCAGTGCTCGAGCGTTATGTCCCGCAGCTAATGGACGAGGCATGGAACAAGTTCGTCGGCTTTTACGCCTACACTCCGGAGCAGCCTGTAGGTGTTGAGCTCTACGCAGAGCGCGAGAGCTTCGCGATTCGCACGAGCGGGCTGCCGCAGACGGCAATCCAGGGGGTGTGCTTCGGCAAGACCCTAGCCAGCATGAGCCCGCGCCACGAGAAATTCAACGTAGGCATGACACTGTGGCATGAGCTGGCGCACGTCTTCCACATTCAGCTTTCTAAGAATCACGTGCCACGTTGGTTCACGGAAGGGTTGGCTGAGTACGAGACGTTGGTTGAGCGCACGGAATGGAAGCGCGAGAAAGACGCGGAGCTGTACGCTGCGCTGAGAGACCAGCGGCTGCCCAAGATCGGCGCGATGAACGAGGCGTTTACGCATGCCGAAGATCTGAGTGACGTGACGCTGGCGTATTACGCGTCGACGCAGATTGTGAAAATGCTGGCTGAACACTTTGGGCGGCCCAAGCTGAACAAGATGTTGGTGCTGTGGGGTGAAGGCAAGCGGACTCCTGAGGTGATCCAGTTGGCATTGGGCACGAGCGCTGAGGCGCTTGACGGGATGTTCGCCAATTACGTACGGCAAGGCTTGAAGCGCTACGACGGGCAGTTCATCCCGGTTCAGCGCGTGGGCAATCCAGAGCGCGTGCAAAAGCGCGCCAAGGCCGAGCCGAAGAACGCGGATGCTCAGGCGCGTTTCGCGCTGCTGGCGTTGCGCTCGGGCGACAATGGTGTAGCCAGCGAGGCGATCCAGCGCGCGCTCAAGTTGGATCCGAAGCATCCGGACGCGCTGTGGCTCAAGTCACGGCTTGCGTTGCGCGAAGGAAACCACATCGTCGCGCAAACGGTCGCGAACAAGTTGGTGGCAGACGGGCACGATGGCTATGAGGTTCAAATCGTTTTGGCGAAGGCCGCGCTGGAAGCGCACGACAAGCAAGCTCAGCAGCAGGCGTTGGAGCGGGCCAACAGTTTCGATCCGCTGCAGTCGGACCCAATCTACGGACTGCTAAATCTGGCGCGTGAAGCCAAGGACAGCGTGGCTGAGGAGAAGTGGCTGCGCCAACTTCACGATCTGGAAGAGCATGATGGTAGCGTGTATCGCGATTTGGCGTCAACCCTGGCAGTCAACAACGCGGCCGACGCGGTTGAGGTCGGCAAGTCAGCGGTGTACGCAGACATGGAAGATGTCTACGCTCACCTCGCGTACGCCGAGGCGTTAGTGCAGGCGAAAAGGTACAGCGAGGCGGAGTTTGAGTTCGAAAGCGCGATCCTGTGTCCGGGGCCCAAGAACAAGCTGGCCCATGCGCACGCCAGCTTCGCGGGCTTCTTGGAAATGCGCGGTCAGACCGCGCGCGGCAAGAAGCATAGAGCCAAGATGGAGGAACTCAACCAGGCGGTCTTGGAGGAAATGCAGGAACAGTCGCAACCAGAGTGAGCTTCGCTATTGGGCGCAACCTACGCATCCTCGCCGCGCAGCCCCAGAGATTTGGCTTTCTTGTACAGGTGCGACCGTTCCAGCCCGAGCGCTCGAGCAGTTGCGGCCATCTGCTGCTGATTCGCGGCCAACGCCTCAGTGATGATGGTGCGCTCGGCTTCCTCCACCAAGACTCGGAAGGGAACGCCAGCTCGAAATAGACCGGCGACCTTAGGCATTTCCCCCATGCCGAGGGCATTCTTGACGTCTACGTCGGTGATGGTTTCATCGGGTGACAGGATCACCAGCCGCTCGATCAGATTGCGTAGCTCGCGCACGTTGCCTGGAAACGAGTGCTGCGCGAGGGCCGTGACCGCGTCGCTGGTCAAGTTGACCGCTGGGCGGCCATGGTTTTCCCGCGCCAGTTGGATGAAATGGGCTGCCAGCTCTGCCACATCTTCACGTCGTGAACGAAGCGGGGGCAAGTGGATGGGCACGACGTTGAGGCGGTCATAGAGATCGGGGCGGAACTCGCCCTGCTCGCAGGCTTCGACCAGGTTCTTGTTGGTAGCCGCCACAACTCGGACGTCCACCTTCAGCGTGTCACTGCCTCCGACGCGTTCGATCTCGCGCTCCTGAAGCACGCGCAACAGCTTGGCTTGCATGTTCATGGGCATGTCGCCCACTTCGTCCAAGAACAGCGTGCCACCGTGGGCACGCTCGAACTTGCCGCGACGCATCTTGGTAGCGCCGGTAAACGCGCCCGCCTCGTGCCCAAAGAGTTCACTTTCGATAAGCTCTGCGGGTACGGCCGCACAATTGAGTTTTTCGAGCGGGCCTTTGATGCGCGGTGATGAGCGGTGCAGCGCGCGTGCCACCAATTCTTTGCCTGTGCCGCGTTCGCCAGTGATCAGCACGCTGGCATTGGCGCGCGCGGCGCGTCCCACCAGCTCCGACAATTGCTGCATGCTCGGGCTGCTGCCCACGATCTCGTCGAAGTAGCCCGCTTCACGGCGCAGGGCCTCCGTCTCTTCCTCCGCACGCGCTAAGCGCAACGTGTTCTCAACGACCAGGAGCAGCCGGTCGGTCGAGAGTGGCTTTTCGAGAAAGTCCAGGGCACCGAGTTGAGTGGCGCGAACGGCTGCGTCGATCGTCGCGTGTCCACTCATCATCACTACTGGGATTGGATTGCCGGCAGCCCGCAGCTGGGTCAAAAGCTCCAGGCCGTCACCGTCAGGCAGCGCCACGTCCAACAGCACGATGTCGTAATTTCCGGTTGCCAGGCGTTTTTCCGCCAGGGTGGCGCCGCCGGCCAAATCGACGCTGTAGCCTTCGAGCGTCAACGCCTTCTTAAGCGTGTTGAGGATGGCGCTTTCGTCGTCGACAACCAGAACATGACCGCGGGACATTTCGAGACCGTACTCGATCCGGTCGGGAGTCTGCTACGCTGACTTGGGCATGAGCAGCATGAGCGCGACCGCGAAGGGCAAGTTGGCCGCGACGCCGCTGTGGGAGTTGTTGATATTTTGCCTAGAGCGGAAGCTCTCCGGGTCGCTAGTGATCGAATCCCCTGGCGTCGGCCGTAGCGCGCTGTCCCTGCGCAACGGCTCAGTGATCAAGGCTAAGCTGGCGGTGCGCCAGCACCTGCTGGGTGAGCTGTGCGTCGAGCTGCAGCTGATTTCAGCAACCCAGCTCGAGGCGGTGGTTGGCCAGTCCGCGAAAGGTCTGATTGGTCAGGCCATTCGAGATCAGGGGTTGATCAGCAACGAGCAGCTGCGGGATGTGCTCATCGAGCAACTGGTGCGCCAGGTAGAGTGGTGCGCGAGTCTGCCCGGGGAATCCATTTACGGCTACTACGGCTCGAACGACGTGCTCGCGCGCTGGGGCGGAAATGGGCTGAGCGTGGACCCGCTTAAGCTGATCTCGCGCGCGGCCAAAGTGTCGATGAACCCGCAGAAAGCGCATGCGGTCGTCGCCAGCCTTGGGACTCGAGTCCTGAGACTTCATCCGCGGGCGGGCGTGCTGCGCTTTGATTTTGGGGACGAGTATCGGGGGGCGCTCGACGTCCTGCGGGTCAAACCGCAGCCGTTCGAGGAGCTGCTGGCCACCGGCCTGCTGCCGCGCCAGCAGCTCAGCACCATGATCGCGCTGCTGGCCATGACGCGACATTTGGACTTGGGGCTCAATGCCGCTCCGCTGGGCGTGGACGCGGCGCGCAGCGGCTCCAGTCAAGAAAGCATCGCGGTGGTCCGCGCCGGCGTTCAGAAGAATCGCCCCGCACCCGAGCCGGCAGCCCCGGTTGAGGAATCCGCAGAGATCAGCGCCCGTCGACAGGAAGTACTGGAGACTGCGCAGCGGCTTCAGTCCCTCGATCTATACGCCACGTTGGGCGTGGCCAATGATGCGGACGCCGCAGCGGTCCAAGCGGCGTTCTTTCAGTTGGCTAGGAAGTGGCATCCCGACAAGCTGCCCACCGAGCTGCGCGATCTGCGTGAAGCGGCGACAAAAGTCTTCGCTCGCATGACCGAGGCTCACCAGGTTTTGACCAACCCTGAGCAGCGCCGACAGTACGACGAATTGGCTGCCCAGGGAGCCACTGCGGATGACGAGCAAAGAAAGGTACGTCAGGTGTTGGAGGCCGCCACGGCGTTTCAAAAGGCCGAGGTTCTTGCACGCAAGGGCGACTGGAAATCGGCGATCGAGCACTCCAAGCAGGCCTACGACGATGACCCTGAGCAACTGGAGTATGGCGCGCTGTATGCCTGGGCCGTGGCGAAGAGTGGGCAGCGCGCGCAGGAGGCAAACTACGCTGACTTGTTAGAGATCCTGAATGACGCGGTGAAGCAGATGCCCGACAATCTCAGAGTTCGATTGTATCGCGCGGACGTGCTCAAGTTGGCGGGCAAATCCAACCTGGCGATTCGCGATTACCGCTACGTCAATGATGCGGATCCGAAAAACGTGGAAGCGGCGCGCGAGATCCGCTTGTACAAGATGCGGGCGGAAGGTTCCGGGGGCGAAAACGAAGGCCTATTCGGCAAGTTGTTCAAGAAATAGCCGGAAAGAGTTATCAGCTGATCAGCGCAATTGGGTGTGATTGAGAGTACCCGTTTGACGCAGCGCTTCGTACAACACGATGGCCACGCAATTGGCCAGGTTCAACGAACGGACCTCGCCCAGCGTGGGAATGGCCAAGACCTGCTCGCTGCGCTGGCTCAACAGTGCCTCATCCAGGCCAACGCTTTCCTTGCCGAACACGAAGATGTCGCCGGGCGAGAATCTGACGTCCAGATAGCTGCGCTCCGACTTGCCGCTGAACAGCCATGACCTAGCTGTACTTCCTTGTGAGATAAAGTGTTCCGCGTCCGTCAGCGACGCGTGAGTGTGAACGTCCACGAGGTGCCAGTAGTCCAGCCCGGCCCGTCGTACGGCATGTTCGTCGATACTGAAGCCGAGCTTGCCCACCAAATGCAGCGGAGTGCGCGTCGCAGCGCAGAGCCGGGCGACGTTGCCGGTATTGGGTGGGATCTCGGGCTCGACCAGCGCCACGTGGAAAGGGGCTGCCTGGGTGTCGGCGCGAAGCCTGGCCGTTCCATCGCCGTTCATAGGCCACCATCATGCCGCGTCAGCTCCGCCGACGGCAACTGGCTCGCTGCTCCCCGCCAGCTGGCGGCCCCCGCGCAAACGTGCTGACGGCCGAGATGACTGTACGAAAACCGCCCACAGTGGTGTCGCGCGAGCCGGACCTCGGGGGCGAGGATGCTCTTCCTGAAGCGCTCGCTGATGGAACTCCAGGAGTAGATTTGAGGCGTGGCGCTGCTTGACGGCATCCCCGCAACCCAAGTAGCCTCCAAACTCGGAGTTTGGCTTGGGAATTCGGGCGTATTTCGCAGCGTTAAGCGTGCTCGCGGTGGGGATCGGCTTCGCGGGTGAGTCGCGCGCAGATTCTTTGGATCCCGCGTTGTCACGTCTGGTCATCAACCCCGCGTGCACCACTGGACGTGGTGAGATTGTGTCCGATCCGGACGCGAGAGGGGACATCTTGGCGGGCTATGAAGCTGCGGGGCTACCCGGGCGAGACGGCCTGTGTGCGCCGGATAGCGCCGCGTTCAAGAAGCTAGTGGCCCAGTGGGGTTTCGCGCTGGCTCCGAACGGAATGTACCCCGCGCGTTCAACCGGCTTCGGTGGGTTTCACTTTTCGCTGCAAGCGTCGTACACCAAGATCGATGATGGCGCGCCGTATTGGTCGCTGGGTACCCAGGGTGACCGCGACAAGGCGTCAGGGGCTGCGGTCACGTCTGGTGACCCACCAAGCATGATTCAGAGCTACTCGCTCAACATTCGCAAGAATTTCATGCTGGGCATCGAGGCGATGGCCAATGTGGGCTTCGTGCCCAACAGCAGCATCATCAACGGCGGCGCCGACGTCCGCATGAGCCTATTGGAAGGCTTTCGCACCGGCGTCGGAGGTGTCTTCCCTGACATTGCCGTCGGCGCAGGGATTCGCACCATCACGGGTACGGACCAGCTGCAGTTGACGACAGTGGCGCTGGACGCTCGCGCCTCGAAGCCCTTGCCTATTGCGAGCCAGTCGGTGCTGACCCCGTGGGTTGGCTATCAGTACCTGTGGATCTTCGGTCGCTCCGGTTTGATCGATCTGACGCCGGGCACAGACCCACTCGGTTTTTGTGGTTTTGCTGGGTCCAACATTCCGAAGCAGGGCAACAACAGCAACAATCCCAGTGAGCCCTACGACGGTCAGCCTGATTGCGTCGGCGGCTCATCGCTGGACTTCAACAACAACGTGGTCTTCGACCGTGCGAACTTGGAGCGGCAACGCATCTTGTTCGGGTTCAATTACCAGTACGAGTTGTTTTCCGCGGGCTTGCAGTTCATGACCGATCTGGTCGACCCTGCCAAAGCTCAGAATTCCGAACAGGACAAGCAGGATCTGGCCGAATGCTCCGAGGGCGCAACGACCTGTGAGTCGATGCCTCGGCAGTGGCAGCTGGGGATCGACCTCGGCGTTCGTTTCTGAGGGCCTGTTCTCGCGGGCCCGTTTGCCTGTCTGGGTCCTGGAGTGTCTGGGTCCTGGAGCGCGTGGGGCGTTAGTGCAGCGTATTGTCGCCGCTGGTTTCCCGCGCGACGGACACGGGGCGTAGCTCTGAGCCCAGCTCTGCGGGCAGATCGTCCGCACGACCTCCAAAGCGGGCGGCCACCGGCACTGCCAGTAGGCTAACGATCGCGCTGGCGTAAAAGCCCCAGCCCCAGGTGTAAGCCACGGGGATGACCGACTTGGTTGGAGCGTTGAGGTAGAGCAACACGACCTGGCAGGCGCTGGTTGCCGCGAACAGAGTCAGGATGATGCGTACCCCCCGCATTTGATTCACGGTTCTCCGAGTGACGATGAGCGGTACGCTGATGAACCAAGCGACGGCCCCACCACCGAACCAAAACCCGCGTGAAGCGGTGAGGGTGAAGCCACTGAGGTTGGCGATCTCCGGCTTGGTGATCACAATCCAAGGGGCGAAGAAGGTAGCCAAGCCAAGCAGGCTCAAGACCAACATCAGAGCCCGACCCCGTGCCGCGTAATACCAAGGCAAAGTCCGATCGGCGGGAGCGGTGCGTTCCCATTCGATGGCTTGTTGTTCGCGAACTTCGAATGATGGCGGTAGTTCCGCCAGCGGGCGCAAAGGAATGTCGCAGTTGGGGCAGATGTCTCCTTCATCTTGCGAGAACAACTCGCGACAAAACGGGCAGGCTAAAAGTTGTTTGGCCATCGAGCGTCTTCGTTTCGGAGCGTCGGCGTCACCAGCAGTATAGGTCCAGTTTGGTGCCGGGTTGGGCGTAGATGGCTCGATTTGGAGCGCTGGTGATCACGGGTTCAGGTCCAAATTTCGGGCAAGTCCTGCGTGGCTTCTCGGGTTAGGGTACGCCCCCGCAACTGATGGTGATTGAAGTAGCACAACTTTTCGGTCTGGATGCTGAGTCTCCCGTCCTGCGCGAAGCGCTCACCCACCCAAGCTTCGCCAACGAGCGCCGCATTTCGACCCACAACCAGCGCCTCGAATACTTGGGGGACGCGGTGCTCGAGTTGTGTTGCAGCGAGGAGCTGTTTCGGCGGTTTCCCGAAGCCGACGAGGGGGAGTTGACGCGCCGGCGAGCGCAGCTGGTCAACGCGGACGCGCTGGCTGCTTTTGCAAGAACCAGCGGCGTGGCCCAGGCGTTGAGACTCGGCAAAGGGGCGGAGGCCAACGGTCTGCGCGACAGCACGAATGTGTTGGCAGACGCCGTCGAGGCTCTGATCGCGGCGGCCTATCTAGAGTCAGGACTCGAGGCGGCCCAGGCCGTATGCCGCACCGTGATGGACAGCGGCATGATTCAGCAAGACGGCGGGCAGGGCAAAGATCCGAAAACGACCCTCCAAGAAAGCAGCCAGGCCTTGGGTCACTCAGCCCCAAGCTACGACGTGCTGGAGAGCGGCGGACCAGCGCACGAGCGCTGGTTCCGGGTTCAGGTGTCCGTTGGAGAAGTGGTGCTGGCTGAGGGCTTTGGACGTTCGAAGCGTGCGGCTGAGCGCGACGCCGCCTCGCTTGCGCTGAAGCAGGGGCTGGAGGCGCTGCAGCGGGAAGGGGCAAGCGATGAGCATTGAGCGCCGTCGGGCCCTGGTGCTCGCGGGAGCCGGTTTGTTCGCTCCGCTGCTGCTGATCCGACCAGCCTGGGCGGGGAGTTACTTGGATCGCGCGAGCGTGCTCGTTCACGGAGCCAATCAAGAACTGAGCTACCTGCAAAGAAAACTCTACGACCCAGAGCTGGCGCGTCTAATGCAGCGCTTGGCCGCGGCCCGGTCTGAAGCCGCTGGTGAGATGATGGTGCCTAAAGAGGTCGTGCAAGCTCATCCTCACCTGCTGCTGATGCTGGAGAATTGCGAACGTGCAGCCAACGCGGCCGTGGAACGCAAGCCCAAAGAGTTCGTCAAGTTTGCGCGCCTCGCGCGAGACGAAGAGCAATTGTTTCGGTCGGTGCTGAAGCAACTGGGATGGACGCTGCCTGAATTTCGCGAATGAAGTGAGTCAGCGTTCGCGGTTTGGATCGGGGTTGGGCTTGCCTGCAGCCGCGTGCTGAGTTCGTCGGAGCTGCGGGACTGGAATGCCTTCCACTTTGGGGTAGTCGATTGATTCGACCAACTCCGGGGAGAATGCACTCAGGTGAGCCTCACGAAGTTCATTGAGCAACTTTTGCTGGGCGGCGCGCGCGTGATCTCTTGCCAAGACTTGCCGAATCGCGTCTTGCTCCTGCTCCAACGAGCGAATGCGCTCGGGCCGCGTTCCTCGCCGCCAAACCACGGCAAAGTAGTCCCCCTCCGGTACCGGATTCGGGACCAGCTCACCGTCAGCGACCTGCGCGGCTGCCGCGACTAATGATGCGTCGACTCGGACTTGCGGCACATCGGTGTGGCCATCGGCATGCACGAAGCCCAGATCGCCGTCGCGCATGTTGGTCGCTTTGTCGAGGGAGCTCTCCCGGGTGAGTTGACTCCATACGGAGACGCCGTCCGCGCGGTCCTTAACGCGCGCGATGGCATCCCTTGCCGCTGATTCATCCGGCAGGAGCAGACGCCAAATCCGGATCGCTGGTGGCCGACGGTAGCGGCGCATGTGCTCTTCGTAGAACGCGGCCACCATCTCGTCCTTGACCACCGCGAGTTTGGCCAGTTGACGCTCGAGCGCTTGCTGGAGCGCTGCGTCTCGAGCGGCGCGAGCGGTGTGCGCGGCGTCGGGCTGTTGACCGAGTCGGGCAGCGTGCTGCTCACGCCTCAACTGCTTGGCTAGGAACTCCTCGACGAAGGCCCCTTTGACGCCGCCTGGTGCAGGAGCCAGCTGGCGCAGCCTCTCGATGGGGACTCGGTCGAGCACGCGCTGTGCCTCGGCTACCGAAACGCCGCGTCCGCCTACGGTCAGCAGCTGCATGTCCGCCGAGTTGGGCGCCGCGACGGAAAGGGTTGTACCGAGCGCCAGCGAGCACACCAGCCTCAGAGAAAGTCTGTGGGCCCTTCGCCTGGGGCCGCTGGGGCCGGATCGGGCCCGTCTCGGCGATGCTGGTGTCGGGAACACTCTGTCGATTTAGGCGTTGGGCGGCTGGAACGCAACGCCAGAGGGGTGACCGCCTCTAGGATGCGCGCGCGACCTTGGCGGTGGCAGGCTGGCGGCCAACCTTAACCAGCCTTTGCCTGGCGAACCCGCAGGTGAGCTGTTCGCAGCGCGCCGTGGCCACCTCTAGCGCTTCGGCGCTCTGGTCGATTCCAATGGCGCGGCGCCCCAGGCGGGCAGCGACCGCCAATGTCGTCGCACTCCCGGTGTAAGGATCAAGCACTAGCTCTCCCGGATCACTCAGGCTTTGGATCAGTCGTTCCAATAGTGCCTCGGGCTTTTGCGTTGGGTACCCAGTCCGCTCCCGAGCGACAGGCGCCACGATGCCGATCTCCCACACGTCCCCTAGTGGGGCCCCTGGCGTCGTGGTCTCCGTTTTGCTGGAGCGTAGGCGTCGCCCTGTCTTGTCCGTTACGGCTCGCTGCTTGCGATTTCCCCAGGTTGCCAGGGTTGATGGAGCCAGGGGTTCGTACAGTTGGTTGAAACGGGGCTTGGTCGTCGGGTCCTTGACGTAGCGCAACAGCACGTCGTGGACGCGTTGGAAGTTTGGGGTTTTTGCAGGCCAGCGGCGGTAGCGCCAGATGATCTCGCTGGCGAAAGCGTCAGGACCGAAGATCTCGTCGCACAACACCTTGATGTAGTGACTCGTCTTGGGGTCCACATGAATGACCGCCGAACCGTGAGGCGCCAGCAATTGTCGGAGCGCCTTCAAGCGGGGGCGCAAAGCGTCCAGGTAGTCGCCCAACCCGGCCCAACGATCATCGAAAGCGACCCGCTCGCTCCTGAGGATCTTGCCTTTTCCCTGTCGAGTGCGAGTCACGCGATGGTGCTGCTTGCCTGTGAGAAACGGAGGATCCACGTAGGCCAGGGTGACCTGACCGTGCAACTGTGCACCCAGCGTCCGGAGCACCTGCAGGTTGTCCCCATCGATCAAACGGATGCACTCCTCGCTCGGGGGGAGGAGCCGCATCGCGCCCGCTGGGGCCTGCTCGTCGTCGGAAGAGGACCACTGCAATCGGACCGGAGGAGCGCTCATCGTGGCGCCAGCGTGTTCCAGTCCCGAGATCCGGGCCAAGTTTCGGCGCCCAGCTGCTTCAGCCGCTTTGAACCGCTGGACCACATAGACCGTCCACAGAGGGTGGCGAACGTCCGGGGCGCTTGCGCGCTGTCCCGCCGGAGGATACGACCGGCGACGTGGCGTCTCGTGCTCGCTGTATCCTGACCATCCTCGGCGCCGGAGCTTTCGTCCTCGCCTGCCGGGAGGAGCAAGTCGACGACGCTCCGGAGCGCGTCGTTGAAGAATTGATCGAGCGCATGCAGAGCGTGCACGGGGATCCAAAGCTCGGGGCGGCCGCGTACGAACTGTTGTGGTCGGGTGCGAAAGAGAACCTTGAGGAGCGAGCGCGTCGCGCTTCGGCAGCATCAGGTAGACCGGTCAAGCCGGAAGAGATGTTGGTGCCTTCCAGATTCTCGCTTCGGTTCGAACCAAAGACATTCACGCCGGAGATCAAAGGTCGCTTCAGCCGTGTGACCGTGACCGGGGAAGAGCCAAGCAAACAACTCGTCGAGGTGCGTTGCGTGAAGGAAGAGGGCAAATGGCGAGTCATGCTGGAGCTTCCTCCGCCACCGCCCATCGAGAGCCGGGAGCGAGACCAAACGCCGTGAACGCTGCCGGTTCGTTGGTAACGCTAAAACGATTAGACAAAACGCAATCGGGCGCGGATAGAACCGCGCCCGTAGCGTTTGTTGTCGCGGCGAAGCCGCGCCCAAATTAGTTGGAGAAGAAGATCGCTTCGATTTCGTCCTTCACATGCTCTTCAGTCTGCTCACGCGCAATCGCGATTTCCTTGACGATCAACGAGCGTGCTGTGTCCAGCATGCGGCGCTCACCAAAGGAAAGCTGCTTGTTGGCCTTCAGACGATACAGATCCCGCAGCACTTCTGCGACATCGTAGATGGACCCAGTCTTGATCTTGTCCATGAAGCCGCGATATCGGCGGTTCCAAGTCTGTGTGTCGAAGCCAATGGTGCGCTCTTTCAGAATGTCAAAGATCTCGCGGATCTCCTGCTCGCTGATTACCTGTCGCAGGCCAACCGCGTTTGCGTTGGACACTGGCACCATGATCTTTCGGTCAGTATCAAGAATGCGGAGCACGTAAAAACGTTGTCGGGATCCGGCAATATCCTTTTCGTCGATACTGATGACCTCGGCTACGCCTTGCGCCGGGTAGACAGCTTTGTCGCCGACCTTGAATTCAACTTCCGCGCTTGCCTGCATGATTACTCCTTGAATCGATAAAGGCCTCTCGTACGGGGCCGATATCTGCTCTGCTGAGCGCCCGACTCGACGAACCCTTTCTTGGAGTTTCGTGAACCGTGCTTCAGCACTTGTTATTCCTGACGTATTTCCGCTTGCCTCAATTTCGACTTATTCGCGCCAACGTTTTACTCGCGACGCCGACGGGCGTGCCGTAGAACGTCAAAGAAGGCACATGAATCGCCAGGCGCGGGACGATAATCGGGTTCAGCAATTCTGTCAAGAATCCTTCAATATCGGCCGAAAGGCTGAGCCCACTCTCGAAGCAAGTGGCAGCGTGACGAGAGCCACGAAGCCAGAAGAAAATGCTCGAACAGTAGGTCGAGCCGGGACCGAACTTCACCGCGGGATTGCCCGCAGCACCAAGCATTGTGCCACAGGTTTGGTTGGAACGCACGCGAGCCCTGCGCGCGGGGCGCCGCCCTCAGCAAACGACCCAGACTGGAACGGCCTCGGCGCGAATTGGAACGCTCTAAGGGGACACGCTGAACGTTCGGAGCCCAGCGTCAGCTGAACGCCTGTCGTGGTGAGATTCCTTCTGACTGGGTTCACCGCCGCAATGGCGACACGTCAAACCCGTCCCGGTTCGCGACGAAGCGGTGCCGTGGACGTCGGCATGAACCCCGATACCCGCGGAGCTAGTTCGCCAGCGAATTCAGATTCAACATCTCTTCGACGTTGGGCATGACCACGAGCTCAACGCGGCGGTTCTTGGCCCGTCCCTCTTCGGTCTCATTGTTGGCGACCGGGTCTGTGGAGCCATAACCGGCAGCACTCCAGTGCTTGGGATCGAGGCCGCCACCCTCGTCTTCGAGGGGGCTCACTAGAAAGTCCACCACGGAACGCGCGCGCATCGCAGACAGGCCCCAGTTGTCCCGGAAGCTGCGACCCTTGCTCAAAGGAATGTTGTCGGTGTGGCCCGCGACTTGGAACTCACGCTGGTTGAGGTCCTCGTCTGTGCGGATGATGTGGGCGATTTGACCCAAGATCTCAACACCTTCGTCCTTCAGCTTGTCCTGCCCGGAAGCAAACAGCACATCACCGGGTAGCTGGATCAGCATGCGGTTGTCGCGGACTTCCACGCTCAGGCCCAGCTTGGTGAGCTTCTGGAGCTTTGAACGCAGCAACTCAAAGCGCTGCTTGATTGCCTCCAACTGCTTCGCGCGCTGCTCGAACTCCTTGAGCGCACGATTCTGCTCCTCCAGGCTCTGGGTGAGGTTGTCGAGATTGACGCCGCTTTCCAGCAGCTTCTTCTTCAGGTCCTGGATCTCGTTTAGAGCCGCCTGGTAGTCGGCATCACATTTCTGGTTTTGCTGCCGTTGTGCGCGCAGCTGCTGCTGGAGATTGTCGATCTCACGCAGCTTCTGGTCCCACTCCTCTTGGGAATAACCGCACGCGCAAGCGAGGTAACTGAATCCCAGCAGCCCAACGAGTTTGAACGTCTGGCCAAAATTTGAAGTCGTCTTCCGCATTGTTTGCACCCTCAAGCCTCAGATTGGCAGCGCCGCTGTACCGGTGTGGGTCCGCGGCGTCAACCCGGGAAAAAAAACCTGCATTAACCGTGTGTTAGAAATCCGACCGCGTAGAAATGGCTGGAATCCCGAAATCCATCGGCCGGCAGCGGGATCTACTAAACATGAGCCTAGTATGCAGATTTTGCAGAGTTAGAGTGTGGGAAACTTGGCCCTCTGAGCCCTGCCATCGCACTTTTTTCGTTGACACATCGCAATAGGTGGCAATATACGTCGTGCAACATACCGTGGGTGCGCGCAATGTGGTGTGCTCCAGGGAACGCAGGAGGCAATACAAACATGGCCGCAAAGAAGACAGCTAAGAAGAGCAAGAAGAAGGCAAAGAAGAGGACAGCCAAGAAGCGCACTGCAAAGAAGGCTTCTAAGAAGAAGGCATCCAAGAAGAAGGCTTCCAAGAAGAAGGCTTCTAAGAAGAAGGCTTCTAAGAAGAAGGCTTCCAAAAAGAAGGCACGTCGCGCAAAGAAGAAGGCGCGGCGCTAAGCCTTCCAGAGCCTGAATTTCAGTGCTCTAAGCCCGGGTTGTCGCAGTCGCGAGGGAGGCGGCGGCATCCCGGGCAGTGCTCTTTCCCGAGCCAAAAAAGGGAATGATTTCAAAGGGGGGAAGCAGCGGTGGCGCTGCTGATAGTGAAGAGATGGCGAGGCTCGTCGGGGCGCCCCCATCGCAGGGCAGAACGTCAGCTGGTCTCAGCGCCAAGGTAGAGGCGCAGGGCGGCGGCTGCCCGGCGCCGGTCGAACGGCACCGCCGATAGCTCTTCCCGCTTGGAGATCTGGAGAAACAGGTCTTCCAAAAATTCGTGGAACGCGACGCACTCGTCGATAGCGGTGCCCAGGTGCTGCGGCTCCACTAGTTCCGCGTCGGTGAGTTCACTCATGGCCGCAAGAAATCCATCGAAGCGCGGATAGTCGGCGGCGCGCAGCAAGGGGTAACCCATCGATCGGAAGTACGCCAAGAACTCTCGGACGTACTGAAATTCATTGACCGGGCCCCAGCGGTCTTCTGGTGAAGAATATTGGGCCTTGGTGAAGAAGGCCCGCACGATCTGCGAGAACATCCAAACATCTCGGCGTAGTCGTTCGCTGGTCTCTACCCTTGCGCTTTGATCGTCAAACACGCCGCGTTCTTCGAGGTGCGTACCGAGAGTTCGTCCGAGAAACAGTATTGTATTGCGCAACGCTGGGCGCAGGCTGACGATGGCTTGGCTGGTGACTTCGCGGAGTTGCATCTCGCCCACGGCGGAGTCCGGGGCTGGCAAATCGTGCTGAAAGGTTCGCCGCATTTCCAGGCGTAGGTTGGAGGCAACGCACTCCAGGCCGCTCTTGATTTCGATCAGGCGGTGCCCATGGGCTTTCAGCTGGGGCGCGCTGCCGCAGACTTGGCTCGCTCTGACGTTCCAGACTTGCTTCCGGAAACCGTCAGCGAGCAAGCGCCCGGAGTTCTTTTGCAGATAGTCACTCAGTGCGCGCGCGTCTGAGCGCAGTACGCTGAGCACGAAGTAGATGCGACCCCCCGTGCGGGTGGATTGGCGGGTTTCGTTGGCATAGTCCCCCAAGAGTCGCAGGTAGCGCAGCATGCGAAACAGCGACAGGAAGGTGAGCGCCACCAGACGGTGCGCCTCACCTGGAGGTACGGTGCTCAGCAATTGCAGCACTTCAGGCGACTGGATGCGATCAAACTCAGGCCGAAACTCGAGCGCCGTCAGTGGGTTGAAGAATGTGTTTCGTCCCACTTCGCGCTGCAGCAAAGTCAGCGTCGAATAGAACAAGCGGTAGGGAACCTGCTGGGAGCGCAGTAGTCCCTGCACCACCTCGCCCATGTTGGACAGCACATGCCGTAGTGCCACGAGACTGTCCGTGGGGCTGAGCTGCGCCAACCCTTCGCCAGCCAGCCGTGCGCGCAGGTTGTCCTCTGGCAATACGGTTTCGAGGTAACGATGGAAGATCAGCGAGCGTTCTCTCTCTCCGAGCAGCTGCCGACACAACTCGATGGCCCGTTGCAGGCCGTCCCGAACGAGCCCGAGACTGTTACGGAAATCGTACGCGACGATGGCTGTTTTGCGCGGCGGCCCGGGATGATTGCGCGGATTGGCAAAGCAGGCGGTGGCCTTCAGCAGCACCTCGAATTCGAACAGCACCTCGTCTTTGTGCTCGAGTTCGAGCGTGGCAAACCAGCGGTCGCGTGCGGCGCGCTGCTCACCGTGGAGATCCCGCGTTTTGCTCAAAAGCTCCGCATACGGATCCGCGGCGCTCGTCACCGGCGGGGTTTGTCGCGGAGCAGCAGTCATCGATGCCGAGAGGTTGTCGCCCGGGTGGTCACGGTTTGAAGTCAAAAGGGTAGTTCACTTCTGATTCGAAGCCACGAGACGACTCGGGAAATTTCAGCGACTTGATGGTGTCAATCGCGCATTTAGCCAGCACGGGCTGCTTCAGCGTGCTGCGTGGGGCGTTGAGCTTCGCGAACTCGACATTGCCTCTGGGGTCGAGCTTGAAGTGAATCGTCAATGTTCCGCGCAAACCCGGAGACTTCGCCAATTCGCGCTCGTAGCAGTCGCGTACTTTTTGGCGATTTTTCAGCACCACGCCGCGGATGACGTCCATCGTGCGAGTTTCTTTGGTGCGCTTTTTGGGCTTGGGATCCTGTGCCGTACGGTCCCCGAGCGGTGACTCCTCGTCAGTTTCGTCGGTTGCTGCGCGAGCTGGCGCTTGCGTTGCGGGCTCTTGCGTCGCGGGCTCTTCCCAGTCGTCGGGAGCTGAGGGGCCCGCCAACTCTGGATCGGTGGAAGGTTGACTGGGCGCGTCCGCGTCGGGCGCACTGCCGCCGCAAGCGGGAGGGATCAGCAGCACCAGGCCGGACAAGAGCAGGTGACGGGTGGCCATGCTCGCGATACTAAAGCCGTTGCCAGACCAGGGGAAGCGGCCTCTGATGAACCCTCGACCTCGGCTGGAGAATCGGCTATCTGGCTACGCGTTTAGTCTTTTCGGGCGATTGGTCTTTCGGGCCGTCGCTCTCTCGGAACGGATCTTGAGCAAACGTGGGCTTCAGAAATCAGATTTTCGCAGCGCTGAACGCGTGTAGGCAAACAACCGCGCGCTGGGCCCTGGCGCTCAGTGTCAGCGCTACCGTTGGCGCGGCGTGTGGTCCGGTCACCGTGGGCGAGCCCAGTTGGCCACCCATGGCCAAGGAGTGGTACGACCGCGCTTCTGGCAGTTTCCGGACGCTGGATACCGATGACGCCGAGGAAGCGATTGAGAAGGCCCTCAAGCTGCAACCACAGCGAGAAGAGGTGCGCTTGCTGGCCGCCCGCATCGCGCTCAGCGACCTAGACTTCGACTCCACCTTGAAGCACACCGAGGGCCTATCCTCAGCTGAAGCGCTGGGGCTCAGGGGGCGCGCCCTGTGGTACGGCGGGCGGATCACGGAGGCAGCCGACGCCCTCGAACAATTGTTGGCGTACCCCGATGTGCGGGATGGCTGGGCCGAAGGGGTAGTCAAGTTGGCCCGGCGTGGCACCGGTCGTAAGCCTTTCACCGTCAAGGGTAGCTTGCTGGCCGTCACGGAGATGCCGCGACTCAACTCGACCGCGATGCTCGTTCCCGTGGAGATGAATGGCCAGCCCGTTTTGGGAATGATCAACACCGGAACGGCCGAGGTCGTCATTGACTCCTCTGGCGGTCGTGAGCCGAGTTGGGTGAGTCTGCGCTTCGACCGCCGAGTGGAGGTCAAGGATGTTCCGGCTTTGACCAGGGATTTATCGGGATTGTCGCGAGAATTGAACGCGCCGGTGAAGGTATTGCTTGGTACGAACTTGCTGCGTCACCTGAACGCGACCTTCGACTTCTTGGGGCGTCAGTTCGTCGTGCGTACCTTCGAAGCGCCGCCTCCTCCCGATGCCACCAAGATCCCGCTGCGCTACATTCGCGGTGGAGGGATGGTGTTTCGCGGCCAAATCGGCGCAGACGAACAGGCGGAGTCGTTCGCGCTGATGATCGATACAGGTTCGAATTTCCCTCTGGTTCTCGACGAGCCAGCATGGAAGCGCACGAGTGTCGACTTGAACTTGCTGCGCCCCGTTCCAGGTAATTCCAGCGTCAAGCAGGCGGCATTGCCGCGTTTGCAGCTTGGTGCCTTCGGACTGCCGAACGTCCCTGCGGTCAGCGGGGTTCCGATCGACAAGCTCGAGCAGGTGCTAGACATCGAACTCGATGGTTTGATGGGCTCGGGCCTGCTGAGTGCGTTCCGGGTGACACTGGCGGATGGTGGGCGCACGATGTGGCTCGAAGACGCGCCAGATCAACTCAGTCAGCCCCGCCAACGCCGACCAGAGCCGCAGCCAGAAGCCCAACCTCCAGCCGGTTGAAACCCCGTCGAAGATGTCCCAGATCGCTATTTATCCGGGCTCGTTTGACCCGCCCACCTTCGGTCACCTGGACCTGGTGGAACGAGCGTCCAAGCTGTTTCCGAAGCTGATCGTGTCGTTGGGCTTGCACCCCACTCGGGAGCCGCTGTTCTCGGTGGAAGAGCGCATGGACTTGTTGCGCAAAGTGTGTGAGCCGTTTCCAAATGTCGAAGTGGACAAATTCTCCGGTTTGCTCGTGAACTACGCGCGCCAAAAGGGTGCGCGTGTGTTGGTGCGCGGACTACGCGCCCAAACCGACTTCGAGTACGAGCTTCAAATCGCTCACGCCAACGCCGATCTTGGTCCCGAGATTGATACCATCTTCTTGCCGACGCGGACGCGTCACGGCTTCATTTCGGCCTCGTTAGTGCGAGAGATTTCCAAGCACGGCGGGGATGCGACTCGCTACGCGCCCCAAGTCGTGTGCGACGCGTTGACCTCCAAGTACGCCTCCCAGGGGTGAGCTTCGCCCGAGGGGAGGCTGCAGCTGCCCTCTCAGGCTGCCGGCATTCGAGCGCGGTTAGTTGCTACTGCCGGACGTCGCTGTTGGCAGATCCGGTGAGTTGGTGAAGTACGCCAACGGCGTCGGCATGAACAGCAGCACAAACATCACCAGCGTACCCCAGGCGACGCGGCGTCGGCCCGGGCTCAATTCGCCAGGTTCGCAGGGCGGATGCTCGGCTCCAAAGAAGCGCCCCATCAAGCCCGTCAATACGAACCAGAACAACCAAAACATCGAGTTCCCGATGGCCTCAGTGTAGGCCATGTTGGAACTGCCCGATGCGATTGGCAGCGCGAAGACCGCGACGTTGTACAGAAATAGCAGGGGTAAGAGTCGCCTGACCCAGAGCGCGAAGCGATGGTGACGCTCGCCCAACAGCGCATAAGCGATGTGACCACCGTCCAGCTGCCCCCAGGGAAGCATGTTGATCATGGTGATCAAAAATCCGCCCCAGGCAGCGAATGCCGTCGGATGGAGCCAAACGTCATGCCCCTCGGGGATCGGACCAACGACGAGCCGCTTGATGACCCAATACAGCAAGCTTTGCCCCTCTTGGAAGTAGCCGCCTGACAGCGGAGGCCGCACCTCAGACAATTGCAGGCCGATCACCATTGCCGGAATCGCCACGAGCATGCCGGCGAGGGGCCCAGCGGCGCCGATGTCCAAGAGGGCGTTTCTCGAACGGATGCGCTCGGGCATGACAATCACTGCGCCCAGAGAACCGAACAGGGAAACGTGATGCGGGATTGGAAGGAAGTAGGGAAGTGACGCCGGCACTCGGTGCGCTCGCGCTGCCAGCCAGTGCCCAAACTCGTGGAAGAGCAAGATCAGAAGAAACGGCACAGCGAAGGGCCAGCCCGAATACCACTTGGCGTCGGCTTCTGAGACTTCGCCAGCGCCGAGCATTCCCTGGTACCCGGCATAAAAAACTGTGACGACCGTGAGGCAGAACAACAGCAGGTTGATGCGCGGGTCCCAGCGCCGCCTCGGAGGGGGCGGCCCGGCGGCGTCGTCTATTTCAGCGCCGGGGTCGGACGCTGGTGTCGGTTGGTTCACTGCTTGAGACTCTCGTGCAGCTTTTGACTGAGCAAGGCTAAACGTGAACCCAACGTCGCTTCCAAGCTACCCACGTTGGTGGCCAGTCGAAAGTCACCCGAGCTGAGCGCTTCATCCTGCTCGAGAGACATCGCGGCTGAGCTGACGCCTAGCTGCCCTAGTTGATTGCTGAGCTCAGCGTGATCTATGGGGCTCACGTACAGCGTAATGCGGGACGCGCCGCGCACTTCTGACAGCACTTGCGCCGCCATGGCGCTAATGGCGCTTGGATCAGTCGCCATTTCGCGGCCGAGCAGACGCTCGGCGAGCACGCGAGCCATCTCCACCGAGCGCTGCAAACTGCGACTATCCAGCTGCGCTTCGATTGTGGCGAGCTTGACGCACTCGGCGGTCGCGCGTGCCATACCTTCCGCGTAGCCTTCGGCATGCGCTTGGGCACGCAGCTGCTGGGCCTGCTGTTGGGCTTCCGTCCGGATTTTTTCCGCGTCCGTGCGGGCTTTCTCGCGGATGTGTTCGGCCGCCTCTTGGGCTTGAACTTGCGCTTGTTTGATTACGCGCGCGCCGCTCGTGCCGCTGGCTAGCGGCTGCAGTTGCTTATCTTGCAGCGCGGACGCTTTGATGATGCGCGCCTTGTTCAGCATCGTGGTCGACTCCCCTGCCCCAATACAATGCCGCTGGCGTTAGCTCAACGCTGCGGCGTCATAGCGGCGTCGTTGAACTTCGTCCTGGAGCGCTTGCAAGCCCCGAGCGAGCCACTCGGCGCGCACCCGCCGGTCTGCGTGGCGCAGCCCCGCCAATTGCCGTTGGGTAGCTGGATTGGTGTCGTCGACGCGTTCCGAGCCCAGCGCCGTCTCGCGCCTGCCGAGCAAGTATTGGGTCGTCAGTAGGGCTTGCTGGTAGTCGTCCGACACGGCTGCACTGCCTGGCTAGAGCCCGAGATTTTTGCGAATGCGCGGCGTTGGATCTTCGAGGTTTGGTTCGAACTCGGTCCCCGTGATGGTCTCAATCGCTTCGATGTAGCGCTTGCTGGCTTCAATCTGCACGTCATCCGGGATTTCGGGGATGTCCCCATCGCCCGTGAAACCACGCTGCTCCTTCAGCCAACGTCGCACGTATTCCTTGTCGAAGCTCTCCGGTTGTTCGCCCGCATTGAACCGCTGCTCGTAGCTCTCGGTAAACCAAAAGCGTGACGAGTCAGGGGTGTGGATCTCATCGATCACGACGATTCGACCATCCGGCGTCTTGCCGAACTCGTACTTGGTGTCCACCAGGATGAGGCCGCGCTCGGCGCAGACGGATTGTCCGTAGGCAAACAGTTTCATGGCCGCGTCCGCAGCGGCGTCAAAATCAGCTGGGGCCATGCCCGTGATGTCCAAGATCTCCTCGCGCGAAGCGGAAACGTCGTGGTCACCTTGCGCGGCTTTGGTGCTGGGCGTCAGCAGCACCTTCGGCAGCTTCTGGTTCTTCTTCAGGCCATCCGGCAAGTCGTGGCCGCAGTACTTCCGTGCGCCGTTCTGGTAGTGCACCCAGATGCTGGTCGACGTCGAGCCGGTCATGTAGGCGCGGACGATCATTTCGACTGGTAGCGGCTCGCACTCATGCGCGATGGTGACGCTCGGATCCGGCGTGCTGAAGACGTGGTTGTCGGCGATATGCTGAGTCTTTTCGAACCACCAAGTCGCGACGCGATTGAGAACTTGGCCCTTGAAGGGCAGCGTACCCAAAACTCGGTCGAACGCACTGATGCGATCCGTGACGACGATCGTCCGTTTGCCGTCCTTGATATAGCAGTCGCGGACTTTGCCCTGGTACTTCTCACCCAACTCGGGGAATTCAGTGGACTGCAGGGGGTGACGGAGTACTTCCTGAAACTGATCGTTGCTGATCCGGGACATGGCGCCTTTGTTAGGGCTTCGATCGGTTCAGATCAACCACTCTTGCCCAAAACTGCTTTTCGCCCGTCGGCGTGACCTCCAGCGACTTGGGTAGGACGCTGGCCCAGCCGGCGACCACGTCCATCACCATGACCTCCGTACCGGGGGCAATCGTCCCAATCTGTGCCGCATGTTCATCCGCTGCGAGTCTCAACTCCACTGCTGACTGCGTCGTGATTACGCGAGGTTCCCCGGAAACACGCAACTGTGGCGGGTTGGTGGTGCGCCTGGGCGGGATCTGTTGGTCCGTGATTTCCCCTTTTTCCATCCACTGCAGGTCGGACGTCTTGGCCCAGGCGTCGATCACGACCTCACCGAAATAGTGGATGTGACGGAATCCTCCTTGGGACTCGCTGCTCCAAACGAAGACGCCGTCTCCATAGCTCGCCCGAGTTATGGAGGCGATCTGCGAGGCTTTGGCACCGTGGCCGTCAAACAACGGTATTTCGGGTTTCCCGATCATGAAGCCGCGGCCTTCCGGGTACTGGCGAACAGGGCTGGGGGCCCCGACGACCAGCGAGAAGTCCTCGCAGTTGCCCCAGCCGTAGAACGTCTGGTCCATGGGGTAGAGTACCTTTTTGGTCACGCGTAGACGCCCTCGACTGGCGGAGTGAAACCGGACCTCTTGGTTTGCAGCGATCCAAACGTGGCCCGGGCTGGACATGATGTCGCGCTTAGTGAACATTGGTACGGCGTTGGCGGCGACCATCCCGTGCAATTGGAAACCGCCCTTGCTGGTTGGTACGACCTCAAGCCTCGCGCCGCCCTCACTCGCCGTGGGGAACGTGACTTTGAGCGTCACGGGGACGCCAGTGAAGCGAGCGAGGCTTTCTCCTGCCTCAGTCGAAAGCTCGGTGTTTTTGGGTAGCGCGGTGCTCCCGCGTAGCTGGCAAGGAGCGGGCGCGGACTGCGCCCATGCTGTGCCGCCGGCGCTGGCCAGAAAGAAACCAACCAAAAGGCCCGAACGTCTTTTCGTCATGGATTGTACCTTTGCACGCGATATGGCATTGCCCAGGAGACGGATGCGCCTCACAGCTGGATCTGTCTAGTGGTCGGAGGTCCTGGAGTCCAGGCTCTCAAATCGTCCCAGTCCAGTGCCGTCCCAATTGTCTGATCTGCCCAATGCTGCCCTGTCGTCTCGCTTTCGGAACACCGAGAAAATTGCCCCGCGCGTCTGAGCTCGAAGGAGACGTGGTGGTGCTGGACATCGCTTTCGCGGGAATGGGCAGGAACGTTGGGTTCGACAAGGTGACCCGCCCATTGATCGAAGGTCTAGGTGACCGACTCAAAGCTTGGGTGGATCATCACGATCACGAAGATCACGTGTTGTTCGCCAATGACCCGCGCTTTGTGTTGGCGACCAAGGCTCAGCATGGCGCTTGTCCCGAAATGATCACTCAGGAACTGGTGGCTCGTGCGGGGCATGTCGACACGGTGCTTTGCCACAGCGACTTCGACGGTTTGGTCAGCGCAGCCAAATGGATGCGTGGCGGTATCGAGTGTTACCCTGGCTCTGACGCAGACGCGCGCGCCATAGACACCAGAATCGGCAAACCATCCGCGACGGGGGAACGACTAGATCGAGCGCTGCGCGCCCGCCCACGTGACGCTGGACTGTTCGGCCTGGTCGTGCGGCACCTGTTCGAAGGGTTGAGTGATGCGGGCCTTTGGGCGCCCATCGACGAAGCTGCGGCGGCGCTCATTCCTATCGAAAAAGAAACTCGACGCGCAGCTGCCAGCTATCGGCGGTTTCCGTGTGGCGTGGCGCTAGTTGACGTGCGCCACGGCTACGGTCCGCTGGACAAGACCATGCTGCTGTTGCTTGGCCAAGAGCGTGAGCGCACCAGCGTCGTGATTGACGAACACAACGTGTCCGTCGCGGCCGCCTTCGACAGTGGGCTGAACTTCGTGAAGCTGTTTGGCCTCAGCGGTGGCATGCCGACGCGCGTCTCGCTACCGCACAAGCAGTTACCGCAGGTGTTGCGAAAGCTGGGTCTCACCCAAGACGAAGCTGAGCCATTGGTTTGATGGCAGTGTGGCGCTCGTGTGCGATTGGTTTCGATTCTGCGGCGGTTTGGTGTCATACATTTGCCCACAGGGTGTGCGCCTCCTGTGGGTTTCCTCGTCCTGTGGAAAAACCCAGGGATATCCACATGATATTCACTGACTTCTCAAGTCGACCTCGTGCCAGATTGTTGTCGGATTCGGCCGGGCGGGTGAAACTCTGGCCGATGCGAATCCAGGCGACTCCACTGCTCGTAGCCTGCGCGGCTCTGCTGACGACCGGCGTGGCCTTCGCCCAGCCGCCCGGCGAGGCCAAACCGACCCAATCGAGGTCTTCGCAGGCAGCTCCCTCCGAGGTCCTCGAGCTTGGGCGAACTCCGGCTGGCAAGGGGCAGCTGGCATTGGGACTTGGCCTTCGCGGGCAGCAGGTACTGGTTGCCAACTGCGCTACTGATTGTGATTGGCGGCAGGGCGTGGTCCTCCAGCTACCAGCATCGGCGGTGCAGCACGTCAAGCAGGTGCCCAGCGTGCGGATCAGCAAGTGGCGCCGGGCAACGGTGCTGCGCAGCCCCGATCAGAGTTGGACGAGCGTTGTCGTCGCCTCCGACGGCCCGACACCGCGCGTGGTATTTGACGGCGCCACGAACGAGACGCCCTCTTCCACCAGCAAGACCGACGGCAAACCGGGAGAGGAGCTGCACAGCGTCGAGGTGCTGCCGGCGGGCAATTACTCCCAGATAGTCATCGGTCGTCTGGATCCTCAGCTGTCAATTTGCGGCCGAAAGACGCTGCTTGAGCCAAAGGTATTGCTCGAAGCGGATCTGTCTTTGCATCGCGTGAAGTTTCAACGCCTCGCGCGCGAGGAGCGAAGCCAGGCGCCTGAGCTGGTGGCTGACGCCCGAGCTCTTCAGCCACCGTTCGTGCGGCTGAGCCCGCGAGGGGCCTCGAGCGGTGAGCGCGCCGTGCCGGCGATCGCCGACGGAGATGCGGACAGCTACTGGATGGAGACGCGCGGCGGAGATGGTAGCGGCGAGTTCGTGACGTTGGGTGTGCCCGAAGGCGTTGCGCTGAATGCCGTCAACTTCACTTTCCCGAAGCTGGGCCCAGCGAGCACGGTGCCGCCCAGAGCGGTTTGGTTGGCGACCGACAGCCAGCTTTTCCACGTCAGCTTCGAGCTGGAGGGTAGTGTTGACCGAGACAACACCTACCAGGTGCACTTGCCGCAGGCGATCAATACCAGTTGTCTGGCCGTGGTCCTGGATCGGGCCCATAGCGCCAAGCCACCCCGCAACGAAAGCGCTGGAGATTCTGCCAAGGAGCCACCCGCGCGGGGCCAAGACGACCAAGTTCGAGTCTCGATCGCGGAGGTTTCTGCTACCGCCGTGCTGGCGGGGGACGACGTCGCACGTTGGGTTGGTGAGCTGGCGGAGCCAGAGCGGGCCAAGGGGGCCGAGCGGAGCTTGAAAGCGCTGCTCGATGTGAGCGTGACCGAGCTGCGGAAGCGCTTCACTGACTTGCCTGCGCCGGCGCAGGCGCGCGCGCTCAACGTTCTCGATGGGGCTGACTGCGTTGAGGTGGCCGACATCTACGCCGAGGCGGCTGTGGGGGACCACGGAGAGCGGAGCTTGAAAAGGCTGCGTGAGTGCGGCGCACTCGCAGCGCCCAAGGTGGCCGCAGTTGCTGTGAAGAGTGAATCTTCAATCCTGGCCTTGGCTGAGCTCTTGGCTGAGCTGGATCCAGCCGTTGCCGTCGCAAAGCTCGTTCCCCTTCTCAAAAATCCTCATCGCCAAACCAGAGCCCTGATCCGTCGTGTTGTGGCGGAGGTCGCCGCCGGAAAGCAGGCGGATGACGCGATTCGACAGCTGTTGCAGGCGGGCTTGCACCGCCGGGTCGCCGTGGATTTGTTACGAGCATTGGGGGATGAACTGCC
>JBNLEN010000044.1:0-40390 GCA_050304975.1 Polyangiaceae bacterium
TTTCGGTCTGTCCACAGGCGTGCCCAGTGGACCGATCAAGGCCAAGACAGGGAGCTACTCCGCCGGCAACCTGGCGGCGCTGGAAGAAGACGCCCCCGGCGTTTCTTTGGCTTCGCTCGAAGATGATGCGCCCGATAGCGCCCCGCCACCGCCTCCGCCGCGCCGAAGTTCGAAGCCTTCGCTGCATCCAAGCGCGCCGCCGCCCCCGAGCGCGACGCCCAAGAAGAAGGGCGCCGGCGGTGCGGTGGCGATCATTTTGGTGCTCACGACCGTGGCTGGCGCTGCAGCTGCCTACCTGACCGGCATGATCCAGTAAGCAGCGCTGCGCCGTCTATTTCCGCGCGCGTTACGCGCTGGCTTCGTCTGCGGCTTCCGGTGACGACGTCTCTTCTGAATCGCTTCCCGAGTCGAGCTCTTCGCCGTCGTGTTCCTCGGCGTGTTCTTCGCCTTCGGGCAGCTCGTCTTCGCGCTTCTTGGCGGCCGCAGCCTTCTCGTTCTGGATCTTGTGCAGCACCTGGGGCTTGGGCGCGATGATCATGCTCATCGTGCGGCCTTCCATTTGGGCGCGCTGCTCGATGTTCGAGATGTCCGTGACATTGTCGACCAACCAATCGAGCTGCTTTCGAGCGACCTCAGGGTGCGTGATTTCACGACCGCGGAAGCGCACCGTGAACTTGACCTTGTTTCCGGACTCGATGAAGCGCCGTGCCGCGCGCAGCTTGAAGTTGAGATCATGGTCGTCCGTCTTGGGACGCAGCTTGACCTCTTTCAGCTCGACGATGGTCTGCTTCTTCTTGGCTTCGCTCTGACGCTTCTTTTCTTCGTACTTGAACTTGCCGTAGTCGAGAATCTTGCAAACCGGGGGGTTACTCTTCGGATTGACCTCGACCAGATCCAGACCACGTTCTTCGGCTTTGCGCAGCGCCTCTTGTGTCGACAGCACGCCAAGCATCGTCCCGTCATCCATCACGACACGCACCTCCGGCACGCGGATGCGGTGATTCACTCGGATCTGGGGACCGCGAGTGTCCCGAAAGTTCCTTCGTCCCATTGCCATGGTTAGGCTTGTTCCTCCTTGTAGAGTCCCGATTGCAAAGACAGTTTACCTGCGCATCCGTTCGGGGATGCACAGCCGGCGCCCCACATACAGATCCACGAGAACTTGAGCGTAGCGCGCTCCAGGCGCGAGGCCCTCATATCTCCCGACTCATCATGACCATTGGAGCGGCGGGCCCGACAAACGCAGCGAATTCAGCTTCAAGGAGAAACTGCGGTTCAAAAAGCTGCGGGCGGACGGCAGGGAGTGAGGACGCTACGGCTGGCTGCTGCACAGCAGTAGGCGCGGGCAGAATTGAACTGCCGACCCCTACAGTGTCAATGTAGTGCTCTACCACTGAGCTACGCGCCTGAGTCGTCCTAAACAGGAGCTGGGCTTTACGACGCGTACCGGGAGGTGTCAAGCGGCTCGCCGCCTTCGCCCGGGGGTTTTGGTGGTGAATCCGGGCGAGCGTTTGGGTTGCGCGACACCCACAAACCCGGTATCAGGGCGCCCCTTGGAGTATCCCTTTTGACGCCGACAAATCCCGCATTTCAAGCCGTTCAGCCTGTGTCTGAAGCTCCCGGCCAGGCTCAGCAGGCGGCGCCTGCTACCCAGCCTGGGCAGCCGGGTGCCGAAGGCGCGCCTCAGGACCCCGGTTTCTTCGGTGGCCCCGGGATGATGCTGCTGATGTTCGTTCCGCTGATCTTGCTGCTGTTCTGGCAATCGCGCTCACAGCAGAAGAAGCAGGAACAAACCATCAGCTCACTCAAGAAGGGCGACCGAGTGGTCACGCAAAGCGGTCTCGTCGGGCGCCTGCTGGAAGTTGACAGCCGCTACGCCAAGCTGGAGCTGGCACCGTCCGTGAGGGTACAGGTGCTGCGTTCGAGTTTGGCAGGGCGTGACGCGGAAGACGCCGCAGCCAGCACCAAGGATGACTCTAAGGACAAGGGCGACAAAGAGTCGTCCAAGGACGACAAGTAAAGTGATTCACGAATACGCAGCATTCGGGTTCGTCACGGCGGCTTTGTTGCTCGCCGGTTGGGGGTTTCAAGTTAGGGGCAAGCGCGGAGCCTTGTGGGCCGGTGCTTTGGCAGCCGCCTGCGCGGCGGCCAGCGCCTTCGCCGACAGCTTCTGGGCGACCGTCGTATTCGGCGTGCTGGCCATGTGGGGCATGATCGGCGGGCTGAAAGTGGCGGACAGCAGTTGGCGAATGCGCTTTGGGATGGTGTTCTCGATCTTCATCATCGCAGCCATCTCGTTGTGGCCCACAGCGTCCGCGGTGAGTTCGGGCAAGGTTCCCCTGCCGGAGTTCATCAAGAAGAACGTCGACTTTCAGCTGGTTGCGGGTCTCGATCTGCGCGGCGGCTTGCGCCTGGTCTACACGGTGGACGTGGCCGAGGCGATTCGCGATCGGCGTGACCGCCGCTACGAGGACATGCGGCTGGAGCTGGCGAAGATGTTCGACCTGCACGAAGGCGACGACCAGCCCTCTGAGGAAGTGTACGCGAAGTTACGTGAGAAGGTGGATCTAAGAACCCACCCAACTCAGGCGAACGCGGTTGAGCTCAAGGTCAAAGAAGGCACAGACCCAGCTAAGATCGACGCCAAGTTTCTCAATCAATTCTCGACGGACATGGCCTTCTCACGCTCCGATGATCTGCGTGAGTACGACTTCCGCTTGAAGGAAGATGCCGAGACAGAGATCCGCACCAGCGCGGTCAATCAGGCCAAAGAAATCATTCTGCGTCGCGTGGATGAGCTCGGTTTGCGTGAGGCCGCCGTCTCGACACGCGACGAGGACATCATCGTGGAGGTTCCCGGCCAGGAGGAGTCGACCTTCGACGAGATCCGCGAGATCATCAGCCAGACGGCCCGCCTCGAGTTCAAGCTGCTGGATGACGAAAATCCCTACTTGGCGCAGCTGTCTCAGGATCCGAACGTGGAGCTGCCGCCCGGCATCAGCTTCCAGGCAGATACGGTCCCCGTTGGCCAGAACGAGGAAGGTGACGAAATCCGCAAGCCGGTGACGCACCTCGAAATTGTGAGCAACGAAGGCGAGGCGCTGAAGGACACTCTGGCCCGCTTTAAAGAGTACACCGCCACCTTGGAGCTGCCGCCCGATCGTGAGCTGGGGTACGGCGTGCTGACCCGCATCGACCAGAACACTGGTGTGCAAGAAGAGCTGGGTTGGCGCACCTACATGCTCAAGAGCCGCGCCGAGATCACCGGCGACTTGATCCGCGACGCGCAAGCCGTGCCCGACCAGAGTCCGAACTCGATGGGCGGCTGGTACGTCTCGCTGCGCTTCACCGAAGCCGGCGGTTCGATTTTCGAGCGGATTACCGGAGCGAACATCAAACGGCGTTTTGCCATCATCTTGGACGACCGGGTGGAGAGCGCGCCGGTGATCCAGACGCGCATTCCCGGCGGCAACGCCTCCATCACGATGGGTTCCGGCGATCCAGAGGAACAGCTGAAGGACTCGCGTCAATTGGAGTTGGTGCTGCGTTCCGGCGCACTGCCGGCGCCGATCACTCCCTCGAACGAGCAGCATATCGGCCCATCACTGGGGGAGAGCTCGATCAACTTGGGTGTGAAGGGTGCGCTGGTCAGCGCGCTGATCGTGCTCTGCTTCATGCTGCTTTACTACCGTCGCGCCGGCATCGTTGCGAACACGGCGGTGACCTTCAACTTGTTCCTGCAGATGGCGGTGCTGGCGACGTTTAACGCGTCGATGACGCTGCCAGGCATTGCCGGCTTGGCGCTGACCATCGGTATGAGCGTGGACTCCAACGTGCTCATCAACGAGCGCATTCGTGAAGAACTGCGTGAGGGCCGCAGTCCCCGAGCCGCCGTCGAACTCGGCTATGGCAAGGCTTTGAGCGCCATCGTCGACGGCCACCTGACGACGCTGATCTCGGCGGTCGTTTTGGCGCAGTTCGGAACCGGTCCAATCAAGGGCTTCGCAATCACGCTGATGGTGGGTGTGACCACCAGCATTTTCACTGGCGTTGTGGTCTCGCGCCTGCTGTTTGACTTCTGGGTGCGCAACAAAGACCGCAGCGCCAACCTGGACATGGGCTGAGCCCCGACCGGAATCGAGAGCACGATGCAGTTTTTTCCGATAGGCAAGACCTACAACTTCATGGGCCAGCGCATGCTGATGATGCTGTTCAGCATCGGCATGGTCGCCGCGTCCATCGCTGGCTTCTTCGTTCCCGGTCCCGCGTTGGGTACCGACTTCAAAGGCGGCACCGAGGTTGAGCTCGCGTTCAAGAAGGACGTGACCGACGATCAGATCCGAGCGGCTATTGAAGGCGCAGGCTTCTCCAGCCCAGACGTGATTCGCGTCAACGATACACAGAACGAAAACCAGTACCTGATCCGCGTCAAAGAGGTCTCCACCATCGAGGCCGAAGATCAGGTCAAGATCCAGCAAGCGCTGTGTTTCGGCGAGACCCTGGCTGAGGACAAGTGTCCAGCCGCGGCTGAGGAGGCTCGCCCCACTGAGGTGAAGTTCAGCCCCGGCGGTGACAAACTCACGGTGCGCTACCGCATCGCCCCGGATCTACAGAAGATCAAAGAGCAGCTCTCCGGCGGCGTCGGTGGAATCACGCTACGCGAGAGCGACAACAACCCGTACATCCAGAACGAGCGCGAGCACAAGGTTGAGATCTTGCTCAAGAGCAAGGGCGGCCAATTGATGGACGGCTTGATGGAGGCGTTGGGGCCGGAAGTCGTGCCTGAAGCGGCATTGCGCGTGGAGTGGGTAGGGCCCAAGGCGGGCGCGCTGCTGCGCGACGCAGCTATCAAGAGTATCGCGGTCGCCCTCATCTTCGTGATGATCTACATCGCGTTCCGCTTCGATCTGCGTTTCGCACCTGGCGCTGTGCTGGCCTTGGCGCATGACTCCTTGGTGACTCTGGGCGTGCTGATCTACATCGGCCAGGAGATCAACCTGACGACAGTCGCGGCTCTGCTGACGATTGTGGGTTACTCAGTGAACGACACGGTGGTCGTATACGACCGCGTGCGGGAAAACCTCGGGAAGCTGCGCGGCACCGGATTCATAAAGATCATCAACATCAGCCTGAGCGAAATGCTGAGCCGTACGCTGCTCACCTCGGGCACAACGATCATGAGTTTGACGGCCTTCTTCTTCTGGGGCACCGGCTCCTTGAAGGACTTCTCGCTCACCCTGATCATCGGCATGATTCTGGGTACCTACTCGTCGATCTACGTCGCCCTGCCTCTCACCCATTGGCTGGATTCACGCTTCTTCTCGAAAGTGGCGCCTCGCAAGCCCAAAGGCGTGCGCCCCAAGAAGGCGGAAGCGGTCGTCTGAGTCGGCGGCCAGCGCCTGGGCCCGGCCAGCCAGATCGGACATATTTCCGTCTGGCTCAAGGGCGACGCTTGAACCCGTGAGCATCTGAGCAGTACTCTTGGGCAGGGTGTCGAACGCAGGTGCAGCTCAGGCCAACGGGAATGCCGACTTCGCGGAAAGCCGGCAGCCCGGGCCTCCGCCTGGCGGCATCGAGCGCGGGACTGCTGGCGCCGAGCGTGGAGCTGCACAGCGCATGATTGAGCTCACCCAGCGAACCGGGGTGTCGCGCACGATGGCTCAGTGGTTGGTGCGTCGCGGACTGAGTCGCGTCGATGTCGCTGAGCGCTTCCTCAACCCGCGCCTGGCGGAGCTCACTCCCCCCGACGGCATGGCGGACCGTGACGTTGCGGCCACGCGCATCACCCAGGCGGTCGCTTCGGGTGAACGCATCGTGGTCTTCGGTGACTACGATTGTGACGGCATCACCTCGGCCGCGATCATGACGGAGGTACTGCGGGAACTTGCCAATGCTGGCAAGTCCGGAACGGCTCGTGTCACCCCGATGCTTGCGAGTCGTTTTGATGGCGGCTATGGGGTTTCTGCTGCGGCGGCCACGCGCATTATCGCGGCCAAACCCGGCCTGCTCATTACCTGTGACTGCGGCTCTTCAGATCACCCGTCGCTCCAGCGCCTGCATGACGCCGGCATCGATTGCGTGGTGATCGATCATCATCTGGTGCCAGATGAGCCATTGCCTGTCGTGGCATTCTTGAACCCCCACCGCCCGGAATGCGGCTTTGCCTACAAAGGGCTGGCGTCATGTGGGCTGGTGCTGTCGCTCGCCGCGGCATTGCGCAAGAAACTCAACGTTCCGCTGGATATTCGCAAGTGGTTGGATCTGGTGGCTATAGGGACCATCGCGGACGTGGCCCCCTTGGACGGTGACAACCGCGCACTGGTGCGCGCCGGGCTGAACGCGTTGCAGCAAGCCAAGCGCCCGGGTGTGGCGGCGCTGCTGCAGCTTTCGAAGGTTTCTCTTGGCGCTCCACTGACGGCGCGTGACGTCGCGTTTCGTTTGGCGCCCCACATCAATTCGCCCGGACGCATGGGCGCACCGGACTTGGCCCTCCAACTGCTGTTGGCGCCGAACGAAGATGCGGCGCTTGCTTTGGTGGCGGAGGTTGAGCGAATTTCTACCCAGCGGCGTGAGCTGCAAGAGCAGATGGTGGCTGAGGCCGTCGCTGAAATCGAGGAGCATGGCTACCATGAGCAACCGGCGATCGTGCTCGGGCGCGAGGGCTGGAATCACGGCATCGTCGGCATTGTCGCCGGGCGACTGAATGATCGCTATCAGCGACCGGTAGCGGTGATCGGCTTTGAAGGTCCCGGCAAGAACGGTCGCGGCAGTGTGCGCGGGCCGGCAGGCAGTCGCCTGTATGATGCGCTGGAGCAGTGTCAATCCGTGCTCGTCCGCTTCGGAGGTCACCAAGCGGCTGCGGGATTGGAGCTGGAGCCGGCGAACTTGGGACAATTGCGCGACCATTTCGTCGAAGCGATCCGGCAGCAGTTGGCCAGCGCTGAGGCGGCTGCAGACTCCGAGTCTGGCGCGGTTGAGCGTTCCGCCACAGACCCAGACGCTGACGTGCTCGAAGCCGATGCTCAAGATGATCCGTTCCAGCTGCTTCAAGATCTGGATCGTCTGGAGCCATGCGGGGCCACCAACCCGCGCCCAGTGCTCAGTTTTCGAGCCCGCGTTGCAGAGGCGCGCGAAGTGAGTGGCGGGCACCTCAAGTTGACACTGCGGCTTGAACAAGGGCGTCAACTCTCCGGTTTCGCCGTCAACATGGGGGGGCGAGCCGCAGAGATTGACTCTCAGCGCGTGAAGATCGTTGGGGATCTACGGCACAACGTCTACGCCGGGGTGGACCGACCAGAGGTGTTCGTGCAAGATCTCGCGCTGGAACCTCATGGCTGAACCTCTGATCGTCTTTGACCACGTTCGCAAAGCGTTCGGCCCCAAAGTCATCTACACCAATCTCAACCTGCGCATCGACAAGGGGTCGGCATTCACGATCGTTGGCGGCTCTGGTGTGGGCAAGAGCGTGATGCTCAAGATGTTGATCGGTTTGCTCAAGCCCGACTCCGGATCGATTCGCTTCCACGGTGATGAGATCACCAAGATGGAGGGGGATGAGCTGGCGAAGTTGCGCCAAAACATCGCCATGTTGTTCCAGGGCGGCGCGCTGTTCGACTCGCAGAACGTGCTTGAAAACGTTGCCTACGGCCTGCACGAACACTTCCACGAAAAGATGACCCAGGCGGAGATCGAAGACCGCGTGGAGTGGGCGCTGGAGTTGGTCGGCTTACCCGGGATTGAAGATATGCGCCCCGCGGATCTGTCCGGCGGCATGCGCAAGCGCGTTGCGCTCGCCAGGGCGATCGCGGTGCAGCCTGAAGTGGTCCTGTATGATGAGCCGACGACCGGACTGGATCCGATCAATACGGCGCGCGTCAATCACCTGATCATGGGCCTCAAGGAGCGTCTGCGGATCACCAGCATCGTGGTGACCCATGACATGAAGAGCGCTTTCACGATCAGCGACCGCCTCGCGATGGTGCAGTCAGGCAGAGCCATCTTCGAAGGGACGGTAGAGGACATCAAGGCCTGCACCGATCCGAGGGTGAGCGACTTCATCGAGGGGCGGGCGCCAGTTCAGGAAGACGTTGAGACGCTGTTGAACGCATGAACCGGAGGCCACTTGGGTCTTTCTCGGGACGCTGTTTGAGCGAGCGCGCATCACAGCCGAGCTGACGTGGATCGGTGGAAATGACCGCAGACAATGGCCGTTGGCCCTCGGACCTGGCATTTTTGGGGCGTATCGGGCTGGCGTGGGACGAATCTTCAACAGCAATGTCCCCGTTTGGTGGCTGACCAGCGTACCGATCCGTAGCAACTGAAAATCTGTTGATGTGAGCACCAATTCCGAGATTGGCCCGGGCAGATTTCGGGTTAGGTTTGCATCTGCACCATGGCGATGAGCAGGGAAGTCAAAGTTGGGGCGTTCGCGCTGTCGGGCCTGATCGTCATGGGTCTGGTGATCTTCCTGATCGGCGATGCTCGGCGCTTGTTCTCGTCCAGTGACGAATACTACGCCACCTTTCAAGACATCGAAGGACTGAAGCCTGGCTCCCCGGTGCGCATGGGCGGGCTGGATGTCGGGCGGGTGCAGCGCGTGGATTACGCGGCTGATGCCGACAGTGACCAGATCAAAGTCACCTTGAGTATCGTGCGCGAAGAAGCCCGCCGTATCCGGGCGGATTCCGTTGCCCAGATTTCGCCGAAGGGCATGCTGGGTGACAAACTCATCACGGTGACAGTGGGCTCGGTCGATGAAAAACGGCTGATGCCCGGGCAAGTGATTCGCAGCGTGCCCTCGAATGACATCGTGGGCCAGCTGCAGGGCGCGGCAGAGAAGGCCAACGTCGTTCTGAGCGACTTGCAGCAAACCTCGGGCACTCTGGCGGAAGAGCAGTTTCGCAATGACCTGCGGCAGAGCGCCGCGTCGCTCCGCAACATCCTGGAGACGTTGGACAAGGGTGACGGCTACGTCCCGCGTTTGATGAACGACGGCTCCGAGGCGGAGAAACTGTCGCGCACGCTGGACAACCTGGAGCAAACGAGCGCTCGGCTCAACAGCGTGCTGTCTGGGCTCAATCAGGCGGTGGCTCGCGTCAACCACGGGCCGGGGCTGGCCCACGAAGTGATCTACGGTGAAGAGGGCGCCAAAGTCCCCCAGCAAGTGGGACAGGCAGCTGAAGAAATCGCACTCACCCTTCAAGGCATCCGCCAAGGAGACGGCTTGGCTCACAATCTGCTCTTCGGGGGCGAGCCCAGCTCGGACACGGCCAAGATCACCAGTGATCTGGCTGCCATCACAGATGACGTGCGGGTGCTGACCAAGCGCATGCGCGAGGGCAAAGGCACGGTCGGGGCGCTGATGGTCGACCCATCGGTGTATGAAGATCTGAAGGTGCTGCTCGGCAATGTTCAGCGGAATGAAGTGCTGCGGGCCCTGGTTCGATATTCGATCAAGCGCGATGAGCAGCAGCGCGGGGTAGAAATCCGGGATCCGGAGGCTCCTGCGGCCAAGACAGTCTCGAAATCGCTTGGGACCAAAGAAGTCCCCCCGAAATCGACTGATTGACCCGCGGTTTCGTATTCCCAGCGCTGCTCAGGGTCCCCGGCGTAGGAAGCACGGCGCAGAGTCAGGGAAATAGGCTCTGCCGGCAGAGACGTTCGTCGCTATACTGAGCGTGATGTTGCGACTGCTCGAACGTTCCACGCGTATCATCGCGGTGCTGGCTTTCGCCTGGCTCGCTTCCCACTTTGCGCTGAAGTTCGGCACCGGAGGCCTGTGGAGGGGCCTGGGCGCCGCCCATGCCGTCACCGGCGATACCGCGCAAGACAAGAACTACGACTTGACCCAGCTGGTGGCGGTCAATGAGACGCTCAAGAAGATCCGCAACAAGTACGTGGAGCCGGAGCGTGTCAAGCCACGCCGCATGTTCCTGAGCGCATTGGACAGCGTGCAGCGTGAGGTCGCGCAGGTGATCGTGCTTCACGATGAAGGTTCACCCAGCGTTCGGGTTCGGGTTGATTCCGAAGAGCGAGAGTTTCGGGTCGACAACGTGCAGGGGCCCTGGGACGTATCGGCGCGCCTGCGTGAGGTGTTCTCTTTCCTACAAAAACACCTGCGCGACACTGACGTCAAACTGCGCGAGATCGAGTACGCCGCCTGCAACGGGATCCTCAAGACGCTGGATCCCCATAGCGTCTTCTTGAGTCCTGAAGCCTACAAGGAAATGAACTTGTCGACTTCGGGTCACTTCGGCGGCTTGGGGATCGTGATCTCGATTCGCGACCAGATGCTGACGGTGATGCGTCCCATGCCGGGCACGCCAGCTGGGCGCGCGGGGCTGAAGCGGCTCGACCGCATCACCAAGATCAATAATGAGTCGACCTTGAACATGCCGCTGGATGACGCGGTCCAGCGGCTGCGCGGTGAGCCGGGTTCTCCGGTGACGATTTGGGTGCATCGTGACGGCAAAGAAGGCTGGACCGGCTCCCGTCCGTTCAAGTTGGAGCGAGAGGTCATCCGCATCAAGAGCGTGGACTCGCGTGAGCTACAGCCGGGTATCGGGTACGTCCGCATTCACCAGTTCCAGGCCAGCACCGCAGATGAGCTGCAGGCGGCGCTGACTGAGTTCCGCAAGAAGAATCCCGTCAAGGGCTTGGTTTTGGACCTGCGCGGTAACCCAGGAGGTCTCTTGGATCAAGCGGCCAAGGTGGCAGACAAGTTCCTGTCGCGCGGCGTGATCGTGTCGACCGTTGGGCACAGCGAAGGACGCGAAGAGAAGCGCGCGCGTCGCGGTGGCACGGAGCCCAGCTATCCCATCGTCGTGCTAACGAATGGCTCCTCTGCCAGTGCCAGTGAGATTGTGAGTGGCGCGCTCAAGAATCACGACCGAGCCGTCGTGGTGGGGCAGACCACCTTTGGTAAAGGTTCGGTGCAGCTCGTGTTCTCGCGTCTCGCCGGGGACGCCGCGCTGAAGCTGACCATCGCTCAATATCTGACTCCTGGCGATATCTCAATTCAAGGGGTCGGCGTGACTCCTGATATCGAATTGGATCCGATGACCGCGGACATTCTGGAGATGGATTTGTTCCGCTCGGAGGACCGTTTGCGAGAGCGAGACTTGGATCAGAGTCTCACGCATCGAGCGGCTCGCAATACCGATCGTCCATGGCTCACCATGCGTTACAACCTGCCTGAGAGCGAACGCAAGCGTTGGCGCGAATGGGGGACGGAACTTCCGGATGAGTTCTACTTGGACTTCCCGGTGCGTTTTGCCCGGGACCTAGTTGGCAAGCTGCCGCCCGGCAAGCCTCGATTGAAGCAGCTCGAGAGCGCCAAACGCTTCCTCGAAACAGAGCAGACCGCGCAAGTGGCAGCGGTCGCTCAAGATCTGAAGCAGCTGGGCATTGATTGGTCGCCTCCGCCAGCTGCTTCGAGGGTGGGGCCCAAACCTGAAGACTACAGCGTCAAGGTCGAGACTGATCCTCCAAGTCACAGCGTCAACGCCGGTGAGCCGATGACTCTCAAGGTCACCGTCACCAACAACGGGACCGCTCCAGTCTACCAGTTGCGCGCCGTCACCAAGAGTGACAGCGGCTACTACGACGAGCGAGAGTTGGTTTTCGGCAAGGTGGACCCAGGGAAGTCGATCAGCGCGACCGCTCCATTGGGTTATTGCCGAATCGAGGGGCGCAAGCCCGGTTCGACGAAACCTGTGCCCTTGGATGCACCGCGCAAGTGTTCGCTGCCAAAAGACGCGGTGACTCGTCAAGACGTGGTCAAGGTTCGTTTCAGTGCCGAGGGTGGAGCGCCGCCGGCGGATGCCGAGCTTCGGCCGACGGTCAAGAGCTTGCCGAAGCCCGTGTTCGCCTACAACTACCAGTTGGCGGACAATCGCGCGGGCAACGGCGATGGCCAGGTGGAACCGGGTGAGGCGATCACGGTTTACCTGGACGTGAAGAACATTGGGCAGGGCTCTTCGCATGAGACGCAAGCCTTGTTGAGCAACCTGACCGGCGATGGGCTGTTGCTCAAGGACGGCCGTTTCGACATCTCCAACATGAAGCCCGGCGACACGCGTCGGGTAGCCTTCACCTTTGACGTGTTGAAGACGCTCAAGGAAGACGAGATCAAGGTGCAGCTCAGCGTGGTCGACCGAGACCTGCGTGTCAGCTCTACCGAGAAGGTGCTGTTCCCGGTGGTCCAGGGTGGCTTCTTCGTGAAGCAGGAGCAGGGCACGGCGAAGGCCACGGAGCGAACGGCGGTGCGTAGTCAGCCCCTGCCGACTGGGCGCGTGGTGGGCTCTCTGCTGCCCGGTGCAAACGTAAAGAAGCTTGGGGTGTTCGGTGAGTTCACGAAGGTGTCGCTGGGCGACGGGCGCTTTGGTTTCGTGGCTGGCAGTGATCTGCAGGGCTCATCGGGGGCCGAGCAAATTCGGTTCGAACCACTGATGACGCATTCTCCGCCTGTACTGGAGGTGACCCCGGCGTCGCTGGCGACCAGTGCCAACAAGGTGAAAATCCAGGGCGTAGCTCGTGACGGAGACCAGGTGCTCGACACGTATATGTTCGCCGGCTCGCGCAAAGTTTTCTACGAGTCCAATCGCAAAGGCAAAGACACCAAGGCCATGACCTTCAGCAGCGAAGTGGAGCTGCAGCCAGGAATCAACGTCATCGTCGTTGTTTCTCGCGAGAACGAGGATGTTGCCAGTGCGTACACGCTGGTCGTGCGCAAAGACGGCCCCAACGGCGAAGCTCTACCAACACCAAAGAAGCAAACCTTTGGTGAAGACTGGGAGTTCAGCGGAGAATAGAGTGGTACACTGCCCCCACTATGAGGCCAGTCCTCTCTAGGGAACAGATCCGTAGCTACGATCGTCACGCGATCGAAACCTGCAGCGTCCCGAGCGTCCTGTTGATGGAAAACGCCGGACGTGGCGCTGCCGTGGCGTTGCGTCGGCGCTTGGGGCCGCCCCCAGTACGGGTGTTGGTCGCGTGCGGTCTGGGGAACAACGGCGGTGATGGCTTCGTCGTCGCGAGGTTGCTCAAGACTTTCGGCTACGACGTGCGCGTGGTCCTGTTGAGCAACATGCCCGACCTGTCGGGAGATGCCGCAATCAATTGCCGGGCCTGGTGCGGTCTCGGAGGGGCGGTCACGGAAGAGCTCGATGAGGCGTGTCCCAAGTTGTATGAACAATTGCAGACCGCGGACGTGGTGGTGGATGCGCTGTTCGGCACGGGGCTGAGTCGAGCGTTGGGTGGACGCTTCTTACGGGCCGTACAAATGGTCAACGAAGCCGGGCTGCCTTGTTACGCCCTGGACATCCCCTCGGGCTTGGATGCCGAGACTGGCGCCGTGCACGGCGCGTGCGTTCGCGCTAAGGCGACTTTCACCTTCGCTCACCCGAAACTTGGGCTTCTGACCAACAGCGGGGCGGCCCACGTCGGTGAGTTGGAGGTGTTGGACATCGGCGTTCCGGCAGAGCTGTTTCGCAACACGGGGCAAGCCGCTTGGCTCACCGAGGCCGCGGACGTGGCAGCTATGCTGGGCGCGCGCCGCCGACCCGCGCACAAAGGCGAGGCAGGGCGTGTGGCGGTGATCGCCGGCTCTCCGGGCACCGTTGGCGCGGCTCAGTTGGTCGCGCGTGGGGCGTTTCGTGCGGGCGCAGGCTTGGTGACGGTGGCGAGCTTTCCCGAAGCGATCACCCAGCTGGAGTCGGAGGCTTGGGAAACCATGACCCACGCCATCGATCTTGCGCAGCCGGGCGTCTCGCTCGCGCCGCTCATGCAAGCGTCCGCGATGGCGGTTGGGCCCGGCCTCGGCTTGGGTTCATTGCCGATCAGTCTGACGGAGCACGTCGTGAGTCACTACCCGGGGCCGCTAGTGGTTGACGCGGATGCACTCACCCATTTCCAGGAGCGGGCGTCAGATTTGGCAGACGCGGCGGGGCGTCTGATTTTGACTCCCCACCCCGCGGAGGCTGGGCGCTTGCTGGGGATCTCCGCACGCGAAGTCGAAGCCGATCGTTTCGCGGCAGTGCGGGAATTGGTACGGCTCACCCAGGCAGTTGTCCTGCTCAAGGGCGTGCGCACCATCGTCGCCGCGCCCGAGCGAGAGCCTGTGGTCAACACCAGCGGCACATCGGCGCTGGCGACCGCAGGCTCTGGGGACGTGCTCACTTGGATCATCTCCGCGTTGGCATGCTCGCTATCCCCCTGGGAGGCTGCGATTTGCGGCGCTTGGCTGCACGGCAGCTCCGCGGAACTCTGGTCCGCTGAGCACGGGTTGGTGCGTGGTATGTTGGCGCGCGAAATCGCCGACGGTGTGCCGCGGGCGGTTGCGGCTATCTCCGGCACGCATCGCTGAGCCGCATCACTAGGTCGAGGTCCTCGACGTGTTGTCAGCTGGACGCAGGGCTCTGCCAGATTGACACGGACCGCGGAGAGCTGCTTTCCGGGCAGGAGCCGAATTGCCGCCATTTGGCCTAGGAACGCTCTGGCACAGCGCTTGCGAAGGGAGTGACAGCAACAGTCAACGAGCCCCACCGAGACGGATGGGAGCCACGCCCCGGAGACCACCAAATGCAAGCCGCAGAAGTACTAGAGCCCATATCCCAAGCCGCAGAATCTGAGCTGCCGAACCTCGACATGACTGACTCGGAAGAGGACCGGCCGTCGCTGACGCTGATCGTCGGTGGCAAGGCATTCCGCGACGAGCTGGCTGAGATCATTTCGCAACTCTACCCACGTGCGCTGGGGCTGAGCCGCAACCCAGATGAAGCGCGGGATCTCTTGTCCGAGACGGCTGAACGCGCACTACGTTTCGAGCGGCATTTCATGGCAGGGAGCAACATGCGCGCCTGGCTCAACCAGATTTTGTTCAGCGTGTTCGTGACGCGCTGCCGCCGTCGGAGGAGAGAGCGTCGAGCGTTGGATACGATGCAGGCTGACCCTTGCGCCTGGTTCAAGTCTGACTGCGCCCCGTTGATGCAAACGTTCTCGCCACGTTTGCAGGCCGCAATGCAGCAATTACCTGAGGCGTTCGCCGATACATTGCTTTTGGTGGACGTCGGAGAACTTGCCTACAAGGACGCAGCAGAAGAACTCAACGTTCCCGTGGGCACGGTCATGAGCCGACTGCACCGCGCGCGTAAGCTGCTGCGTGAGATGCTGGGAGAGCAGGCGGCCTAAGGCGCGAGCTTCAAGACCATTCGACCGTGCCGGAGTGAATGGCTTCGAGTTGACCGTCTACTTTCAGCAACAGCTGTCCTTGGTCGTCGATGCCTTGGGCGGTCCCGAGCTTGCCGTCGACGCGAACCTGCCGGCCCTTCAGGGCGTCGTGTTGGATCAGCTCGGGAACAATTTCGCGCAGGCCGTGCTCCTCGTAGCGGGCCAGAGCCCCTTCGATTGAACGCAGCAAATCTACCAGCAGCTCCTCGCGTGAGACCTCATGCGCATCCGCTTTGCGCAGCATCTTCAGTGACGTCGCGATGTCTCGTAGTTCGTCCGGAAAGCGGCGGGTCAACACATTGATGCCGACGCCGACGATCACTGCCGGGTGGCCAGCGGCCGCGTCCGATGTGAGCTCAGACTCGGTAAGAATGCCCGCTAGCTTGGGTTTGATGGACTTTCCCGCCAGATCTGGAGAGCCGACCACGATATCGTTCGGCCACTTGAGTTCGAGTTTGGCGTGGGTATGGCGACTCAACGCATCTCGGACGCCCAAGCCGACCACCAGGGTCAGGGGACTCAGCTTTTGTAGGGGAAGGGTCGGCTTCAGAAGGATTGAGAACAGCAGGTTCTCCGCTGGGTCGGAATGCCAGTGGCGCCCTTGCCGGCCACGTCCGGCGGTCTGTTCATCTGCGACGAAGCAGCTGCCGTGCGCTCCGCCAGCTCGAGCCGCGACTTTGGCCTGCGTGTTGGTCGAATCGGTCTGCTGCAAGTAGGTGAGCGGTTCACCCAAAGAGCAGCCGGCGTGACGCAGCTGTTGCAGAAAAAGCGGGACATCGAAGCTTGACATGATGCGTGCAAAGATACTCGATGCTCGATGCTAGTCGAGCGCGATCCCAAGCGATATGTCAGAAGCTTGGGCGGAGTGGGTCAATGCACCCACACTGATCACATCAACCCCGGCGTTGGCCAACGCGGTCACTCGCTCTGCCGTGATCCCCCCTGAGACTTCCACCAGTGCCCGTCCGCGGCAGCGCTGAACCGCCTCAGCGATCTGCGAGGGATCGAAGTTGTCGAGCATGATCACGTCCGCCCGCGCTTGCAGCGCCTGGTCCAGCATTTCGAGGCTGGTCACTTCCACTTCGAGCCTGCAGCTATGCGGCGCGTAGCGGCGCGCGCGCTCGAGAGCCTGGGTGACTCCTCCGGCGGCGATGATATGGTTGTCTTTGATTAACACGGCAGAGCCGAGATTGTCGCGGTGGTTCTTGGCGCCACCAATGCGGACAGCGTAGCGCTCGAGGGCACGCAGCCCCGGCGTGGTCTTGCGCGTGTCGACGACACGCGTCGGGCTGTCGGGGGGAAGTTGCCGCACGTAGTGGCGGGCCAAGCTGGCGATTCCACTCATGCGCTGGGCAAAGTTGAGCGCCGTCCGCTCGGCCATGAGTAGCGCGCGCGCTTTGCCGCGGACTATCCAAATTGGCTGTCCTGCGTCCGCGTGTTGTCCGTCAATCAATACGCTGCGGGTTTCACATTCGGGGTCAAGCTTGCGGAACGTGGCGAAAAAAACGTCCGCCCCGCACACCACCAGAGGACTCTTGGCGGTGGCGGTGGCGGTCGCGTTCAGCTGCGGGTCTACCGTCGCGTCCGAGGTCAGATCCGAGGCGCTCAGATCCTCCTGCAAGGCGAGCTCCAAGATACGTGCGTATGCTGTTTCGGGCAGGCTGGGAGAAGACATCGGCAGATCCTAATGCAAAGCGGGGTCTAGATCAGGCCGTAGCTGCGCGCGAGCAACGCGGCAAACAGGTTGCAAGCGGCGTGGTAGAAGACGGCCGTGCCGATGCCACCGGTTCGTGCGCGTAGCCAGCCGAAGAGCAGGGCCGGAAAGAATACGGAGAGACGCCCCAGATTGGGCTCTGTGGCAAGGTGCCCCAGAGCGAAGATCGCACTGCTGACGAGCAGTCCCCAGCCAACAGGTGCCCCCAGGATTTTTCGCTTGGGCTTCCACGCACCATCCAGCGCCGACTGTAGGTAGCCGCGATAGAACATCTCTTCGGGCAGAGCGATGGCAAGCAGTTGTCCAGAGAGCTCATCCAGCGGTGAGTCACCGAAGTTCAATCGGAATTCGGCATTGGGTTGCCACCACCACACCCACGCAAACCAATACGCGGGAAACGTGAGCAACATCAGCAGCAAGCACCAAGCGAGCGCCTGCCCGGTGCGGCGCGCTAATCGCTGCCAATCCAACTTCTCCGGTTCCATCAGCCCGCCAAGAGACACACCGTGCTGTCGGATAACGTCTCCGTCCTGGCGTAGGACCAGCCAGTAGGTGGCCGCGTAGAAGCTCAGCGCTACGGCCGTGGAGGCGTAGCCGTTCGGCAATAGCCAAGCGAAGGCGGTCACCAGTGCCGTCACGGCCAGGGAGATCAGCAGTGGCCGCTTGGGCGAGGTGTTCATCGCTCGCTATATACTCACCCTTGTTCAGGAAATCGCTTAACCGGTCGGCTGAATGAATATCTCGAACGCGCTTGGCGCTCCCGTGGAGTGGCCGAAGTACGCCTCAGATGGAAACTTGCGAGCACCCAAGCCTGCTGTGCTGAGCGCTGTGTTTCCGCGCGCCCGGGCATGCTGATAAGGTCTCGTCCCCTAAAGGGGACCGAATTCGGAGAGACTCAATGCAGTTAGACGATGGTGATTTCAAGAAGGGCAAAGCCAAGCCCGCCGTAATCCTGGGCATTGTCGTGGCGCTCGGCGCTATTGGCGTTGCTTTGGTCAGTCTCGGTGTCGAAAAGGACGCGGAGAAGTTGGGCCCCGATCAGGCCGCGGAAGAGGAAAAGCGTATCCTCGTGCTGCCGATGCAGGAGCAGATTGCTGAGTTTCGCAAGTACGCTGCCAGCAATATCAGCCCGCACCTCAAAGAGGAGAGTCTCAAGCGGCTAGCTTGGGCCAAAGATCCTGCCGGCATCGATTTGGCGATCGCTGCACTCAAGGATCCGGAGCAGAAGATCCGGTCCATGGCGGCCGCGGCCCTCTCCGAATACGGTTCACCAGCGGCAGATAAGGCCAAGCCGATGTTGCTGCAGGCCTTGAAAGAGGCTGGGCCCGAGTCGCGTCCGCAAATCGCTTGGGCGCTGGTGGTGCTGCAGGAGAAGTCCGCATTCGAAGAGATCATGAAGCTGTACCGCAGCGGTGAGCTGTCCAGCGTTCAACGCCTGGGCGGCGGTCGGGCTTTTGACCCGAATCGTTTGGTAGAGTTGGTGACGCTCGATCAACTCGCCGCGCTGCACGCAGACTCGAGTCCAGCGGTTCGCCAGCTCGTCGCCACGGTGCTCAGCCGCAGTGGCGACCCCAAGTATCTGGATGTGCTGGTCACCCTGGTCAAAGATCAGGACAAGACCGTCTCTCATCAGGCCGCGCCCGGTCTGGGCAAGATGAAAGATCCTCGGGCGACCGAAGCGCTGGTGACAGCGCTCAAGGGTTTGGTCAGCGACAAGCGCATGGCCTACCTGGAGGCGCTGCGTGACGGCGCTGGCACGACCGGCATGATGTCCGCCATCGCCTCCATCTCGACCGAGACTAAGAAGCGCGAATGGCATCAGCTTGAGCAAATCTTCAACATCGTCGATAAGCTTGCGGATCCGAGCGGCGCTGATGCCCTGGTCGCCTACCTGGAAAATGGAAATCCCAGCCCCCACTGGAGCTACCGGGTGGGGTATGCGCTGGCAGCGGTTGGTGACGTGCGAGCGGTGGACCCGTTGGTCACGCGTCTGCGTCAGGACGCGCAGAAGATCTACACGGATGACACCGACGCAGAGCAGTTGCTCAAGCGTGAGAACAAAGAGCGCATCGTTGCGGCACGCATGCTGAACGACCTGGTGGTGCTCAACCCGGACAAGGCAGAAGAAATCCGAGAGAAGTCCGAGGATGCTCTGTGGGCGTGGCTGACCTCACGCAAGGTGCCGAGCGCCAACGGCCTGCGCGCGCTGACCACCATGGGGTCCAAGGTGCACGTCAAACAAGTACGCGAATGGGCTGACCCGCCCAATCCGCTGCCGCTCCAAGGCCAGCAGCCGCCGATGCCAGACGAGTGGGTCATCGCCCAGAGTGCACTGCGCTACTTGGGCGCCATGAAAGAGCCGTCTTCTTGGGGCATCTTGGAAAAGCAGATGAAGCGCAAGGAGCCCGATTTGGACGTCAGCCAAGACGCGCTGTACGGCGGCGGTTTGGCTATCCTGGGCATGACCCTCAAAGCTCTCGGTCATGGTGCCGCGGACGGCTTCAATGAGTGGGGGGACAACAAGGCGTTCGACCTCTTGCTCAAGTACGCGCAAGACCCCAAGGAGCATGAGCACGCTCGCGACCGCGCTTGTATGGCGCTAGCCACGATCGCCACCGACGAGAACATGATCACCATCGCGGAGAAGATCCAAGAATACGGCGGTGATGATAAGAAGGAGCAGCTCATCCGTTCTTGCTTCTTGGAAACGCTCGTCCGTCGTCCAGTGCCCGGGACTGCCGCCGCGTTGCTGCCGCAGTTGAAGGAAGGCGCGGACATGAACCTGCGTCACCAGGTGGCACGCGCTATCGGCAAGGCTGGCCTCAGTGAGGACGTCGAAGCAAAGTTGTTCGAGTTACTCAAGAACGAGTCCTTGCGCTTAGACGCTGCGCTGGCACTGATGCTGGGCGGCAGCTCTGAGACCGCTGCTCGTGCGCTGGCAACGCTGGCTGACGCGCCCAAGCAGGACTTCGATGAGCTCCAGGAAATCTGGTTCCGCTCCTTCGGCTACTGGACCTTGGACGACTTGGAGAATGGCCACATCTTCCGCTACGTGGACAACGCTGCGGCGGCCGCTCGCGTTGAAATTCGCGACACTCCGCAGGACTGGGTCAAGGCACAACTGATGCGCCAGTTCGACAACCTGATCTACGACAACGGTCCTCACTCGTTCACGCGTGTGGTCCTGCGGGGACGTTTGATCCAAATGGCCAAAGGCCAAGACGCAGAAAGAGCAGCGGCCGCTATTCGCACGTTGGCGTTCATGAGCGAGCAGGGGGCCCTATTCACCTTGCGTGATGTGGAAGGTCCGGCTGGAAAGCTCGCGGCGGCGGCCTATCATGAGCTCGTCAACCCGAAGGCCGTTGCTAACGTCCGCAAGTTCTCGAAGGATCCAACTGACGACGAATGAGCCTGCCTCGAGGGTGCAATGCGGGCGCGGTGTATTGGAATCCAGTGTATTGAGATGCAGTGCGTTAAAGTGCAAATCGACTTGCGCCCTCAAGGGCACCCTCAACAGCACACTGGTGCGGCGACGCAGGTTCGCCGCACCTTTCGCTCGCGCTTGCCGTCGCTCTCGGCTGGTCTAGCTCTAGTCTCGCTGGTCGGCTGCGCCGGGGCCGCTCAATCAACCTCGGTCAGCAGGCTGCAATCCGCTGAGGCTCGGCGCTCTTCCGACTCTGGCACTGAGCGTCGGCTGAATAGGATTTTGCAGATCCAACCAGGGCAGGTTTCGGGCACGGCATGCAGCCCTTCTGGACCGGAAATCTGTTTCAACGGTCGAGATGATAACTGCAACGGCGCCATTGATGAGGCCTGTGGCTCACCAGCTGGGTTGCTGCAATTCACGATCGCCTGGAACGAGGTGGAAGCAGACGTCGACTTGGATGTGATCGGCCCAGATGGCGAATTGACGGAAGTCGGTCGCGTCACTTCCAGCGGCCTCACCAAGGTCCGAGACTGTCCGGGCCGTGACAATGAGTGCGAGGGCTTGAACGTCGAGACGGTGCTTTTGGACGTCGAAGACGATCTGACGCGTGGGGACTACGTCGTGAAGATTCGCCTGGAGAGCAAGGCCGACATCCAAGACCCAGTCAGCGTCAACTTTTCGGCTCGACTGGGACCAAAGACGTTTGCTGCAGAGGTTGAACTCGAACAAGAGCGTGACGAGCGCCAGCTGACGCTCACGCTGTGAGAGCTGGGGTGGTGCGTTGCTGAAAGCGAAGAGCTGAGTCGTGGGGATTCTCGGCAAAGTAACGCGCGAGCTCGCTGAAGAGCGCGGCCCGGACGTGGCCCACAGCATTCGCGTGCCCGCTGATTGGCTCGAAGACGGACGCAATATCGTGGTCAGCTTGCCGCGACGTTTGGCGTGTGCGGACTGCGAGGGCGGGGGCTGTGATCGTTGCGGGCGCAGTGGCGCCGTTGTGTTGCGAGAGAATGATGAGCCCGCCGAGCAGCTGCAGGTGCGGCTTGCGACGGGGCCGCAAGAGGCGGTTCAACTCTTGAGGATACCGGAGTCCGGCGGCCCCGCTCTATCGTCGGACCAATCGCGCGGTTGCTTGATGCTGCGAGTAGAATCTGGGGAGCTCAGCCGAGGGGTTCAGCTCGCATCCATCGAACGAGATTCGGCACCTGGTTTCAAGATTGCCTGGCGCATCTGGCTGACGCTGCCGATATTGCTGCTGCTGATGTGGTGGCTTATGCGTCCATAAGGGCCCTGATTTCAGCCTTCGGCCAGTAGCAACCCGGTATTTTGCGCTATGATGGGCGCAATGAACCCCGTTGTCATGGCGCTGATCATCGTCGTGTTGCTCACAGCATTCGCGCTGACTGCCCGTAAACGTTGGCGGCTGATGCAGGTTGGTGATGCCACCTGGGAAAGCCGTATCGATGAAGTTCCCAAGCGTTTGGGGAACGTCTGGACGTTCGCATTCGCGCAGAAGAAGATGCGCTATTACCCGTTGGCGGGACTGGCGCATCAGTTGATTTTCGTTGGGTTCGTGGTGCTACTGCTGCGCACGCTGATGTTGTGGGGGCGTGGCTTCGTGCCTGGTTTCAATATGTTTATATTGGGGCCAGAGCCTGTGTTGGGCCTGCCGCTGGGGCACGTTTACGCATTCTTGAAAGATGTGTTCGCGCTGCTGGTGCTGTTTGGTGCCAGTGTGTTCGTCTACTACCGCACGCTGAACAAACAAAAGCGCATGACGCTCAGCACCGAAGGGTTGGTGATTCTGGGGATCATCATCGTGATGATGCTCTCCGACATCATGTATGACGGCGCCGCCCTGGTCTTGAACCACCGCCTGCCCGAAGTGTGTGAGACTCCATGGTGTGAAGCGGCCCGCACGATTGTGGAGCCCCTAGCATCTGGAAGCGGACAACTCAGTTGGGGAGTTTTCCCGGAGCCCGCGGGATCGACGGCTGCGATGCTGTTGAAAGACGCATCGCCTGGTACGCTCGTGGTGTTAGCCCACGCGGGCTTTTGGACGCATTCGACTTTGGTGCTGGTGTTTCTGAACCTACTGCCGCTGTCGAAGCACTTTCACGTGATCACGGCAATTCCGAACGTGTTCTTCAGTCCACTTTCCGCTGCCGGGCGGCTGGTTCCTGTGGCTGAAAATACTGAGAAGCTGATGGAGCAGGTGGAAGCAGCCAGTGAGCTCGAGGATATGGGCCAAGCTCGGATTGGCTACAATCGCATCGAACACTTCAGTTGGAAGGACATCCTGGACTTCTACACTTGCACTGAGTGCGGTCGCTGCAGCGACAATTGTCCTGCGTTCACCACGGGCAAAAAACTCAGCCCGAAGCAGCTCACCCTGGATCTGCGCAATCACCTGTATGAGCGCCAGGACGAGTTCTTGGCCTTGGCTGACGGGGTGCCCCGCTGGAAGCCGGAGGCGAGCGCTGAATCGGATGATGCCACCGAACAGGATGAAGCCAAGGATTCGGCTGAAACCAGTGCCGCTGGCGACGAGTCAGGCTATCAGCCCAAAGACTTGCTGCCGGACGTGATCGATCCGGATGTGATCTGGGCGTGTACGACCTGTCGCGCCTGCGAGCAGCAGTGCCCCGTGATGATCAGCTACGTCGACAAGATCGTCCAGCTGCGTCGGCACGAAGTCATGATCAAGGGCGACAGCTTCCCGACGGAGCTGAATAAGCCGTTCGAAGGCATGGAATCCAATGGCAACCCCTGGAACCTGTCGCGCATGGACCGCGCCAACTGGGCCGAAGGGTTGGAGGTGCCGATGGCGAGCGATAAGCCCGATGCCGAAGTGTTCTACTGGGTCGGGTGCGCTGCCAGCTACGATGACCGCGCCAAGAAGGTGGCGCGCGCCACGGCTCAGCTGCTCAAACAAGCGGGCGTGGATTTCGCGATCTTGGGTGATGAAGAGACGTGCACTGGCGATCCTGCGCGCCGCGCCGGCAATGAGTACTTGTTCAGCATGTTGGCTGAGACCAATGTGGAAGTGCTCAACGGCTACCGTGAGCAAGGAGGCGCCAAGACGATTCTGACGACCTGCCCGCATTGTTTCAACACCCTGCTCAATGAATATCCGGACTTCGGCGGCAAGTACGAGGTGGTGCACCACACAGACTACTTGATGGGCTTATTGGCAAGCAAGAAGCTGACTCCAAAGCATCCCGTCAAAGCTCGCGTCACCTACCACGATTCCTGCTACCTGGGCCGCTACAACGATGTGTATGAATCGCCCCGCGAGATCTTGCGGAGCATTTCAGGCGTTGAGCTGGTGGAGCCGGAGACCCATCACGACAAAGGGCTCTGCTGCGGCGCTGGTGGCGCGCAAATGTGGATGGAAGAGCAGAACAAGAATCGCGTAAACGTCAAGCGTACTAAACAACTCCTGTCGAGCGGTGCAGAGGTGATCTCTAGCGCTTGCCCCTTCTGCATGACGATGCTGACGGACGGCCTCAAAGATCAAGAGAAGGAGAAAGAGGTCCGCCAGCTGGATGTGGTGGAGCTCCTGAGTGAAGCGTGCCTGAGCGCGGAGGCTTAGGCTCTCAAGCCCGAATGAGCTGGTCGCCAGGCATGATTGCCGGTCGCAACTTCACTGCAGGCCTTCGACTCGCACGCGACGCGGCACCGGCGGGCGTCGGTCGTAGTGTTCGCGCGCACATTCACGCAGTGGTGACGGGATATGTTCGGAGCGCAGCACTTCTCGCAATTCCTGCCTGCGGAATGTGCTCAGTAGTGGTTGCGATTGCCATAGCGGTGTTCTGGGGTTGAGTGTGATGCCGAGGCGCACACGCACGTTGAGCAGCCAGCGCGGCGTGCGCGCGACCAATGCCTGCAGTTCGACTCGCGCGGGACGTTGAGTCACCAGGCGCAGGACGTCCATCTCGGTGAGGCGTGGGTTCGCCAGCAGCTTCTCGATCACCGCCGGGTGCGGGTCGCTCAGCAATTGATCGAAATGTTTGCGTGAGGGGTGACGCGCCAGACTCTTGCGCTCCCCCAAACTGGGCGGGCGCTGACGGCCGTAGTCCGGCACTCTGGCGTCCTTGGGCCCTTGACTGAAGTCGACTTCACACGCATCCGAGTGCTCCAGCAGGCGCTGCAGGTGGTAGTGAGACGCGCGGCGCGCGTGTTGCAGCAGCTGACTCGCTGCTGCCGGATCCACCGCCCCCGCGGTCCAGCCGACCAACGGGAATACGGCGGAAAGGGCGGCTGTCTCGAAAGCGCCGGCGCGCTCTAGCAGTTGCTCCAGAGCTGGACCGAGGGTTTCAGGTGGCGTCTGCGACAGCCAGCTTGCGAGCCAATCGAAGCGCAGTTCGGGCTCGTGCAGACTGGCCAGCTTGCGTATCAGCGGATCCGCCACAGGGGGAGAGTAGCAGCAATTGAGGGCGCGTTCGCCCGAGACCATCATCGGCCGCGCTCGCGTCGGGCAGGGCTCGTCTCGCTCGTCCAGGGTTGCTATGCTGGCGCGGTGCATCCAGGTCTAGCCCGGCTCGTCCAATCTTACCGCAAGGCTGTCGGTTCGTCGGTGGCGCGCGCGGTTTTCGCGCTGCTGCTGCTCAGTGTGGTGGCGGCGGCCCACGTCGCGCGCGGTGGGACCCTGAGCGCCCGCGCGGCCGCAGCGACGTTGGTGGCCTCGGCGCTGTTGCTGCTGGTCGTTCGTGCTCTTCGAGCACGCCGCTCGCTGTCCACTCCCGGACAGGTGATCCGCAAGGTGTTGATCTCGACGCAGCGAGACTTGGGTGAACGCACGCTGCGCGCGTTTAACTTGTTGGAGCAGAAGCAGTCGCTGCGCGGGCAATCGGCGGAGCTCGCTGACTTGCATTTCGAGCGTCTAGTTCAGCGTGCCAGCTTGGACGCGGTCTCGAATCTCGGCAAACGCCGAGCCCGCATCTTTGCTCAGCTGGCCCTGCTGCTTCTTGGTACCTCCACGCTGGTGGCGGTTGCGGCTCCGCTGCGTCTGCTCGAGGGACTGGATGTACTGGCGGCTCGAAACGGTCGCGCTCCAGTCGACATGCGCTGGCTCGAGCGACCGCGTATCGACGGCCGTCCACCGAGCTATTTGCGACAGCAGGATAGCGTGCTGGCTCTGGATTCCGCGGCCGTTCTGCCGGAGGGAACTGAGCTGAGCGTGCGCGGCCGAGCACTGCACCAGGACCGCGAGCTGGTCTTGACGGACGGCGTCGAGCAAGTGCCGTTCGTTGACGATGGCTCGGGTGCGCTGGTTGCACACTGGACGCTGACACGCACCGTGGAGCTCAAAGTTGCTGCCAAATTCGGTGACGTATTGATCCATGAGCCGCGGGTGCTGCAATTGCACTCCCAACGAGATCGCGTTCCCAGCGTGCAGCTAGAAGGAGCTCCAGCGGAGCATGAGCTGGACAAGTTGGAGAAGCTGGAGCTGCGCTGGTCAGCCATCGACGATCACAGCATCAGCCAGGTGGACCTGGTGTTGCGCTCTGGAGGGCGCATCGAGCGCCGCACCCTGGAACGCTACCCAAGCGACAAGCGCCGCGCTTCCGGGGGGTATGTTCTGTACCCGCACGACGCGTTCCTGAAGCGAATATTCCTGCCGGTCACCGTGCGCATCGAAGCGCGCGACAACGACGCACGTCAGGGCAGCAAGTGGGGGCAAAGCGCTCCGATCGTCTTGAAACCGCCCACGGTCGGCTCTCCCCAGAACGCACGCTACGCAGCGCTGAAAGCTTTGCGGGACCGTCTCGTGGACTTTCTCGGAAAGCGCATCGAACTGGATGCGATCGAAGAGCCCAAAGCAAAGGCCGAAGCGCGCCGACAACTCCTGGAGGAGTTGACCAAGCTCGAGACCGAGGGTTTGGACTCTCTGGCTAAGGAATACCAGGGGTTGGCGGTACCTAGGGGCTGGCTCAACTTCGCGCGCGGGCAATTGGAGCGCCTGCGTTTGGCGTACCGCAACAAGCGAAATGAACTAAAAGCCACAGAAGAGGCAGTACTGGCGATTGATTCGCCGCTGGGTTCTTTGGCGTTCCGCGACGCGCAAGCCGTCGCCAAACAACTCGGTGACGTCGCTGAAGAAGCGGCCTTGGGAGCTCGGCAGGCGCAGGAGTCAGAGGCTCGGGATGCTGGGGTCGAGCGCTTGGATATTGCGATCAGCGTGCTGCGCGATGGCGCCAAGCAGCTGCAGGCGTTGGGTGTGCTCGGAGCGGACTTGGGCAACGTCGCATTGGCGGATCTAGGCCGCGTCACACGCTCGCGAGAGCAGTTGGACATGATGCACGCGGAGCTGGCTGCGTTGCACATGGCGGCGCGTCTGCATCGTCCTAATCCGTCCTACAGTTCCAAGGGTGGCGGCGGCGGTGGGACTGAGTCCGGGGGAGGGCGCAGCGGCGGCTCGGGCACTGATGCCCAGGGAGATCCTTCCCAGGCCGACAAGGACTTCAATCGCCTAGCGGAAGACTTGGCACGTCTCGCCCAGGAGCACGGCGACGCAGTCGACCGAACGAGCATGGCTCTGGACTCTGCGGAGAGCGGCCTAGAGACAGAACAACTGAGTGAGGAAGCCAAGCAACGTGCCGAACAACTGCGGCGCTCCGCTGTGCACTTGCCTCAGCCAGGCGAACGCCCTGGTACCGGTCGAGCGTCGGCCGCTTTGGCCCGGGAACACACTGGAGCCATGGCGCATGACCTCGAGCGTTTGGCGCTGGACGAGGCTTTAGAGAGCGGTCGGCGAGCTCGCGCTGCTGCGGAAGATGCTCAGCGTCGAGGGGTCGATCCCCAGACGCAGGCACAGCTGCAACGCACCCTCAGCGAATTGAAGGAGCAGATCGCCTGGGCGGAGCAACTCCAGCGCCAGATCCAACAACAGAAAGAGCAGGCTGCTCAGAAGTCCCTCTCCGAAATCGGTGAGCTGGAGCGCGAGCTCAGCGAGCGCGCTCGTCGCATGTCGGAGGAGGCCAGCGGCCAGGCGGCACTCCCCCAAGATGTCCGGGACCGGTTGTCCCAGGCGCAGCGATTCATGGAGGAGGCAGCCAATCGCCTGAGGTCCGGCGAAGGCGAAGTGGGCTTGAATCTTCAGCGCAGCGCCCAACGTCTGCTGGAAGAGTCTGAGACTGGCCAGACCGGTGGCGAGGAGCAGGATCAGCGGGGACCAGATGGCGAGCAGACTGGCAAGCGCCGGGTGGGTACCGGAGGTGACGTGCCCGATCCCGAGGCCGACAATGGCGCCGAGGAGTTTCGTCGTCGTGTGCTTCAGGGACTGGGCAAGCGCGGTGGCGGACGGCTATCGAAAGCCGTCAAGCGCTACGCGGAGGGGCTGCTTCGATGAAAGTTCATCCGGCTTGGGGCCGCTCAGGGTTGAGCTTGCTGGTATCGGGCCTGGCCATCCTGGGCGTTCAGCTTTCCAGTGGACCAGTTTCGGCGCCCTCGCTTTCCCCCCCGAATGCGTTTGCGGGGTTGTTTGATAAGGCCAGCGTACAGGACGTGGCCAACGCGATCACCGAATTGGATGTCAAACGTGCTTCGGAATTGTTGGAGCAAGTCGATAGCGCGTCACCCAACTTGGCGTTTCAGCGCGCTCGTTTGGCGGTGTACACCGGTGACTGTGACTCCGCGGAAGCTATCCTTTCGACGGTAACAGACCGGCCCGATGCCGTGCGCTTGGCGGAGTTGGCTCGGACCTGCGCTCGCGCAACTGCTGGCTCGGTTATCGTAGAAGATGAACAGCGCGGGGTTTGGGTTCGCCTGCAAGATGCCGACGACCAGCCGCTGGTGCCCTACATCGCAGAGGTCGCTGCCAAAGCTCGCGAAACCTTGGCGGCAGATCTCGGCGTGCGCTTGCCCGACCCGATCCGAATCGATCTCGTGCGGGATCTGTTTTCGCTCTCGGCAGTCAGCGGCTTGCCTCTAGAGGCCGCAGAAACCACGGGTACGGTTGGAGTGGCACGTTGGGGGCGCATTACGATGTTGACGCCGCGCGCGCCTCAATATGGCTACCCCTGGCAAGATACTCTGGCCCATGAACTGACTCATCTGGCGCTGACGCGAGGCAGTCGGGACTTTGCGCCGTTGTGGCTCCAGGAGGGGATCGCCAAACGCGAGGAGGATCGCTGGCGCCAGGTGAGACCCTTTGACGAGATACCTGACCCCCACGAGGTGGCGCGCAACGCCCTGCTCTCGGGCAACTCCGTCGGGATCGATCGGATTGGCCCGTCCATCGCCATGCTGCCCACACCGCAGGCGGCAGCCATCTCTTACGCCGAGGTGGAAAGCTTCATGGATTTTTGGATCCGCGAAAACGGCAAGGGGGCTTTCACACTACTGCTGCTGGATATGAAGGGCCTCGGAACCCGAGACGCGGACAAAGTCATGCAGAGCATAACCGGCTTCCCATTGAGGTACTGGATCGCTCGCTGGGAAAAGCATCTGCGAGCGCTACCCGAGAAGCCCAAAGGTGACGAGGGGAGTAAGGCGGGTGGAGGAAACGTAGTGCAAAGTGTGAGATTGGGTGACCTGATGACTGAACGCGGTCACCTGGCGCACGCAGGCACCTACCTCGACCATGCGCTCGAAGGCGCTCCAGACAAACCGGCGGTCCGCTTCCGCGCGGCTGCAAATCGTTTAGCCAGAGGCGAGGGCGACGTGGGGCAGGCGATCGGCAGCCTGGATACCCTGGGCTCTCTGCACGGCGGTTGGCTTGGGGTTAAGGGCCGAACGCTGATGCAGGCGCCCCAGCCAGATCCAAGCCGGGCCCAGCATCTGCTGGAACTGGCGATCGCGATCGACCCGCTGGGGGTGGAAGCTGCGTGCGAGGGTGAGGGAGGCCTTACTTCCCGAAGTGGCGCCGACGTGCCGGAGCCATCGGACAAGAACCGACGCAGGCTGTGTGCGGCCGCGCGAAAGATCGTGCGTCATTGACCACTGAGGGGAATTGACCCTACGATTCGGCGAGCTACGAGCCCGTGCAGCAAGGCTCCAACCCGGAGCCCCATTCGTTAGAGCCTTCCGCCTGCGCTCTTTGCTTTTTCCTTGGACTGAGCCCTTCTGGATTTCTTTTGACTATCGCCACATACGCTGCCGCCAAGCTACTGCGCTTCGTGCCCCGCGTTCGGCTGAGTCGTGCGGTGGGCAGGCTGTGTGAACAGCCTCTACCGCCGCTAGTGGCCGAAACCGCCTCAAAGATCTACTCCCGCGCATATGGCGTGAATCTCAGCGAAGCGGAGCAAGCAGACGGCTACCGCACTTTTGATGAGTTCTTTACGCGCAGGCTTCGTCCGGGCGCGCGGCGCATCGACGAAGTCGACGTCGTGAGTCCGTCGGACGGCAAACTCGTGGCCGCAGGGCGCGTCGATAGCATCGATAAGCAGGGGGCCAGTCGGATTGTCGTGAAGGGGCGCCCCTACGATGTAGGTGAGTTGACCGGCTGCCGCCAGGACCGCGATTACTACGCCAACGGCGACTTTGCGGTCGTGTACCTACATCCGCGCGACTACCACCGGGTGCACAGCCCGGTCGATGGGCACATCAATATGGTGCGTTCCATGCCAGGGGATCTGTTTCCGGTGAACGCCATCGGAGAGCAGCATGTGCCCGACCTGTTCGTGCGCAATCAGCGCGTTGCCGTGACTATCGACAGTGATAAGCTGGGCAAAGTCACCGTCATTCTGGTGGGCGCGACGATCGTGGGCAGGATCACAATTGGAGTCATTGGGGGCAAAGATACGCCTCCCGGCGAGCATGAGATCTCGCCATCTGTTCCCGTCAGTCGCGGGGATGAGCTCGGCATGTTCCATCTCGGGTCCACGGTTGTGGTGCTGTTCCGCGATGGTGGAAACATGACGGAGCACCGAGGGCCGGTCCTGCTCGGCGAGAGTCTGGTGAACGGCTGATGGCTGGCAAAGACGCGGATGCCGCAAAGCCGGCCGACTCCGGGTCGCCAACACCGGCGGTCCCGCGTCCAGATGCGGTCAAGCCGGGCACGCTACCGAATTTTGGCGCTGGGGTGCCCAGCTCGCGTTTGGCGCCGCCGCCCAAGCCAAAGTCTGAGCCGGACATTCAACTGCCGGCGGAAGAAGTTGAAGCCCCACGCGAGTCCAAGCCGTCGTCGTCTGCTGTGGTGATGACGCCGATGCGTGTGATTGACGTGACCGGAGGACCGAAGGGACCACCCCCTCCATCTAATCCTCCGGTGGGTATCGTGCCGTCACAACCCCCGGCGCCTCCTTCGGCCGAGGTCATGACTCAGCCCGCAGCGTTTGAGCCGCCAGCGCCACAGCCACCCGCCTCAGTCGAGGTGGCCGCTCAAGCCGAACCCGCCAAGTACGAGGATTCGGAGCCGGCGGTTGACGTGGTGGTTACGGATCCGCCGCAAGACACTCATTACGCTCAGGCCGACGCGGTGGCGCCAGCGTTTCCACCGCCCGCGCCAGCGTCTCCACCGCCCGCGCCAGCGTCTCCACCGCCTGCGCCAGCGTCTCCAGCGTCCGCGCCGGCCCGCGTCTTGAAGCGACCCAGTTCGCGTCCGCCCAAAGCGAGACTCTCGGATCGACCGCCCAACTCGGATGCGCCGACTCCCCCTGAGACTCCTGCGCTGCGCCGCGAACTGCTGAAAGAGCAACTCAAGTACGAGACGCTGCAAGAGCCTGAGCCGCCAGAGACTGAACCGTCTCCGGAGATCCCGATCGTCGAAGAGGTGCCTGGTCCACCGCCGACGCCCACTGCTGTGGACCTCGATGGTCCGCCCCCGTCAGACGAACACCTGGAAACCATCGACGAAGAGGAGCTGACAGAAGTCACTCCTCAAGACACTCCAGCGATCGAGGCTCCCCCTCGCAGGAAGCGGCGCAGCCTGCCTCCGCGCCCACCCCCCAAGACCAGCTTTTCCGATGGTGACGGCCGAAAGCGCCAGTGGTGGGAGGAGATGTTCGGAGAAGACTTCGAGCGCACCAACTACGAGCTTGACCCAGAGGAAGCCAAACGCGAGGTCGACTTCATTGAAGACTCGCTAGGCCTAGCCAAGGGCGGGGCCATCCTCGACGTCGCTTGCGGTGAAGGATTGCACGCGGTTGCCCTATCCAAGCGAGGCTACAAGACTGTTGGGATCGATCTGTCCACAGCTCAGCTCGTTCGGGCTCGAGACTTGGCCATTCGCGAGAACGAGAAGGTCGACTTCATCACTCAGGACATGCGTGAGATCGAGTACGACCAGGCGTTCGATGGAGTGTTGCTTTGGAACTCCAGCTTCGGCTACTTCGAAGAGGAGAAGAACAAGCATGTGCTCAAGCGCATCTTCAAGGCCTTGAAGCCTGGCGGTAGCTTCTTGCTGGACATCCCGAACCGCGACTTCATCGTCGAGCAGCAACCCAGCCAAAACTGGTTCGAGGGTGATGGCTGCGTTTGCATGGATGACATGCATCTGGATTTCATCACCAGTCGCCTGTGCGTCAAGCGCACGGTAATGCTGGATGACGGCAGAAACCGGGAATGGTTCTACTCGATGCGCGTCTACGGGCTGCATGAGCTCGGACGCATGCTGCACAAGATTGGCTTCGCCGTGTCGCAAGTGAGTGGCAACGTAACCACCCCGGGCGTGTTTTTCGGCTCGAAGGCTCCGCGCATCATTGCGCTCGTGCACAAGCCGTAAGGTCTACAAGTCGCGGTCCGAAAGAGTCGCAGTCCGAATTGGGCATAGTGCTGGCCAGGGACCGGCCTATTCGCATGACACGTATACGCCGCCTTCGCGCTCGCTACAGCTGCAGTCGGTGAGCGTCTGCTTCAGACAGGAGCAGCTGAAGTCATCGGCACATTGGGGAAGCCAGCTGCAGGCCTGGGCTTGTTCGTCACAGAAGAAGCCTTCCAAGCACACGTTGTCACCACAGCTCGTGCAGCTGCCGTCAGCGCAGGGATTTTGCACTGGTGCTTCTTCGCTAGCGTCCCCCCCAAAGTCATCGCTCGCGTAGTCGCCTTCCGAGTCCGAGGTTTGGCTTTCGGGAGTGTTGGTGCTACCACCGCTCGCCTGGCCGCCTCCACAGCTCCAAGTAGCGGTGCACGCCAGCAGCATGCTGATAATCAATCGCCCCGTCATGAGTCTTCCTGAGTACTCGTTATATCAGCTTCTAGGGCGCCGCCGAGCCTAACTAGGGCGTTTTCAACCAGCTTGCGGTCTTCCTCGCTCACCGGAGCCCCTTGCTGCTTATTGAGCGAATAGTGGATCAGCGCGGCCTCGAGTGGAGAGAGCGAAGTCGTGCGCTGGTAGTTCAGATCCCGGATCTGGAAGCGCAGGAGCACGCGATCCTCGAGCACCCGCTCGCCGACGATCTCGGCAGGTTCTCGGCCTTGTCCCAACAGCTGTCGGATGATCCCACGTACGCGTTTGGCGCGACGCCTGGCGCGCTTGAGCTGAGGAACCTCAAACAGTTGGAAGAAACGGTTGCGGGAATAGGTGCCGGGAGCGAGCACCAAGGCGCAAAGAAGAGCGTCGGCGTCGAGTGGTGGTGGACGCCGCGACCCGGGCTGGCGGGGGGGGGAGTCGTCGCTCAATGCCATCACCGTTTCATCAGAACGCTTGTTCTTCGCCTTTCAAGCGTTCAGCTTGGTCGTGAGCGCTGACTGCGGAGATGATCTCCTCTAAGTCTCCTTCAATCACGCGATCCAGCTTGTGCAGCGTCAGGCCGATGCGGTGGTCCGTGACGCGATTTTGCGGAAAATTGTAGGTGCGGATTTTCTCAGACCGTTCACCTGAACCAACCATACTGCGGCGTTCATCGCGCACCTCGTTGGCTTGGCGCTGGATTTCGAGATCGAGCAGCCGACTCTTGAGCACCTTCAAAGCGCGCGCCTTGTTCTTGATTTGGCTGCGCTCATCTTGGCATTTGACAATCATGCCCGTCGGTAGGTGCGTCACCTGCACGGCGCTGTTGGTGGTGTTGACGCCCTGCCCTCCAGGTCCTCCGGCGGCGGCAATGTCGAAGCGAAGGTCCTTGTCATCGAGTTCGACTTCGACATCATCGGCCTCGGGCAGTACCGCCACAGTCGCCGTCGACGTGTGGATCCGGCCCTGGGTTTCGGTGACAGGCACGCGTTGAACGCGATGCACCCCGGCTTCGAACTTGAGACGCGAATACACGCGATCGCCGGACACCAGTGCGGTGATTTCTTTATATCCGCCAGCTGCCGCTTCGCTGGTGTTCATGATTTCAACGCGCCAGCGCTGCGCCTCGGCGTAGCGCGTGTACATGCGAAACAAGTCGCTAGCAAACAGAGCCGCTTCTTCTCCGCCAGTGCCAGCGCGGATCTCGAGCACGACGTTGCGCTCGTCATTGGGGTCTTTGGGCAGGAGCAGTACGTGAATCCGCTGCTCCAGTTGGCTGATCTCTTCTTCGAGTTCAGGCAGCTCCTCGGCCGCCAATTCACCGAGCTCTGGATCGTCCAGCGCTTCGCGGTCCTCTGCGATTCGTTTGTCGAGGTCCTTCCACTCTTCAAAGGCAGCGACGATGGGCGCGATGTGTCCCAGCTCCTGATTGTGGCTCCGCAGCTTCTTCGCGTCCGATGCGACAGCCGGGTCGCAGAGGAGCTGGTCCAGCTCCGACTTGCGACGGACCACGGCTTCAAGCTTGTCGACGGGGATCATGGCGTTACCTCAGGCCGTAACCCGGAAGGGGGCATCATAACAAGCCTGGCGCGGGCGACCCCAGCACGCTGCTACGGCCGTATAGCGGTCCCGCGAGCAGTATGCTGGGCTGAGCGACGCCCTATTTCGAAGCCGGAAGATTGAACTTCTTGCGGAAGCGGTCGATGCGTCCGGCGGTATCTACGAAGCGCTGCTTCCCCGTGTAGAAGGGGTGGCAGGCAGAGCAGATGTCGACCTGAAGCGCGTCGCCTCTTTTGGTGGAGCGCGTCTCAAAGCTAGCGCCACACGCACAGGTGACCTTGATCGCTTCGTACTCGGGGTGGATCTCGGGTTTCATGGGTCTATCTGCCTTGTCAAAAGGGAGGCGGAACTTAGTACCAGTTGCGCCACTGTTCAAGGTGGTCAGGAGCGTTTTCGGCCCGCGATTTTCGTGGGGCATCTGGCGAGATGGGAACGCGGCCCCCAGACGCCCCAATCTGAACGCATGAGCAATCGTTTCGCTTAGGCACGGCGCGTCTCAGGGGGGCCGCGGTTGGGCGATCTGCCTGCTACACTGCTGGGAGCTGCCTGAACTGGTGAGCCTGCCCGATTGACCGCGCTCTGGCACCTCCTCAAACAAACCCCGACTTGATCTTGTCTATTCTTGCTAAACGTTCACTCGTCGATCGGGGCGTCCAGGCTGACGACGGCCTGGGAGCATTGGGCGGCGAGGTTCGCCGCGCTCGGCGTAGTCGACGCCTTCAGCGCTTTGCCTGGTGTGCGGCGATTGCGCTGCTGGGCTGTGGCCGAGCGCAGGTGGGGAGCGGCAACGAAGGCGATCCTGACATGCTGCGTCCGATTGGACCGTGTGGAGACGGAGTCTGCGACTTCGGCGAGGATGCCTCGAACTGCTCCGAGGATTGCTCGGACGACTGCGGGATTGACGAAAGCTGCGGTGGGGACGACAGCGATTCAGACGACAGTTCGGGCGATGGGCCGAGTGACGATGACGCGGTAGACGACGCACCCCCGGATGACTCAGTGGATGACGTTGCGGATGATTCTGCCGTCGACGATGACGCGCCCCCGGGCGGCGAGTGCGGCGATGGGCGTTGCGATGCGGACGAGACTCCTCGAAGTTGCCCCCGAGATTGCGGGTTCTGCGGCGATGGGCTCTGTCGAGAGGACGAGACGTCAGACAACTGTCAGCAGGATTGCGCCGTCTGCGGGGACCAGATCTGCGGCGTCGGCGAAACGCCAGACAACTGCGCCGAGGACTGCAACTCTTGCGGCGATGGGCAGTGCACTGCTGACGAAGCGATGAGCCAGATGTGCGCGGCGGATTGCGGCACTTGTGGCGATGGCGTTTGCGGTGCGTTCGAGGCTCCGCGCTCATGTCCGAACGACTGCGAGATGCCGGTGCTGTTCTGCGGTGACGGCACCTGCTCCGACGGTGAGACGCCCAGTACCTGTCCCGCTGACTGTGCAGTCCAGACCATGCCCTTCTGTGGCGACGGTTACTGTGGGTTCGGGGAGACGCTCGCTGGGTGCCCAGAGGATTGTGATGGCGGCAAGTTTTGCGGCGACCAAGAATGTTCGGATGGCGAAAACTCGTCGAATTGTCCGGCGGATTGCGAACCTGGTTCCATCAGCTGCGGTGATGGTGAATGCGTGATGGGGGAAAACCGTTTCAACTGCCCGGTGGATTGCCGCATGGGTAATGCAATGTGCGGAGACGGTGTCTGTCAGGGGCAAAGGGAAGTTGACCGCTGCCCCGAGGACTGCGCCATGGCTGCGCCCTGATGACGCCATTGTGGTGAGTCAGTTAGAGAGCCAATTTCGTGCGAGGACGCCGGCGCGCCCGTTGGCCCGCGGCACGGCGTGGCTGCGGCTGTGGGTTTTGGGGCTGCGGTTTTTCGAGCTTGGCGCGGTGTTGTTTTTGGCCCGCAAACCTCTTGCGCTCGGGCGTAGACCTCGCGATTGTTCCAGATGATGAGTACCAGCGTGGACCCGCTGCGCGAAAAAGCAGCCCGCGTAGCCAAGTGGCTGGTCGAAAAAGAGCGGCCGGACGAGGCCGTGCAGATCTTGTGCGCATGGTCAGCGCAAGGTCCCAACGATGCGCAGGGGCAACAGCTGCTCGCAGAAGCTCTGCGCGTGGATCCGAGCTCGACGGTGGCGCAGAACGCTTTCGAGCGAATGGAAGGCATCAGCGGTGACCATTCGCTGCTAGAGCAAGCGATCGCGACCTATACGGATGAGGCGCTTTCCAAGCTCGAGGCAGAGTTTCGCAAGCCGACGTTCCGCAAGGCCCAGATGGGCTTTAACAACAACATCAAGAGTCGCGGTACGGTCTTCCACGTTCAGACCGAAGACAGTGGCCTCGACGCGCCCCATATCATCACCCATCTCTTCGCTGACGGTGGCCGAGTCATCAAGAGTCACAAGCGTGAGTATGGGCACTCCCTGGCCGAACAGGACGACGTCGCCGAATTCGTGCGCAACTTGATGAAGGCCCAACACATGGAAATGGTGTTGGCTCTGCGCGACGGACGATTTGATGGCGTGATCGAGGGCACAGAGCCGGGCGGCGATATGGTGCTGCTGACCGAGCCGCCGCGAGACGACATCGTCAAGCGACTAACCAAGGGCAAACGCAGTGAGCCCAAGGATCGCCAGAGTCTCCACGAGAGTGAGGCGCAACCAGTCACAAACAAGCCGCTCTACACGATGCAGGTGTTGCGCAGCCTGGGTGGCGGTCCCACCAGCTACCAACCCATCTCCGACATCGCAGTCATCGGGTCCAAAGGTTCCATCACGTTGGATGGAGAGAAGTTCTGCCACCCCGAAGAAGCGGTGCTGTCGTTTCGCCAGAGTCGGCTCTACATTGAGGACCTGGACGGCGGCAACGGGGTGTTCCTTCGCATCCGCACTCCCGTAGAGCTTGAGCTGGGTGATGAGTTTGTCGTGGGAGATCAGCTGCTCCGGATCGACAAGAACCCGATTCCCAACGACGGTCCGGATCCTGACCCAACCTATTTCTACTCTTCACCCAAGTGGCCGTCTTCCTTTCGCGTGACTCAAGTCTTTGAAGGCGGGGCGCTGGGCGCGTGCGTCGTGGCGCGGGGCAACACCCTGCAAATCGGCTCCGCCGTGGGCGACCTGGTGTTCGCAGATGATCCCCTGGTCGATCAGCAGCACTGCATCGTTGAAGAGCAAGCCGGAACGGTGGTGCTCACGGATCTGGGCTCTCGCACCGGGTTGTTCGTGCGCATCCGTGGTGAGTTCGAACTGCAAAATGGCGACGAGATATTGGTCGGTCGCACCCGCCTCGTTGTGCAGTTATAGAGTCCAGCTCAGGATTCAGCTGTAGGTCGTGCAATTGAAAAATTCTGCCGGCTTGCTCGCGACCAGCAAAGCTGCTCGAGACTGCAAGTCGACAAAACAGCAACGGCCCGGATGGATTGACCAACCGGGCCGTGCTTGCTTGAGCCAGATGGCTCAAAGCTAGGGGCGAATTACTCTGCCGGAGCTTCCTCAGCAGCCTCGTCGCCGCCCTCTTCAGCAGCCTCGTCAGCAGCGCCCTCTTCAGCCGGAGCTTCTTCGGTTGCTTCTTCAGCCGGAGCTTCCTCAGCGGGAGCAGCTTCTTCAGCAGCGTCACCAGCCTCAGCAGCCTCGGGAACCTCAGCCTCGGGGGTGCTGCCGCCACAAGCGACAGAGAACAGAGCCATAGAAACAGCGGAAACGATTGCGAGAGTCTTCATTTTTCAAGTCCTCCTAAAGGATTCAGTGCGCCGAGCGAATGCCCGACTCGAGGGTTTGATGCATCGTCGGTTCGGAACGGCTCACGCCCAAGAGCAATTGGGCTACTGGGCCGATTCTGCGTAAGACCCGACGTTCGAAATCGTTGTCGCTTGCCGTGAGCCGAAAAGTACCATGCGTTCGTCTATCCATGGATCCAATGGGCGCCCCTCATTTGAAGCTAGTTTCGGAGTCTGACGTCTCCGAGCCGGTAGCTGAGCCATCGCGAGATGGGTCGGAAGCCGGGGCTGCTTCTGGTGCGCGGCTTCGGGAGCGCGCCGAGTTCGGCGGTTCGCCAGAGCAACATCCTTCGTCGGAAAGTCCTGCATCGAGCCGAGCGCTGGGATTGGACGACGGCCAGTTGGTCGCGATGGTGCTCGGGGGTGAGCGCAGCGCCTTCGAGCAATTGTATCGGCGCCACGCGAACTTCGCGTTCAACCTGGCCGTGAGGCTCCAGGGAAGCTCCACTGATATTGAAGACATCGTTCATGATGCTTTCTTGAAGGCTCACTCACAGCTGGCGCAGCTGCGGGATGCTTCTTCGTTTAGCTCCTGGCTGGGCAGTATCGTGGTCAGCCTGGTGCGCACTCGTCTGCGTCGCTCGCGCATCCTGCGCGGCCTGGGTCTGGCTGTTCCGGATCAGGTTGAGTTGGAGAGCGTGGCGTCACATCACGCCGGACCTGAGGTCCGCGCTGAGTTGGCTCAGCTCTACGCGCTGCTGCGCGTACTGCCAGCTGATGAGCGCATTGCCTGGACTTTGCGCTACGTCGAGCGCAATCGCTTGGAAGATGTCGCGCTACTCGCGGACTGTTCTCTAGCAACGGCTAAGCGCCGGATTCAGCGTGCGCAGCGGTTTTTGGATTCTCACTTCGTGTCCAGCCAGCCTGAGCACCGAACCATCGTGGAGGAAGCGTGAAAGAGCCTCGCTTCCGGGATGAGGATCTGCGCGATTGCGGAGCGCCCGCGGCGGTTGAGCGGGTCTGGCAACGCTTGGAAGAGGAGCTGGATGCTCCCGCCAAGGTCAAGGCTGGACGCCCACCCGTGGCTTGGGCCTTGGTCATTGCTGGCGCTACCTTCGGCTTAGGACTGTGGGTGGGGCAGGGTCTGGACGATAGTTCCCGCCTCCAGCAGGCCGCCGTTCACGCTGAGCCGCCGCCTTCGGTGGAGCCGGCGAGCATGCAGGCTCCGTTGCATCCGCGGCAGAGTTCCCTGCAGGCGCCGCTTGCGGAGCATCCCAGCCGCGGCGCCCAGAAGAAAGACCACCCGAGTCGGCGCGTGAGGCACGCACCGGCGATTGAGGCAGAGCCGGCCGTGACCGGGGACCCCGCGGACAGCTTCGGTGTTGACGCGTTGGAACCGCTGGAGCCGGCTCCGGTTGTCGAGGCAATCAAGCCCCCGGAGCCCCCGCGCTGGCAGCGCCTGGCGAACGGTGGAGAGTACGAGGCTGCGCTCGAGCAGATCGGGCAGGTCGGTGGATTTGAGGCGGCGTTAGCCTCCGCGGATCCCGAGCAGTTGATGCTGTTGGCGGACGTGGCTCGCGCCACGGGGCAGCGGCAGCGGGCGCTCGCTTCGCTGCGCCGCATCGTGGTTGAATTTCGGGATAGCCAAACTGCACCCTTGGCGGCGTTCAGTCTCGGCAACATGTTGGAGCGCTCGGGTGACGCTCGCGGCGCGGCCGAAGCATTCGCCGTGTATCGCTCGCTTTCTCCTCGTGGTGATTTTGCCGAGGACGCGCTTTTACGAGAGCTCCGAAGTGCGGTAGAGCGGGACGAGCGAGCGAGGGCGCGCGAGCTTTTGGCCCAATATGAGAGCGACTTCCCAGAAGCACGGCACGGCGACGAGGTGGAAAGCCTGCGGGAGCGACTTCTCGGTGCAGCGACAGCGAGCGATGCAGGGGCACCCACTCCGGAAACTGGCGACGAACCGGCGGAAGAGCCCACGTCAGACGCTCCTGAGCAGTCGCCCAACCAGTAAGCTCGGCTCCGTCCGGCTCGGTTTGCCACTTGCCGGGTTGCGATGGCTGATACTTCTCGTCGCGTTGGGGGCATTCGTTGTTGCTCCGGACGCGCGAGCCCACACGCGCGTCGTGGTCGAGGTTTGGCCAGCGGTCGAAGAGTGGGTACCTCCGGAGTTGGTTCGACGCCTGGTCTCGCTCGAGCTGAGTGACGTCGACGTCAGAGCGCCGCACGACGCTAAAGCCGCCGACCAGTACTCGGGCGTCTACGTCCGAGTGTTGGCGGATGACAACCAGCTCGTCGTGCAGCTCTGGGACCGAGGGGAGCTGGAGGGCCAGCGGCGGCTCGGCGCACAAGGTGGTTCTGCATTGCTCGCGCGGCGCATCGCATTGGTATCGGCCGAATTGGCGCGGCGCTTGTCGCTCAGACGTCTGCGGACCGAGCGCCGAGCCAAGCGCGAAGCGGAGCGAGCTCGCCGCAGGGAACGCGAACGTTTGGGTCAGCCCATTCACGGCTTCATGAGTGCCGGTGGAAGTGCGCGGGGAGTAGGCCTCGGCTTGGGTGACGTGTGGCTGGCGGGGTCGACTCTGCACGCGCGCTTGCGCTTTCAACGTGGCCCGCAGTTGACTTTGGGACTG